>DAOTTI010000297.1:0-5048 GCA_034437795.1 Chloroflexota bacterium | reverse complement strand
CCATCTTGCTCATCGTCCGCTCGCGGGCCAGCTCCCGCTCGAACTGGGCGAAGCTGAGCAGGATGTTCAGGATCAGCATGCCCATGGGGTCGGACGTATCGAAGTGCTGGGTGGCCGAGACGAAGGTGACGTTGTGCGCCTTCAGGATCTCCCGGAGGTCATAGAAGTCCTTGGGCGAGCGGGAGATGCGGTCGATCTTGTAGGTGACGATGGCGTCGACCTTGCCGGCCCGCACGTCCGCTATCAGCTCCTGAATGCGGGGCCGCTGGACCGATCGTGAGGAGAAGCCCGGTCTCGCCGACGGCGACCTGATGCGCAAACCGAGCCTACTCAAGCCGCTACCTGGTCAAGCGCGTCGTGGCGGGCGGCTCGGGAAGACAGTCAGCGCCGTCCCGCAGCCACCCGTCCGGGCGAGGCCGCGGGGTTCCGCTACGGCTGGCAGGTGATCTCGCGGTCCTCCGCGTGCCCGATGATGTAGAAGTGCAGGTTATAGTGGGGCACCTCGAAGCCCTCGTGGCCCTGCGGCAGGAAGTCGATGTCGGCGTGCTCGATTGGCAGCGGTTGGCTCCAGTAGCGGAACGTGAGGTCGTGCCAGTGCCTGCCCGCGGCGACGTCGGCCTGGGTGAGCACGTACTCAATTGCGATCAGGCGCCCCTGGTGGACGGTGTAAATCGGTCCGGTCGGGAGGTCGGCCGGATTGGCCCAGTGCTCACCCATGGTTGGGACACTGGGGCTGATCGGCACAACCCTTCGGGTGCCACTCAGGCGATCGGGGTGGTCGACGGCCGCGCCAGGCTGGCCCAGACCGGTTGGAGCGCGAGCAGGGCGCCCACCGTAGGCCAACGACGATACCGGCAGTCAGAAAGGTAGCGCGGTCGACAATCGGGCGGGTAGCGAGACGCATGTCCGTCCTCCTTGCTCATCTGAGCATCGTCACCGGTGGCGCGGGCCCTCAGCACGTGCTACTTGATCCCGACCACCATCGACCCTGATCCCACGAGATGCTCCACATAGGCCTCACGGAACCCCGCCTCGCGCAGCCAGGCGCAGCCGTCCGCCCCGGTGTAGTCGAAGCCCCCGGGCATCTCGATCAGCATATTCAGGCTCATCAGGAGCCCTAAGGCGTTCCGCCGCCGCTCGTCGTCGATGATCGCGTCGTAGACGATCGACGTCGATGATCGCGTCGTAGACGATCAATGCTCCGCCGGTGGGCAGCGCCTCGTAGGGCTTCGCGACCAGCAGGCGCTTCTCATCGAGATCCCAGTCGTGCAGGATGTGCCCCATCACCAGTACGTCCGCCGGCGGTCGTGAGCAGGAGCGGCCGCCCGCTGGAAAGGGCGCGGCCGGGCGTCCTGACGTGAAGCGGAGCCGCCGCAGGCCGCGCGGCGGCGCGAGTTGGCACCGCTCACGGCAGCGATCGAATGTGAGCGACCGGCCGCGCCGGGCGTGGCCATGTGCTGCCCGCGTGCCTGGAACGCCAAACCCGTGGCGCCGTGCTCGTGTTATGCTATCCCCCCTAGGGGGATCCGACCTTGTCCACCACGCCCGTTCTCGACGCGCCGCCGTCCCGCCGCCCGGAAATCGCGGAACTGACGGCCGCGCCGCCCGCGCGCCGGAGCGCTTGGACGCACTACCGACCGATCCTGACCAGCCGGGACTTTCTGGTGGCAGCCGCGACGGGGCTGCTGGCGCTGGCCTCCTGGGTGGCCCTCCTGGTGGGCGGCCCCGCCGCCGCCGTGAACGCGCTGGGCCTGGCCGCTGCCCTGATTGGCGGCGCGCTGATCGCCGGGGACGCCGTCGGGGGGGTCATGCGCGGGAAGCTGAACGTCGACGAGCTGGTGACGATTGCCATCATCGCCGCGATCTTCGTGCAGGAGTACCTGGGCGCCGCGCTGGTGGCCTTCATGATGCTCTTCGGCAAAGTGCTCGAAGACGTGACGGCGGCCCGCGCCGATCGCGCCCTTGAAGGACTGGGCCGGCTCGTCCCGGCTACGGCACGGATTAAGGACCCCACCGGGGGGACGGAGCGCACGGTACCGGTGGAGCAGGTGCGGGTGGGCGACGTGGTGGTCGTCCGCCCGGGCGAGCGCCTGCCGGTGGACGGCGTGGTGGTCGCCGGCCGTGCCGGCGTCGAGGAGGCGGCGATCACGGGCGAGCCGCTGCCGGTGGAAAAGGCGGCGGGGGACGAGGTGTTCGCCGGCACGCTCGCCACCGGCGGCGCGCTGGAGGTCCGGGTTAGCCGCATCGGCGAGGCGACGGCGCTGGGGCGGATCGCCGCGCTCGTCCAGGAGGCGGAGGGGGAGCGCGCCCCGATCGTGCGCACCGCCGACCGCTTGGCGAAGTGGTTCACGCCCGGCGTGCTCGGCCTGGCCGCGCTGGTGTATCTGGTGCGCGGGGAGTTGCTGCCTGCCGTGAGTGTGCTGGTGGTGGCGTGCCCCTGCGCGCTGGTGCTCGCGACGCCCACCGCGATCGTGGCCGGCATCGCCCGCGGCGCGACGCGCGGCATCCTGATCAAGGGCGGCGCCCGGCTGGAGGCCGCCGGCCACGTGGATGCCGTGTGCCTGGACAAGACCGGAACGCTCACCCGCGGCCAACCGGCGGTGCAACGCGTGGTGCTGCTGGACGGCACGACCCACGAGCGCGAGGTGCTCGCCTACGCCGCCGCCGCCGAACGTCTCTCCGAGCACCCCCTGGCGCGGGCCGTGCTCGCGGCTGCCGAGGCGCGCGGCGCGCCGGTGCCCAACGCCTCCGGCGGAAGCGCCGACTTCGAGGCGGTCGCCGGCAAGGGGGTCGCGGCGCGCATCGCCAACCTACACCCGGCGGCGCCGCCAGTGCACGTGGTCGTCGGGCGCCCGGAGTTCCTCGCAGAGCGGGGCATCGAATGGCCCGCGGCGGCCGACGGCGCGCTCCAGGAGTTGGAAACCGCTGGCCAGACGCCGCTGGCGGTGGCGCTAGACGGCCGGGCCGCAGCCGTGATCGGCGTCGCCGACGTGCTGCGGGAGGAGGCGGTGCACGCCATCCGCGAGCTGCGCGACGCTGGCCTGAAGCGGATCGTGCTGCTCACCGGCGACCGCGAAGGACCCGCACGCGCCGTGGCGCAGGCGGTGGGCATCGCGCCCCAGGACGTGCACGCCCGCCTGCTGCCGGAGCAGAAGGTGGAATGGGTCAAGCGGCTGCGCGCCGAGGGGCACCGCGTGGCCATGATCGGGGACGGCGTCAACGACGCGCCGGCGCTCGCCGCCGCCGACGTGGCCGTCGCCATGGGCGCCGCCGGCACCGACCTGGCCATGGTTGCGGCCGACGTCGTGCTGATGACCGATGACCTGCGCCAGGCGGCCGCCGCCATCTTGCTCGGCCGCAAGACGCTGACGACGATCCGGCAGAACCTGCTCTTCGCCGGCATCTGGAACGCGGTGGCCGTGGGCCTGGTCGTCTTCGGCAGCCTGGGGATCGTCGCCGGCGCGATCGTTCACAACCTGGGGTCTGTCCTCGTGGTGGTGAACGCTGCCCGACTGGTGAACGCGCGGATCTCGCGCGTCTGAGCGCCACGCTCCCCCTCCGATGGCGGTCGTGCCGGCACCGCGCGACGCACTGGCGACGCACTGGCGACGCGGTGGCGATGTGGGGGCGATGTGGGGGGGAGCAGCGGCCCCCACACCCACTAGCGGATGAAGCTCTCCAGCGCCTTTTGGAGATCCGACCACGCTTGGTCCGCGTCGCCGTTATGCGCGGCCTCTCGGATGCAGGTCTCCATGTGGTCGGCGAGCACCATTTTCGCCGTCGCCTCCAAGGCGGCGCGGACGGCGGCGATCTGGATGAGGATGTCCGGGCAGTCCCGGCCCTCCTCCACCATGCGGCGCACCGCGGCCAGATGCCCCTCCGCGCGTGCAAGCCGGCGTGCGACCGCCACCGTCTGCTGGTGCGGCCGCGCCGCGTGCGCTGCGTGCTCGGCCGATGCGCCGCGATATCCGGCACCTGCAGCCGCGTCCCCGTCGAGCTGACGACGGGCGCCTCGCTTGGCGGGTCTGCTCGCCATGTGCCCTGTGTGCTCCGGGACAATTGTAGCCTTGTGGCCACAGCAAGTGAGAGCGTCGTAGCATCCGACGCTGTATTGCGCGGTCACGCGGCGGCGGTGACCGCACCGAGCACCTGTGGGAGGTCCGGCAACCGATCGGCGGCGCCAAGGACGAAGTAGCCACCCACGATCAGGCTGAACGCGGCTGTGAGCGCACCGATCGTGACGTACACTGACCGCGCCCGGCCGGCCGAGAGGAAGCCGAGCGACGTGCATGGGGCGATGGCGGTGTTGGCGACGAACAGACCGATGATGAAGGCGAGCAGCATGGCGGCACCCGGTCCCTGGGTCGCCGCGCCGCCGACGGCCGCCATGGTCAGCACCCGTGTGCCGGTCTCGGCGCCAATGCCGTGGGTCATCCCCACGCTGAACGCGGTCTTGGGTCCGTACTGGTCCACGCGGTGGACGTGGAAACCGCCGCCGGGCCCCTGGTAGCTGTGGCCGTGGAGCCTGGACTCCATGGGGTGCTAGCCGCGGCGCGCGCCGGCGAACACGAGCATCCACCGGCTGCGCAACCGGCAGTCCTCCTCGCCGCGCCAGTAGTGCACCTGGGCATACGCCACCCACATGCCGAGGGCGAGTAGCGTCAGTCCGACCACCCGCTCCATGAGCGGATCGATCCCGTCGGGCAAGATGGCTTCGAAACTGAGCGCCGCCACGCCGAGCAGCGCGACGACGCTCGCGTGCCCCAGCGAGCACCGAGCGCGTAAATCGTCGCCAGCCACAGGGCGCGCAACCGCGACTGGCCCAGCCGGCCGTAGGAGGTCAGCGGCTCCGCGGCTGCCAGGTGTGGAGGGCTCGCAACCAACAATCGTAGCGGCCGGCGCGCGTCCGTGATGGTGCCTGTGATGTCGGTGATCGCCGCAATGTGATCCCAGCCCATTCGGGATCTCATCCGGCACGTCGGCCAGGTCGCGCTTGTTCTCGCTGGGGATGAGCACGCGTTTTGCTCCCGCCTCCCGTGCCAGCTCCA
>DAOTTI010000296.1:0-4471 GCA_034437795.1 Chloroflexota bacterium | reverse complement strand
GGCCGGGCGCCGGCGGGTTGCCGATGGGGGCCGTCCCGCCGCTGCCGCCGGCTGTTCGGGTGGGCGAGGCGCCGGTGGCGGAGCCGTTCAGCGCCTACTATGCCGAGCGCCAGGGGCTGCGCGTGCTGGGCAACACGCTCACGCCGGCGCGCTCAGAGGCGGGACTGCTGGTGCAGTACTTCGAGAAGGGCCGGATCGAGGTGCATCCCGAGGAGAGCAATCCGGCGTGGCGCCTGCAGTATGGCCTGCTGGTCGATGAGCTGATCGCCGGCGCGCTGCCCCTACCGATCGGCGGCGAGACCAGCACGCTCACCTACGCCTCGCTCCAGGCGCTGACGCAACCGGCCGAGCGCGTGCCGGCCCCGCCGGACTTCCTGGGCGGGACCGCCACCCTGCCCGATGGGAGCGTGTTCGTTCCCTTTTCCGCCATGCTCGCGCCTGAGGCAGGGCACCTGGTCCCCGCGTACTTCTGGTCGTACATCAACCGCGAGGACCTGTTCCCGGGCGGGTGGCTGCACGACGTGGGGCTGCCGGTCGCTGAGCCGGTGGAGGCCATTGTGGACAAGGGGCCGGTGACGGGGCGGCGGATCATCATTCAGGCCTTTCAGCGGACCATCCTGACCTTTGATCCGTTGAACCCGGTGGACTACCTGGTGGAGCGAGCCAACGTCGGCACGGATTACGTGCGCGCCTTCCCGGAGCGGTTCAGCTAGCCGGTGCTGGGCTGGAGGGCCGAGCGAATGATCATCACGCAAACGCCGCTGCGGGTCAGCTTTCTGGGCGGCGGGACGGACTTTCCGGAGTACTACGCCTCCCCCGCGAATGCCTATGGCGGGGCCGTGGTCGGGGCAGCCATCGACAAGTACGTCTACGTCATCGTCAAGGAGCGCTTCGACGACAAGATCTACGTCAACTACTCCAAGAAGGAGATTGTGGACTCCGTCGACGAGCTACAGCACGACCTGGTGCGGGAGGCGATGCGCCTCACCGGCGTGGCGAGGGGGGTGGAGATTACCACCCTGGCCGATGTCCCATCGGAGGGCTCCGGCCTGGGCTCCTCCAGCGCCGTGACGGTGGGGCTGCTGCAGGCGCTGTGGACATACCAGGGGGAGATCCGGACTGCGGAGCAGCTTGCCGCCGAGGCCTGCCGCATTGAGCTAGAGATCCTGGGACGCCCCATGGGGGTCCAGGACGCCTACTTCTCCGCTTTCGGCGGGCTGCGCCAGTTCCTCTTCGGGCCGACCGACCCCAAGCGGATCACCTGGCACCGCCTCAGCCTGCCGCAAGAACGCATCAACCAGCTCTGCAATAACCTCCTGCTCTTCTACACCCACCGCACGCGCAAGTCGGCGGCCATCCTGGGGCCGCAGCTACGCAACATCCCCGACCGGATGTCGGTCCTGGACGGGCTACGCACGCTGGCCTGCGAGGGACGGCGCTGCCTGGAGCTGGGCGACTTCGACGCCTTCGGCCGGCTGCTGCACCAGGGCTGGCAGCTCAAGATCCAGATGGCGGACGGCATCACCGATAAGGGGATTGACGAGCTCTACGAGGCGGCGCTGGAGGCGGGGGCGCTGGGGGGCAAGCTGGCGGGGGCCGGCGGGGGCGGGTTCCTGCTCCTGTACTGCCCGCTGGCGGCCCAGGAGGCCGTGCGGGCGCGCCTGGGCGCGACCCTGCGCGAGCTGCCGTTTCGCTTCGAGCGCGATGGCAGCAAGGTGGTCTTCAACGTCCGGCGTGATCCCTATTTCTAGGTCGGGCGCGACCCCTACTTTTGGGTCCCAGGCAGACCGCTCACTGCGCTCCGGCCCGTCGGGCGGCGCTGCTCGTTACAATTGGCTGCGGCCACGTTCTACCAGGGACGTAGCTCGTCTACGTGAGGAGCACCGCCATGAGGAAAGGTTTGATCGGCGCCGCCGTCGGCCTCACCGCCGCCGTCGGGGGCGCCGCCTGGGCGATAAAGAAGCTGCTTGCTCCGAGTGACGGCCAGCCTGCCTCCGGCACGGACACGACTGAGACCGCCCCCCCGCCGCCCCGGCGCGAGGGGCTTGACCCGACCCTGCTGGAGATCCTGGCCTGTCCGGAGGACAAGGAGCCGGTGATCTACCAGAAAGAAGGGGAGGCCGAGCGCCTGACCTGCACCAAGTGTGGCAAGCGCTACCCCGTTCGCGACGGCATCCCGGTGATGCTCATCGACGAGGCGCAGCCGGGGCCGGTGCCGACGGAGGAGGAGATCGCCGCAGCCAGAGCGCTGGCGCCGGAAGGCAAGCCTGCCATCGTCGGCGCGCCGGCCGCCACCAGCAGCGCCCCGGCCGCCGAACCGTCTGAGGGGCCGGTCCAGCCGTCCGCCGGGTGACCCCGATCCCCGTGTCAATTGTCAATAGCCAGCCACTTTCATGCCGTCATGCCGCGCTGGTGCTCCGCGAGAGCGTAACCGAGCGTTCACCAGCAGAGCCCTCTCTCGTCCAGGGCTCCCGCCGGAGGCGGGACGATGGGAGGGAGTTGCGAGTAAGGTCGAACTCCGCGAACTGGTAGGCACTCAGAATGATGCCGCGGTCCCCCAGCTACCGCCGCCAGCGGCCACGCCTGCGCTTGCTTCGTGGCCGGCCAAATCCTATTGGACGCGTCTCCGCTCGCGCGGGTGTCACTGAGTTTGCGGCCGTGCAGCTCAGCGCGGCTCACGGTTTAGGTTCACGCTTTAGAGGAAGGGAGGGTGCGGGATCCAGCCGGCCGTCGGGACTGGCAGCGGAGGGAGGGCCGAGGATGAGCCGGACGGCCGCCGGCAGATCCTCGACCACCGGCACGCCATCCAGGTCGGGGGCGCCGGCCGGCCCGTGGCGGGCCCCTGCTCCCCGGCCGGTGAGGACCAGGATGGGATGGCAGCCGGCCGCGCGCCCGGCCTGCACGTCCGTGACGTGATCGCCCACGAAGTAGCTACGTTCCAGGTCGATCGCCAGCCGGGCGGCTGCGCGGTGCAGCATCCCCGGCCGGGGCTTTCGGCAGTCGCAGCCGGCCTCAGGGGCGTGCGGACAGTACAGGACCAGGTCGACCCGCCCGCCATCGGTCTCGATGGCGGCCAGCATGCGGGCGTGGATCTCCTGCAAGGCGGCTTCCGTCATCAGGCCGCGGCCGATCCCTGCCTGGTTGGTCACCACGACCACCAGGTAGCCGGCGCGATTGAGTTTGGCAATGGCCTCGACCACGCCTGGCAGGAAGCGGAACCGCGCCCAGTCGTCGACGTACGCGTCCGGCAGGTTCTCATTAATTACGCCGTCGCGGTCCAGGAAGACCGCCGGCCGCGCGGTCGCTGGCGCTGCAGGGTAGGTCTGGGCGTCCGATTGCTCGTTCTCCGCCATCGGTCCTTGCTCACCTGTCCGCGGCCGCCGGGCCCCCTCATGGCTGGCAGTGCCTGGAAGCACCGCCCGTGGCGTACCCGGCTCCGTTCTTGATCTGTGATCGATCCGTGATCGGCCATGCCCCGATGCGACGCGGCAGCGCCGGGCGGGGACAAAACCACCTACACTTTGATAGAGGAAGGAGTGCAATAGTACCAGTGAAACTTGCCGCCCAGGAGTCCCTCGTCCCCGGTGAGACGTTTGCCCAGAAGCTGGCGAACCTGCAGGCCTACGGCTTTGACGGTATTGAGCTGAATGGGCGCCTGCTGCGCGAAGATCCCAACCACCTGCCGGAGGTGAAGGCCGCGCTCGCGGATTCGCCGATCAAGGCCAGCACCATCTGCGGCGGCCTGCCGAACCGCTTCACCGTCCCCGACCGGCAGGCGCGCCAGGAGAGTATCGACGCGGCGCGGGTGCTCCTACGCTGCGCCGCAGAGGTCGGCGCGCGGGGCATCATCTTTGTCCCTCGCTTCAACCGAGACGAGGGGCTACCCGATCTCTCGCCCCTGTACACCGCCAGCGAGCTGGAGCGGGACCTGCTCATTGCTCAACTGAAGCCGCTGGCGCGGGAGGCGGCCGACCTTGGCGTGTGCCTGATCCTGGAGCCGCTCAACCGTTATGAGGCCCGCTTCCCCAAGGACCTGGCCGAGGCCTGTGCCATCTGCGACGCGGTGGATAGCCCGGGGCTGGGCATGATGGGCGACTTCTTCCACATGAACATCGAGGAGGCGGACATCGCGGCGTCACTGCTGGCCTCGGGCAGACACCTGCGCCACATCCACCTGGCCGACAGCAACCGCCTGGTCCCCGGGCGCGGGCACACCCAGTTCGTGGAGCCGTTCCGCGTGCTGCAGGAGATCGGCTACGACGGCTACGGCGCCCTGGAGTGCCGCGTCCCTGAGCCGCGTGACGAGGCGCTGCGTGAGACGGTGCGGTTCCTGCGGGCGCAGCTGGCCGCGGCGGGACGGCGAGAAGCGGCGGTCGTGGCGTCCTAGTATTACAGTTCCCCTTGGGGTCTTAAGCGACGCCGACAGTGGCAGTCTTGGGCCAGCTTCTGGTGGCGACGACGCCAGCGGGAC
>DAOTTI010000295.1:0-13244 GCA_034437795.1 Chloroflexota bacterium | reverse complement strand
GGCGTCTACTACGACGCCCAGGGGGTAGCGGTGCTGGGGATCGACGCCGACCCCAACGGCGTCTACAACGTCCCGCCGGGGCGCCAGGTGCGTATCGGCGGGCCCCAGGGGGCGCTCTTCGACGTGCTGCCGGACGGCAAGATCACGCCTGCGACCAGAGTGAAGGAGTGGCCACGCTAGCCACGCCCGTCCAGGGCCAGCGGCGCCAGAGACGTGAAGGGCGCGCGTGGCCCGCGTGGCCAATGAGACCAATTAAGAGAATTCTGATCATTTCCCTGGAGAGACCTGGTTTATACTTGGGTCACAGCGGGGTGCAGGTGGCTGTGCCCTGCAATGGGTTCGCCCTTCCTGGGGAGAGGGTAAGGTGAGGGTCCCGGGCTCCAGGACCCGCTAGTCAAGGAAAGGCTCAAGGCATGTTCGTCATCGAAAAGCTCGCCGGGTTCATTGCGCGACACTGGCGAGGGTTCCTCATCTGGCTGATCTTCCTGGCGGCCTTCTTCCTCTGGTTCCTCCCCAACGCCGAGACGGCGCTGCCGTACGTCCTCTACGCCGCCTACCTGCTCTTCCAGCTGCTCTTCGCCATTCTCTTCATGATCATCCAGTTCGTGGCCCTGTTCTGGTTCCTGGGCCGCGGACGCACCTACTGGGTCATGCCGGGGGAGACGGGGATCACCTTCAAGGACTACCGCGGCCAGAAGGACGTGCTGGAGGTGGCCCAGCGCTGGGTCACGCTGCTACGCGGCGTGAAGGAGTTCAAGCGCATGGGCGGCGAGGTCTCCAAGGGCCTGCTGCTCGTCGGCCCGCCTGGTACCGGCAAGAGCTATCTGGCCCAGGCCATCGCCACGGAGGCCGGCGTCCCGTTCGGCTACACCTCCGCCGCGTCCTTCCGCGCCATGTTCATCGGCATGGACGTGCTCATCGTCTGGCGCCTGTACCGCAAGGCCCGCAACCTGGCCAAGAAGCACGGCGCCTGCATCCTGTTCCTGGATGAGATCGACGCCATCGGCGGCAGCCGTATGGGCCAGGGCACCATCGGCTTCATGGGCGGCTTCTTCGGTGGCAACGGCGCGCTGAACCAGCTGCTGATGGAGATGGACCCGCCCCGCATCTCGGAAGGCTGGAAGGAGCGGCTCCTGCGCAAGCTGGGCCTGCTGCGCAAGCCGGCGGTGCGCCCCAACGTGGTGACCATGGCGGCCACCAACATCGTGGAGGTGCTCGACCCCGCGCTGCTCCGCGCCGGACGCTTCGACCGGCAGATCACGATCGATCCGCCGGACGAGGAAGGGCGCAAGGACATCATCGAGTACTACCTGTCCAAGGTCCGGCACGAGGACATGCCCATCGACCGCATGGCCGCGGACACCATCGGCTACACGCCGGTGACGATCAAGTACGTCATCAACGAGGCCACCGTCGTCGCGCACTTCAAGGGGCGCGACGCGATCACCTATGAGGACTTCACCGAGGCGCGGGAGGCCCACGAGTGGGGCATCAAGCAGCCCATTCGGGGCATGAAGTTGGAGGAGAAGCGCCGGCTGGCCTACCACGAGGCCGGCCACGCCTTCGCCATGGCCATGCTGCTCAAGGACCGCGCCCGCATCTCCAAGGCGACCATCATCCGCTACGGCCGCGCCCTGGGGATGGTCGCGCCCAAGCCGGTGGAGGAGCGCTACACCGAGACCCGCGAAGAGATCCTGGCCGAGATCCAGGTCTCGCTGGCCAGCCGCGCGGCCGAGGAGCTGTTCCTCGGCACTCAGATGACCGGCGTGACGAGCGATCTACAGCACGCCACCCGTCTGGCCCAGGCCTACCTTGGCCTCTTTGGCATGGGCGGCTCCTTCTACTCCTATCTCGGTCCGGGCAACATGATGATGGGCACGCCGGAGAAGGCGCGGGTCGAGGAGCTGCTGAACGAGCAATACCTGCGCGTCAAGACGCTCCTCGCCGTTCACGCCGAGTCGGTCCACGCCATCGCCCAGGCCCTGCTCACCCACGGCGAGCTGATCGGCGAGGACATCCAGAAGATCATCGAGGAGAAGGAGCGCGAGCGCCAGAGCCAGGACGTGATCACCCGCGAGGACACCCGCCGGCTGGCCTACCACGAGGCGGGGCACGCCATCGCCCAGGCTCTCCTGGTTCGCCGGCGCGACCTGGGGCGCGTCTCCATCGTCTCATCGAGCGACTCCGACGTGGCCTATAGTGAGCTCCGGCCCCTGAGCGAGCAGCAGACGTACTCGCGCGAGGAGGTGCTAGCTGAGATCCAGGTCAAGCTGGCCAGCCGCGCCGCGGAAGAGCTCTTCCTTGGCACGGTGCTCGACCATTCGGCCGGGGACCTGAAGCGAGCGCGTGACCTCGCACGGTACGTGGTGACCTACATGAACCCGGGCGATGCCCTGTTCGTCTACGAGCCGGAGCCTGACGGCGCCCGCCGCGACGGACGTCACAACGGGCGCTACGGGACGCCGCCGGGTGCTGCCCAGGAGGACGACGAGGCGCCTGAGCGCGAAGCGCCGCCGGTAGAGCTGCTCATTCCCAACGTCCGGCTACGGCGGGAGGTGGAGGAGCTCCTGCGCGAGCAGTACGAGGCGGTGAAGCGCCTGCTGAAGGAGAACGAGGCGGAGGTCCATCAGCTGGCTCGGGCGCTGGCGGAGAAGGGGGAGCTGGAGGCCGAGGACGTGCGCCGCATCCTGAACGGGAAGATCCCTGCCCGTAGCCAGGATGCAGTCCTCCCGCCGCCATCAGTCACCGTCGCTGAGCCGCCGGCCGATCCCGCGATCCGCGCCGAAGCCTCTGGCGCCTAGCCCGGTTTCGTCACGAGCGAAGCCCTCACCCTCGCCCTCTCACGGTGGGAGAGGGGACGGCTCGCTGGCCGTGAATACTCCAGGCTGGCCCGGCCTACACACCGGCAGAGCCCTCCCCCAGTGGTCGTCCCGCCTCCGGCAGGTACCCTGAGGGGGAGGGCTCGTCCCTCGCTACTCGCTACTCCCTAGTCGCTACTCATACCTGCAACATGGCCGACGCGGTGATCCTCGCCATCGACCAGGGCACAACCGGCACGACCGCGCTTGCGCTCAACCGCGCCGGGGACGTCGTCGCCCGCGGCTACGCGCGGGTGCAGCAGTACTATCCCCAGCCGGGCTGGGTGGAGCACGATCCGCTCCAGCTCTGGCAGACCGTGCTCGACGCCGCGGCGGAGGCGCTCCACGGCGCCGGCTCGCCCGCGGTGCACGCCATCGGCATCACCAACCAGCGCGAGACGACCATCGTCTGGGACCGCCGCACGGGGCAACCCGCCGGCCCCGCCATCGTCTGGCAGTGCCGGCGCACGGCGCGGCGTTGCGACGAGTTGCAGGCGGCCGGCCTGGCGCCGCTGTTTCAGGAGCGCACCGGCCTGGTCCTGGACGCCTACTTCTCCGGCACCAAGGTGCAGTGGCTGCTGGAGCACGTGCCCGGGCTGCGCGAGCAGGCCACCCGCGGCGACGCGCTCTTTGGCACCGTCGACTCCTGGCTGCTGTGGCGCCTCACCGGCGGGCGGGTCCATGCCACCGACGTCTCGAACGCCTCGCGCACGCTCCTGCTCGACGTCGATACCGGCAGCTGGTCGCCCGACCTGCTGCGCATCCTGGGCGTGCCGAAGGCCATGCTGCCACGCGTCGTCCCTTCGTCCGGAGTGATCGGGGAGACGGTGGCCGCCGGGCCAATCCCTGCCGGTGTGCCCGTGGCCGGCATTGCCGGCGACCAGCAGGCGGCCCTCTTCGGCCAGGCCTGTTTTCAGCCGGGCACGGCCAAGACCACCTACGGGACCGGCTGCTTCCTGCTGCTGAACACCGGTGGCCAGCGCGTCCATTCCCGCCACCGGCTGCTGAGCACCATTGCCTGGCAGCTCGGCGCCGGCGCCCCGCTGACCTACGCCCTGGAGGGGAGCGTCTTCACCGGGGGCGCGGCCATCCAGTGGCTGCGCGACGAGCTGGGCCTGATCGCCACCGCCGCCGAGACGGCCCAGATCGCGGCGTCGGTGCCGGATACGGCCGGCGTCTTCTTCGTCCCCGCCTTCACTGGCCTGGGGGCCCCTTACTGGGACCCGGACGCCCGCGGCCTGATCGCGGGCCTCACGCGGGGCACGACACGGGCCCATCTGGTCCGCGCCGCGCTGGAAGCGATTGCCCACCAGGTAGCCGACGTGGTCGAGGCCATGAAGCAGGACGCCGGCACCCCGCTCCTGGAGATGAAGGTCGATGGCGGTGCGGCCGAGAACGACTTCCTATTGCAGTTTCAGGCGGATCTGCTGGGCTGCCCCGTGGTCCGCCCGCGGTTGCTGGAGACCACCGCCTTCGGGGCCGGGGCCCTGGCCGGGCTGGCTATCGGCTTCTGGCCTTCCACCGACGCCCTGGCCGGCACGTGGCGCGCCGACCGCCGCTTCGAGCCCGTCCTGCCCGCGTCGCAGCGCGCCGCGCAGCGCGCGGCCTGGAAGGAGGCGGTGGCCCGCGCGATGGCCCGCGCCAGGCAGTAGCCACGGGCGCTTCCTGGTCCCTCCGCCGGTCCACAGCCAGCGACGGGTCCCGTCTACCAAAGGGGAGAGGGCCAGGCCAAGGGCTCTACGTCGAGTCCCCCTCTCCCAACGGAGATGGTGAGAGAGAGGGCTCCGCTGGCGTAGGCTATTCGGGGCCCGCGACGAGTTCCCTCTCCCCAAGGGAGATGGTTAGGGTGAGGGCTCCACTTGTGAATGATGCTGGCTAGTGAATACTCCAGGCGAGCAAGAGCTGGCGCAGGGGATACCGTCGTTCTGGCCGGAGGTACGCCCCCGTTCTTACGCCAGGAGCAGCAGCTATAGCGGGCGCTTGGCGGGTATCCCTGGCCGTCTGGGATAGGCGTCGGGGACCGGCCGCTCCTGCTCGATGATCACCAGGACGCGGTTGGGTAGCTGCGCCAGGGGAACGGCGCGTACCTCTCGCACGCGCCCGCCCAGCACCTCGAGCGCGCGTCTGGCGCGGGGCAGCTCACTGGTGACGCCGACGGTCGTCTTCTGCGCTACCAGCAGGCCCCCTGGCCGGACAAACGGCAGGCAGAGCTCGCACACGACCGGCAGCGGGGCCAGGGCGCGGGCCACGGCCACGTCAAAACGACCGCGATACGCGGGATCGCGCCCCACGTCTTCCGCCCGTGCGGCAACGACGGCGATCCCGTCTAGGCCAAGTGCGGCCACCGCGCTCTGGAGCCAGGCCGCCTTCTTGGCCGTGGCCTCGAGCAACGTGACGTCTATGTCCGGCCGGACCAGCTTGATGGGTAGTCCTGGAAAGCCGGCGCCGGTGCCAACGTCGATGAGACGGTGCGGCGCCGGCGGCAGCACCGGCACGATGGTCAACGAGTCCAGGAAGTGCTTGATGGCCACGTCCAGGGGCCGAGTGAGGGCCGTGAGGTTGAACTCGCGCCGGCCGGCCGCGAGCAGGGCGGCGTAGGCGCAGAACCGATCGAGCTGCGTCTCAGAGAGGGGCAGGCCCAGGGCCGCGGCCCCCTCGGCCAGCGCGCGGCGCGCCGGCCACCGTTCGTCGCCGCCCTCTTCGGCCGTCTCGAGGCCCGCCGGTGGAACTGGCTGGGCGGCAGGCGCGCTGTTCGCCCTCGCCACACCTCCATCAGCTCCTCCATCGGCTCCCCTATGTGGACCTTCCATCGCTAACGGCATCGGGTCTCGTCTCAGGTCTATCGGCTGCCTGCGTCTCACCCCGGCCCCCCGTAAGGGTAACGCTGCGGGCCGCGGTGGCCAGGCCGTATCCTGCTCGCCATGGGCAGGATCGACACCGTGCGCGCGGCGGCGCTGGCCATCCCGCTGGCCACGCCCACCCGCATCGCCACACGCCTCCTCCAGGCGCGGGAGTTCGTGCTGGTCTGGATCGAGAGCGAGGGGCTGACCGGCATAGGGTATACCTACGCCGGTACCGTGGGCGGGCGGCTGGTGCGCGAAGCGATTACGGACCTGCTGGCTCCGCTGCTGGTCGGGATGGAGGCCAGCCTGATCGACCAGCACTGGACGGCGATGTACCAGGAGGTTCTGCTAATCGGACGCCGCGGCGCCCTGCTGCGGGCGATCTCGGCCATCGACATCGCCCTGTGGGACCTGCTGGGCAAGCAGGCGGGCCTGCCGCTGTACCGGCTCCTGGGTGGATACCGAAACGTGGTGCCGGCCTACGCCAGCGGCGGCTACTACCGGCCGGGGGATCCGGTGGCCGCCATTCGCGCCGAGATGGCCCGCTACGCGGACCTGGGCTTTCATGACTTCAAGATGAAGGTCGGCGGGGCGTCGCTGGAGGCGGATGTGGCGCGGGTGCAGGCCGCGCGCGAGGTCATCGGGCCGCACGGGCGCCTGGCGCTGGACGCGAACAACGCCTATCGCACTGTGCCGGAGGCGCTGCGCGCGGCGCGCGCCTTCGCCCCCTTCGACCCCTGGTGGTTCGAGGAGCCGCTCCCGCCGGACAATGTGGAGGGGCACGCCGAGCTGGCGCGGCAGCTCGAGGTGCCGATCGCCACCGGAGAGATCCACCAGACGCGGTGGGACTTCCGCGCCCTGCTGGAGCGCCATGGGGCGGACATCCTCCAGCCCGACGCCGGCGTGCTGGGCGGGGTCTCGGAGTGGCTGCGCGTGGCGCGCGCCGCGGAGGTCTTCGACGTCCCCGTGGCGCCCCACTGGCACGCCGACCTGCACGTGCACCTGGCCGCGGCTGCGCCCAACTGCCTGACGGTGGAGTACTTCCGCCTGGAGGAGGACATCTACAACTTCGAGCGGGTCCTGGCGGCGCGCCTCCAGCCGCGGAACGGGGAGATCGAGGTGCCGGAGCGCCCGGGGATTGGTCTGGTGCTCGACGAGGACGCCGTGGCGCGGTTCACCGTGCCCTAGCCCCGATCACGCATCGCTGGCGCTGAGTTTCCTCTCCCGATGGGAAAGGGGCTAGCATTCTGGACCGCCGGGCTGCGGGCAATTCCATCTCCGTCTGGGAGGGAGCTTGGGTGAGGGCTCCAGCTAGCCCGGATTACGCACGGCCAGCGGACAGTCCTGTCTCCCTCTGGGAGAGCGGGGGCCCGCGAAGCGGGCGGCGGGGAGGGCACCGCCTAGAATGAATGAGCCGGGCGCTCGCCCGGTCAGGGAGTGCCGGCGCGCGGCTTCGTCCTTCGTCTCGCGTCCCGCCCTTCAGGCTCAAGGCGGGCTACCGGCCCCTTCGCCCCGCCCTTGAGGCTCACAAGGCCGGCTACCGGCGCCGGCCGGCCAGGGCATAGGGAGCGAAGAGGCCGGCATAGCGGCGGGGAACCGTGCCGCGTAGCTCCGTACCTTCCGGCCCGAACTGCTCGTCCTCAACGACGCCCCGCTCGTGGAAGAGGCGGACGAGGTCGCCCGAGCGATAAGGGATCCGCACGCGCAGGTGCACCCGATCCTCGCTCTCGGCCAGCACCTCCTGCACCGTGGCCAGAAACTGGTCCAGCCCCCAGCCGTACGCGGCGGCGATGGGGACGGCGTTCGGGAACTGGTCCAGCGGCAGCGCCGCCCGCTCCTCGGGCGAGAGCCGGTCCACCTTGTTCAGGGCGGTGATGACCGGCTTCTCCTCCACGCCGAGCTCGTCGAGCGTCTGGCCGACGGCCTGGATCTGCTCCCGCCGGTTGGGGTGCGTTACGTCAACGACGTGGACCAGCACGTCGGCGTCGTGGATCTCCTCCAGCGTCGCCTTGAAGGCGGCGACGAGGGCGGTCGGCAGACGCTGGATGAACCCGACTGTGTCCGTGACCAGCACCTGCTGGCCCCCGGGCAGCTCCACCCGCCTGGTCGTCGGGTCGAGCGTGGCGAAGAGCTTGTCTTCAATGAGCACGTCGGCGCCGGCCAGGGCGCGCAGCAGCGTGCTCTTGCCGGCATTGGTGTAGCCGACCAGGGCCAGGACGGGGAGCGACTCCCGCTTGCGCCGGGTCCGGTAGAGCTGGCGGTGCGCGCTGATCTCCTTGATCTTGTCCTTCAGGTCGGCGATCTTGCGCCGGATGGCGCGCCGGTCCACCTCCAGCTGGGTCTCGCCTGGGCCGCGCGTCGCGATCCGGCCGCCCCCGCCAGCGGCCGCGCCGCCCAGGCGGGAGAACTGCACCCAGAGCTGGGACAGGCGGGGCAGGAGGTATTCGAGTTGCGCCAGCTCCACCTGGAGCTGGCCCTCCCGCGTATGCGCCCGCTGGGCGAAAATATCCAGGATCAGCGCCGTACGGTCCACGATCTTGACCCGCAGCGCGTTCTCGAGGTTGCGCTGCTGCGATGGGGTCAGCTCGTCGTCGAAAATGACCAGGTCGGCGCGGGTCTCCTGGACCAGCTCCTTCAGCTCCTCCACCTTGCCCTTGCCAATGAAGGTGGCGGGATCGGGGTGGTCGAGCTTCTGGGTGACTTCCCCCACGATGTCGGCGCCGGCCGTGAGCGTCAGCTGCTCCAGCTCCGCCAGGGAATCGTATAGCCGGAGCGTGGCCCCCGCGCCACGGGCGCGGGCCAGCGCCCCGTTGCCGCGCGCGCGGCTCGCCTCGTCACGTAGCTCGACCCCCACCAGCACGGCGCGCTCGACCGGCGGCCGGAGGCTGGCCAGGTCGCTGCCGGCCGTGGGGACGCTCGCCACCAGGCCGGCGGCCCAGTTCATCTGCGTACGGTACCGTCGTTCTACCACTGGCTCTTCGAGTGCGTTACTTCTTGTTGCTAGACCTTACTAGGCCCGCCGTACACGCCTTTCGTTACCTGCTCTAGGCGACGCATGCCTCTACCTGGGCACCGGCGCGCTACGTTGCCGGCGCTGGAGAGACGTCACGTCGCCGCGGGAGAGGCGTGTCCCGACCGGGCACCTCATAGTCTAGCGCGGGCCGGAAGGCGGCGGGGCATCGGCCACGGCCGGTACCGCTCATGGCGACAGGAGCGGAAGGGGCGCGCGCCACTGCCCGTCGAAGACGTACTCCGCCGGCCCGCGCAGCAGGACGGCCGGCAGTCGGCTCAGCGCCTCCGGCGCGGGCCCGGACGGCAGCGCCGGGCCGGGCCATTCGACGGCGAGGGAGCCCCCCGGAAGCTGGACAGTCACGCTGGCGTCGACCAGGCCCTGAAGGCGGGCCGCGACGGCGGCGGCGCAGGCGCCGGTGCCGCAGGCCAGGGTCGCCCCTGCCCCCCGCTCCCACACGCGGACCCGCAGGCGATCGCGGGCCAGCACCTGGCACAGCTCGACGTTGGTGCGCGCTGGAAAAGAGGGATGGCGCTCGATCGCGGGGCCGATGGCGTCCAGCGGGACCGCCTCCACGTCAGAGACGAAGATGACGGCGTGGGGGTTCCCCATCGAGACGCAGGTGGCGTCCAGCAGGGAGCTGTCGTGTCCCACATCGCTCCCCGTGCCGCGGACGCGGAGCGGCAGGTGGAGGACGGGGCCGGCAGGAGGCTGGCCGGCAGCGGCCTCGGGGGAAAGCGGGATCTCGGCGGGCGCCAGGCGGGGAGCGCCCATGTCCACCGTCACCTCCAGCCGGCCGTCGAGAAAGGCGGTGAGCACGCCCGCGCCCGTCTCAACCGGCACCGCGCCGGGCGCCAGCTCGCCCCGCTCGGCCAGCCAGCGGACGAAGCAGCGCAGGCCGTTGCCGCACATCTCCGACTCGCTGCCGTCCGGATTGAACATGCGCATGCCCACCCGGGCCTGCCGCCCCTGGGCCGGGACGGCGACGAGCAAGCCGTCCGCGCCGACGCCGAAGTGGCGGTCGCACATCTGGCGCGCCAGGGCCGCCCAGTCCACCCCCACTCCTACCAGAGGCCGTCCATCGACGACGGCGAAGTCGTTGCCGGCGCCGTGCAGCTTGGCGAAGGCGAGGGGAGTGATCGTGCTCACGTGCTCACCTGGACCCGGGCTCCAGCGGAGCGGGACTGGCCACCGGCGCCGTCGCAGACGGACGGCCATCGTCCGCCGGAGCGGAGGACCGCGCTTCCTCCAGAATGTGGATGACGTCTTCGGGCGTGGCGGAGGCCGCGTCGAGCCAGTGGATCCGCCGGTCCGGACGGAACCAGGTGAGCTGGCGCTTGGCGTACCGGCGCGTGGCCCGCTTGTAGCGCTCGATCGCCGTCGGCAGGTCCAGCTCGCCCAGGAGATACTGGGCCATCTCGCGATACCCGAACCCGCTCATGGACGTCAAGCCTACATCGTACCCCCGATCAAGCAGGGACCGCACCTCGTCCACCAGGCCGGCGCGGACCTGCTGGTCGACGCGCTCGTTGATGCGGCGATACAGGTCGTCTCGCGCTAGATTGAGGCCGATGAAGATGGTGCGGAACGGCGGCGGGGCCTGGCGCTGCCAGGCGGAAAAGGGGACGCCGGTGGCGTGGTAGACCTCAAGGGCGCGGATCACGCGCCGGACGTTGCGCGGATCAATGCGGGATGCGCTCTCAGGGTCCACGCGCGCCAGCTCGGCCTGGAGCGCGGCCCAGCCTTCGCGCGCGGCCCGCTCCTCCAGCGCCGCGCGGTACCCCGGGTCGGGGGGAATGGCTGGGATCTGGAGGCCGTCGCACACGGCGCGGACGTACAGCCCCGTGCCGCCGACGAGCACGGGCAAGCGCCGGCGGGCCTGGATGCGCCCGATGGCAGCCAGGGCCTGACGCTGGTACAGGGCGACGGAGTACGGCTCGTCGGGATCAACCACGTCGATCAGGTGGTGCGGCGCTCGCTGCTGCTCCGCTCGGGAAGGCTTGGCCGTGCCGATGTCCATCCAGCGGTACACCATGCGCGAGTCGGCCGAGACGACCTCCACCGGCAGGTGGTCGGCCAGGGTGATGGCCAGGGCGGTCTTGCCGGTGGCGGTGGGACCGACCAGGGCCAGGATGGTATCCGACACCCCTGTCACCTCCATACCTCTCTGGCCACGACGTAGCCAGGTCGCCCACACTCCCGGTCCCCCCTACATTATGGAACCTGTGGCCAGATCAGGGCACGCACCGCCAGGCGCGGCCTCGGAAGCCCTCCCTGCGCGGCTGGGCATCTGGGTGATGGCCCCACCGCGCGGATGGCGAGCCCTGCCTAGCCGTCGTGCCCCCTCGCCAACGCGCAGAGGGGCGGCGGGGCCGCGCCGCACCCCTGCCCTACCCGGCCCCGCCGCGCGGCTTGGCCCCGCCCGAAGGGGGTGAGGTCCGTCCGCCCTTCCGACCCGCCACAGGCGCTCATCGGGATGGCTCGTACGGACCCGACGGACGTCCTGGGCCCTACGCGGGTGTTCCCCCTTATTCCGTGCGGTCCGCCGTTGTATTTACTCTGCCCGTGCGCCGGCGGGGCCTCGCTACTCCCCACTCCCAACTCGCCACTCCCTCCGAGCGACGGTAGCGCCGTGGGGTATCCTCGGTCGTTCGGAGCACGCGTCATGGTGGAGCGAGAGCAGCCGGCCGGCGACATCACCGGCTACCTGGAGGCGCTGGCGTCGCCGGCGCCCGTGCCGGGAGGGGGAAGCGCGGCGGCGCTGGCCGGCGCGATGGGGGCCGCGCTGGTCTCGATGGTCGCCAATCTCACCGTTGGGCGGCCTCAGTACGCCGCGGTGGAGGCGCAGGTCAGGGAAGCCCAGGAGGAGGCCGAGCGCCTGCGAGGCGAGCTGCTGCGCCTGATGGCGGACGATGAGCGAGCCTATGCCGCCGTGGCCGCGGCGCTCAAGCTCCCCCGATCCAGCGACGAGGAGCGCCAGGCCCGCCGGCAGGCCCTGCAGGAGGCGCTGCGAGGGGCGGCCGCGCCCCCGCTGGCGATGGCGCGGATCTGCCGGCGCCTGCTGGAGCTAGCCGCGACGGTGGCTGAGGCGGGGAATCCCCGCCTGGTCTCAGATGCCGGTGTGGCGGCGCTGCTGGCAGAGGCGGCGCTGCGCGCCAGCGCGATCAACGTGCGGGTGAACCTGGCGCAGATCCGTGACCCTGGCTTCGTCCAACAAACGGAGGCGGAGCTTGACCGGCTCCTGGCAGGGACGGCGGATCGCAAGGAGGCGGTCCTGGCCACAGTCGAGCGCCGAATGGCCGCGCCGTGACGCGGCTCCCACGGCGCGCCGGCCGGCGAGACCGGCCGTGCCGGTGAAGCGTTTCGGAGTGGTAAGACAAAGGAGCCGACGGGAGCGCTGACCGGAGAGAGGGCGATGGCACCGACCGAAACGGCGCGCGCAACGCGGGAGGTGCAGCGCATTCGCATCCTCCCGCCGGACGTCGTGGCAAAGATCGCCGCCGGCGAGGTAGTGGAGCGGCCGGCGTCGGTGGTCAAGGAACTGGTGGAGAACGCGATCGACGCGGGGGCCACCATGGTGCGGATCGAGCTCCAGCGGGGCGGCCTGCAGCTGATCCGCGTGAGCGATAACGGCATCGGCATCGCGCCGGATGACCTGCCGCTGGCCGTCTGCCGGCACGCCACGAGCAAGCTGGCCTCGTTTGACGACCTGTCTCGGGTGCGGACGCTTGGCTTTCGCGGGGAGGCGCTGGCGAGCATCGCGGCCGTGTCCCACCTGGAGCTGGTGAGCCGCGCCCGCGGGGCGGCCGCGGGGCGGGTCGTGCGCGTGGAAGGGGGGCGCGTGGTAGCGCAGGGGCCGGCCGGAGGGCCAGAAGGCACCACCGTCACGGTGCGCCACCTCTTCTTCAACGTGCCGGCGCGCCACGCCTTCCAGCGCACCGCCGCGGGGGAGACGCGCCAGATCATCGCCCTGTGCCACCAGCTGGCGCTGATCGCGCCGTCCGTCCGCCTGTTATTGGAGGTGGACGGGCACCTCGCGCTGCAGGCCCCGGGGCGGGGCGATCTGCGGGAGACGCTTGCCGCCGTCTTTGGCCCGGCCGTGGCGCAGCAGATGCTGGCCCTGCCGGAGGTGGAGGAGGAGGGGATCAGGGTGGGGGGCTACTGCTCGCCGCCGGCGGAGCACCGGAACACGCGCCTCTATTGCACCTTCGGCGTGAACGGGCGCCTGGTCCGCAGCCAGATGCTGACGTATGCCCTAGAAGAGGCCTATCACACCCTGCTGCCCATCGGCCGGCACCCCCTGGCCGCCATCCACCTCGCCATCCCGCCGGAGGACGTGGACGTGAACGTCCATCCGGCCAAGACCGAGATCCGCCTGCGGCGGGATCGCCTGGTCTTCACGCTCGTGCGTAACGCCGTGCGGGAGGCGCTGAAAGCCTTCGCGCCGGTGCCGGCGCTCCAGCCGGCAGCGATCGGGGGCCGCGCCGGTGCGGACCGAGAGCCGGCCGTGGGCGCGCCGGAGGCGCCCCTGCT
>DAOTTI010000294.1:0-33042 GCA_034437795.1 Chloroflexota bacterium | reverse complement strand
GCCGGCAGCGCCGCCGCCGGCCGCCGCCTAGCCTGGATTAGTCACGAGTGGAGCCCTCACCCTCTCCCAAAGGGAGACGGGGCTCTTCGCTGGCCGTGAATAACCCAGGCTAGCTCACCCGGCGCTGATCCCGCCTCACCGCGTCTCCGTGGAGGCGGGAACCTGATCCGTCGCTACTCGCTACTCGTCCCTGTTGGGGGAGCCCACGGTGCAGGCCGGCGCCAGACCGTCTATGCTTTCCTGAGACCAGAAATGACACAGACCAGCACACGGGCGCCAGGTCCAGCGGACCTCCGGCGGCCCGAGAGACGCCGCGGGCCGCGGACCGTGACGTCCAGCCCGATCGTGCGCCGCCCCAGGCTGGACGAGATCGAGGCCGAGCCGAGCCAGGGGGGCTGGTTCGCCTGGTATGAGCGCCTGTCTCGCGCCGAACGGGAACGCATCAAGGAGCGCCTGGCCATCTTCACCCTTTCCGGCGTGCTCGCCTTCGCCCTTCTGCTCGTCGGGGGGGTGCTCTTCTGGGACAAGGTCATCGTGGCGCGCCGGCCGGTGCTGCGCGTCGACGGGCAGGTAGTCACCCTGAAGCAGTACGCCGATATCCTGGCCTACCGGCAGAACGCCCTCCTGCTGGAGCTGGAGCAGGTCCAGCAGCTGGCCAGCCAGGCCAGCCCTGCCGGCAGCAGCGCCAGCGACAACTTCCTGGCGCAGTATGCGCGCCAGCGCCTGAGCCAGATCCAGAACCAGCTGGCGGGCTTGAGCACCCACCTGGTCGAGGACCTAATCGACGAGACGCTCATTCGCCAGGAAGCCGCCAGGCGCAACCTCGTGGCCACGCCGGAGGAGGTGGACCGCGAGCTGAAGCAGCTCATCGGCTATCAGGAGCCCAGCCCGACGCCGGTCGCGACCCCGGCTGACCCGGGCCAGGCCGGCGCGGCAGGCGCGCCCGCCGCAGCCGACGGCGCACCCACCGTTGCTCCGACCCAGGCTCCCACGGCCACGGCCCGCGCCGGCGCACGGCGCACGGAGACATTCAACAGCCGCTACCGCGAATATCTTCGCCTCACCGCCGGCACCGACGCCATCATCCGCCAGGACGTGACCACGCAGATCTTGCGCCGCAAGCTGAATGAGGCCTTGGCCGCGTCGGTGCCCGATCGCGCCGAGCAGGTGCATGCCCGCCACATCTTGCTGCCCGACGAGACGGCGGCGCAGGCGGCGCTGGAGCGCCTGAAGAACGGCGAATCCTTCGAGGCCTTGGCCGCCGAGCTATCCACCGATACGAGCAACAAGGACCAGGGCGGCGACCTGGGCTGGTTCCCGCGGGGCGTCATGGTCAAGGAGTTCGAGGACGCCGCCTTCGCTCTCCAGCCCGGCCAGGTGAGTGGGCCGGTGAAAACCCCGTTTGGCGCGCACCTCATTCGCGTCGACGAGCGGGCGGCCGACCGCGAGCTTGACCCGTCAATGCTCGAGTCGCTCAAGGCCGGCGCCCTGTCGCGGTGGCTGGATGAGGAGAAGCCGAAGCACCAGATCGAGCGCTACCTCGATGCGAGCATGCAGGAGTGGGCGCTCAAGAACGGCCGCCAGCCGGCCGCCCCCCGCCGTCTGGCGTAATCGCCGCGATCGCCGTGATCACGCGGCCGGCGAAGCGTCCCCTCTCCCACAGGGAGAGGGTGAGGGCTCCGCTTATGAACATTCCAGGCTAAGTATCGGCTGGCATGTTCGCGTCGCCCTGTCCATCGATGCCCGGCCGTCCTGTCCCGCACGAACATACCAGCGCCGACTTAGCTGCCGCCGGTGGTTGCCCTGTAGGCTGGCGGCTCGTCTTGCGCCTCAGGAATGGCCAGGGCGCTGAGCACCCGCGGCACGAGCTGCGCCACGGCCTCCTCGATCGTGCGCGGCTTCAGGTAGAAGGCCGGCATCGGTGGCACCAGGCGCACACCGAGACGCGCCAGCTTAAGCATGTTCTCGAGCTGGATGGCGTTGAGCGGCGTCTCGCGCGGCACCAGGACCAGCGGGCGGAACTCCTTGAGCGTCACGTCCGCGGCGCGTTCCAGCAGGTTGCCGGCGATCCCGCCGGCGATGCCCGCCAGCGTGCCCATGCTGCAGGGCACCACCAGCATGCCGTGTGTCGCCAGTCCGCCGCTGGCGATCGGCGCACCGACGTCGTTGATGTGGTACTGGCAGACGCTGCCACGGACCTGCCACCTGGGAACGAATGAGCCGAAGTCGGCGTCCAGCTCCTCGCGCCACACCCGCGCCCCCGGGCCGGTGCACACCAGCAGGAGTGGATAGCCGTAGTCCAGCAAGCGCTCGATGCAGCGCAGGGCCAGCAGGTGCCCGCTGGCGCCGGTGATCCCCACGACCACCGGGCGCTTACCGGCCACCTCGGCCTCCACGGCGTGACCGAACCGGTGCCATCCGTCTCTCCATGCCCGTTGCGTCCCTGCCGGCCGCGCCCGTTTCCCACTGCCGGCCCCGCAGCGTCTCACCACTGGCGCCGCGCCCGCTTCCCCGCCTGCCTTGCCACGGGCGCAGCGCCACGGCCGTCACCCGATCTCCCCGCTCATCGCCCGAGCAGCCACGTCAGGGCCAGATCGCCCGCTGTAGCCAGGAACAGGATGACGGCGATGTAGCCGTTGACGTTGAAGAAGGCCACGTCGAGCCTGGAGAGGTCGTCCGGCCTGACCAGGGAATGCTCGTACAGCAGCAAGGCGGCGGCGGCCGCCACTCCCAGCCAGTACACGGCCCCCAGCCCCATGACCAGGCCCACGGCGCCCAGCGCGGCCACGGTGAGGGCGTGAAGGACCCTGGCGCTATACAGCGCCGCCGGCACGCCAAACTGAGCCGGCACGGAGTACAGCCCCTCGGCGCGATCGAACTCGACATCCTGGCAGGCGTAGAGCAGGTCGAATCCCGCAATCCAGGTGGCGACGGCCAGGCCGAGCAGCAGGGCCCCCGGCGAGATGGACGCCGTGACCGCGACCCAGGCGCCAATCGGCGCCAGGGCGTCGGCGATGCCCAGGACGGCGTGCGAGAGCCAGGTAAACCGCTTGGTGTAGGAGTAGCCGACCAGGATGACGACCGCGCCCGGAAGGAGCTGGAGACAGAGCGGGTTCAGCCGCCAGGCGGCCACAGTCAGGACGACGGCGGAGACGAGGGCCAGGCCGCCCATCTCGGCGGCGGACAGCAGGCGCCGCGGCAGCGCGCGGCCGGCCGTGCGCGGATTGCGGGCGTCGATCTCGCGGTCGATCAGGCGGTTGAGCGCCATCGCCAGGGTGCGCGCCGAGGCCATCGCCACCGTGATCCAGATGAACTGATGCAGGGTGGGCGCGCCTCGCGCCGCCAGCAGCATGCCCAGGTAGGCGAAGGGCAGGGCGAAGATGGTGTGCTCGAACTTGATCGCCTCGAGGTAGAGCCTGGCCTTGGCCGCCAGCAAGGCGGGGCGCACCGGCAGCGCTGCAGGGCCGCTCATGGCTGGTCCTCGGCGGACGGCACCGACCATCTGGCGGAATGGTAGCGGGCGGCCCGCGCGCACAGCAGCCACCAGGCGCCGGCCAGAGCCGCCAGCGTGGCGACGATCGCCGCCGCGCCGGCCAGCAGATAGAGCAGATTGGCGTAGTCCGCGGCGGCGCGCACCAGGAGCTGCTCGGCGGGGGTCCGCCGGCCAAGGTGGGCCTCCACCGGCGGGATGTGGCGCGCGCCGTCGGCGAAGACCTGCCACAGCCGGCCAGCCACCGCCGGCTCCCGGAGCACCGCCAGCATAGCCCCCAGCGCGCTGCCGGCCAGAGCGACCCCGGCCAGCAGCACCAGGCGCGCCCGCCAGCGCAATGCCCCCGCGCTCTGGGCCATCCCCCGTGGCCGGCGCAGGAAGAGCAGCGTGAGCGCGGCGAACCCGACCACGTTGAGCGCGGCATTAGCCGTCTGCAGCGCCAGCGGCTCCCGCCAGGGCAGGAGTTGGCCCAGCTGCGCGGCGACCCAGGGGCTGATCAGGAAGTCGTGCAGTGCCAGGTTGCCCAGGAAGCACAGTGTCGCCACGCCGAAGGGGATGGCGTACCACGGATCGAGCGCGGCCGCCGCCGCCAGGAAGGGAATAGCTGCAAAGAGGTGGTTCTCGTGCACCTGGGTGATGGTCATGAAGTAGGCTACGGCGGTATACCCCCCGGCCGCCAGCACCAGGGGCAGGGAGATGGGCCCCGTCAGGCGCAGCAACGGCAGCAGGGCAAACAGGCCGAAGGCCAGCCGGCCGGCCGTGGCGTGGGTCAGCAGGGGCGGCGCCTGCCACTCCCCGATCCCGCCCAACGGCTCCCAGTCCAGCACAGCGATCGCGACCCCGGGGAGCTTGAGCCACCACAGATTGTGGCCATTGGCCGAGACGGAGGGCATCACGTCCTGGAGGTTCCGGAAGACGCTCAGCAGCTCATCCAGCTTGCCGGCCCGCAGCCAGGGCTGCACAATCCACCAGGCCACGCCGGCGGCCGCCCCGGCCCCCGCCAGGAGGCCCAGCGGGCCGGTGCGGCGCGCCAGCAGCCAGCCGAGCAGGGGAAGGAAGACCCAGGCCTGGGGCTTGGTCAGGCCGCCGGCGGCGAGCAGGGCTCCCGCCACCGCTCCGGCCGCCAGCGCCCCGGCCTGCGCGCTCAGCCGCCACCGCCCGCCCGCGCGCAGGGGCCACCAGCCCGGAACGAGGGCCAGCATCGCGGCGGCCAGCACCAGGGCCAGGCTGTGCAGGCTGTCGGCCTGGCCCCAGTAGGCGGTGTCGAACAGCGCCCCGGGGTTCCAGGCGTACAGCGTGGCCGCGGTCCAGGCCCGCCAGAAGGCGCGCGCGCCCAGGGCGACGATGGCGAAGATGGCCAGCGCCAGCGCGCCGTGGCCGGCGACGGCAACCAGCTTGATGCAGTAGCGCAGCCACTGGTCCCCTCCGGCGGCCGCCCAGGGCAGGATCCAGGGCGGCGGCGCCACGCGCTCGGAGATCCAGGCGGCCGCCTGAAAGGCGTAGGCCATGCCTGGCGGATAGATGACGTACGTCTCCGGATACACGCCGGCGTAGGCCCCTTCCACGCCGTCACGCCGGATGATCCGGGTCCACCAGACGAGGTGGGTCATGTCCGCCAGCGGATGGTCCGGCCAGGCCGCCATCTGGAGCGCGAAGGCCAGCGCCCCGCCGACGCTCAGGGCCAGCAGGAGCAGCTGGGCCAGGCGTACCGGCGCCTGGGCCCTGCACGCCGTGAGGAACGCGACCGTGGCCCGCGCCGCGAGCGCCCCACGCGCCGCCCCCGTCCGGCCTGGTCCGGCCCGGCGCAGCTGAGGGGCCGCGGGTGCAGGTGCGGGTGAGGTGCGCGCCACCATCGCCTCGGTTGGTCGGCCAGCGGTCACGGCTCGGCGTGCTTTCGGCCAATCACCACGTTATGGGCGCAGAAGACGTTCAGCCCCGGCGTGCGCTCCACGACCGCCTCAATGAGCGTGGCCAGGGCCAGCAGCGGGCGGGGCGTGAAGTCCGGCACCAGCCCTGAGCGGCGGGTTTCGATCTCCTGCACGCCGGCCGCCTGGAGGCCGGCCACGATCTCGTCCAGGGGCACCAGGCGCTCGTCGCCGGTGTCCTGGGGCACGCGCCGCATGAGGATGGGCCAGTAGGGATTGTTGGGATTGTGGTCCCATGCCACGACGAACCCACCGGGGGAGACGACGCGGCACATCTCCGTCAGGGTCTGCGCCACGCGCCCCGCATCGCTGATGTGGTGCAGGGTGGCGACGGTGATGGCCAGATCGAACGCCCCGCCGGCGAAGGGGAGCCGCTCGCAGAAGCCGGCCACCGGCGTCCCGCGCTGGCGGGCGGCCATCTCGGCTAGCATCCCCGTGGAGGCGTCGAGGCCGTAGACGTCATAGCCGGCGTGGCGCAGCGCCTCCGCCAGGGTGCCGGTGCCGCAGCCGACGTCCAGCACCGCCGCGCCCGGCGCCACCAGGCGGCGCACGAGGCTGACCCGCTTGCTGCGGTAATGGGCCGCCACGTGCTCAGGGATGCTGGTGTCGTAGTGGGGCGCGATCCCGTCGTAGAGCGCGCGCTGGGACGCCGTCCACGCGGCAGGGCGCTCGTCGGGGAACAGCAGCGGGATGCCCTGCTGAATGGGAAAGGTCTGGCCGCAGAAGGTGCACTGCAAGGCGGGCGCAGGGCCGTCGGCCGCCGGCTGCAACGGCTGCCGGCAGCGCGGACAGGCCAGCTTGGCCAGGAGCTGCTGGGGAAGGGCGACGTTCATTCCGCACGAGCGCTACCAGTGAGCGCCGCCACGCCGGCCGCCGGCGCCGTGACGGCTCCATCTTCCGCTGCCGTCGCCCCCGCGCCGCGGCGCAGGTGGGTGCGGCAGAGCTCGAGGTTGCGCCGTAGCTCCGCCGCCACCTTGTCTTCATCCTGCATCGGCAGGCCGCTGGGATCCAGTTCCACCACCACGATCCCCTGGTAGGCGCGGGCAGCGAGCGCCTCCAGGAAGGGAGCCAGGGGCAGGTGGCCCTGCCCGATGGGGCGGTGCTGGTTGTGCCCGTCGTAATCCGAGAGATGGACGTGCGCCACGCGCTCCGCCAGGCGCTGGTAGACGGCCAGCAGGTCTGAGCCGGTCGTGCCGCAATGGGTGGTATCCAGGCAGATGCGTGAGAAGGTGGCGAGCTCGCCCCAGGTATTGAGGGCGTAGGCGTTGAACCGGCGGCCGAACAGGCGCCGCACCGGCAGGTTCTCGACGGTGATGGCGACCGGCGTCTGCGCCTGAAGGGCGGCCAGCCCACCGCCGGTGAGCCACTCGCGAAAGCGCCGCTGGTCCGGGGTCGCGCCCGGCAGCGCGGCGATCCACCGCCGGCCGGCGTAGAGGATCAGCAGGTCGCGCACGCGCAGGGGCAGGTGCAGGTTGAGCGTGCGCGCGCCCACCTCCTCCGCCAGGGCCAGCGAGAGCTTGACGCGCTCCACCTCGGCGCGGGGCCAGCCGGGGCAGCGCTGAAAGGTGAACGGGTGGTGGACGCTCAGGATGGAGACGCCGTAGTGATCTACCAGCCGGCGCAGGTAGGAGGCCTGGCGGGTGTCCCACCGGTCGTCCACGATCAGCTCCACCCCGTCGTAGCCGGCGCGGGCGGCCAGCTCGAAGGCGCGCGCCGTGCCGTAGGTGTAGATAGAGCCGGTGGAGAGCGCGACCGGGATGGGCGGCGTCATGGCAGGGAGATTGTACGGGCCCCGCCCGGTAGCGTGCTGCTGGCTACCTGGCCGCCCTCCATCACGATGTGGTAGGTGAACAGGGCGGGATCGAAGGCCTGCGAGTGGGAGATGAGGAAGACCTGCTGAAAGTGGGTGGCGATCTGCCCGTGCGTCAGCAGCTCCACCAGCGCCGCGGTGCGGTCATGGTCGAAGCTGGACAGGGGTTCGTCAAGAAAGAGGAACCCTGGTGACGTGCCCAGCTCGCGAGGGAGCGCCGCCAGGGCGAAGCCGAGGCGCAAGGCGAGCGAGAACTGGTCCTGCGTGCCCCCCGAGAAGAGGCTCTTCTCGACGAAGTCGCGCTTGCGCTCATCCCAGACCTGCAGGCGGTAGTCCTCGCTCAGGCTGGCGTGCCGGTAGCGCCCCGCAGTCAGGTGAGGGAGCAGCACGCACATGTTGGCGAGCGTGTCCGGCAGGACCTTGCTGATCATGCGCTGGCGCGTGGCCACGATGATGTCCTGGGCCCGCCGGCGGGCGGCCAGGTCGAGCTCCAGCGCCCGCAGGTCCTGCTCGGCCATCTCCAGGTCGGTCTCTTCTTCGGCCGCGCTCTCCCCCAGCAGAACGAGCGCCTGCTGCCGCGCCTGCTCCAGCCGCCCTGCCTCCTGGTCCAGGGCGCGCAGGCGGCTCTCCGTCTCGTCCCGAGACGGGAGGTCTTCGGCCGCCTCCGGACAATGCTGGAGGATGCACTCCGCCAGCCGCCCCGGCTCGCCGCCCAGCTCCCCATCGTCGCTCGGCAGGGCGTGGCCCAGCGCGGCCAGGATCTCGACCAGGCGGGCGGCGACCCGGCGCGCCTCCTGTATGGCGCGGCGCGCGCGGTCCTCGGCCGCCCCCGCAGCCCGCTGCGCCTCCGCCTGCTCGGTGAGGACGGCCGGCTCGTTCAGGCGCTCGATCTCCCGAGCCAGGGCCTCCAGCCGCTCCGTCGCGACCGCCGGTGCCGGAAGCGCGTGCGGGGCGTCCTGCTCCCGGCCGGGGCTGGGGGCGGCCTCATCCGCCGCCTGCGCCCCCGCCAGCGCTTCGTCCAGGTCGCGGCGCAAGCCGGCCAGCCTATCGACCGCCGTACGCAGCCGTGCCTCGCACTCTGGCAGCGAGCGCGCTTGGTCTTCCAGCACCGCCACGCGGCGGTTGGCCTCATCCGCCCACTGCTGGACCAGCGTCCGTAGGGCCACGGCGTCCGCGGGGAGCTCGCCCGAACTGGCCGGGTCATCGGCCAGCGTCTCCTTGATGGAGGCCTGGAGAGTGTCCGCCTCCGCCTGCAGGCAGGCTCGGGCCGACGTGATCTCCTGTTCTTCGCGGGCGAGGCGCTCGTCGCTGTCCTTCGCCAGGTTATCGCGCACGTCCGCCAGGTCCCTCGCACGCTCCTGGTAGTTGCGGTTCAGCTCGCTAAGCTGCTGGGACAGGCCTTCCTTGCGCCCAAGCTGCTTATTGAGCCGGTTGCTCCGCTCCTGCTCCTCTTTGACCGCCAGCGGGATCGCCCGCTGCAAGACGCCGGCGTCCGCGGCGCTGAGCCCGCAACTCTCCGCCAGGGTCCCGCAGCGCTTCTCCAGAGCGGTGATCCGCTCCTGCACCGCGGCCGTCTCAAGCGCCACCGCCCGTGCATCAGGCAGTTTGCTCAACGCGGCCTGGGCGTCCGCCAGGCGCGTCTCGGCCGCGGCCACCCTGGCCCGCGCCTGGACGTACGCCTCCTCGTCGAACGCCGGCGCCGCGGCCTGCAGCTCCTGCTCCAGCTCGGCGAGGCGCCCCGCCGCGGCCGTGGCGCTGGTGGGGACCGTCTCCCCGAGCGCTCGCAGGGCCTGCGCGATGGCCTGTAGCTCGGCGCGCAGGGCGGCGCCGTCCGGCGCGCCGATGGCCGGCAAGCGCCCCGCCTGCAGGCCGCGGGCCTCGTCCGGCGCGGCAGGGCGCGCCTCGACTAGCTCGGCGCCGCCCGACCAGAGGCGGAGGCGCAGCACGAGGGCCGCGGTCAGCGGGTGGTCGACGATCAGGCTCAGGAGCAGCCCGGCGGTGCCGGCGGCGGTGCCATCGGGCACGGCCACGTGCTCCACGCCGGAGACGGCCAGGGCCAGATCGGCCAGCAGCCGGCGCGCGGCGGCGGCCTCGTCGAGCGCCTGCCGGCACCTTTGCCACTTGCTGAGCAGGTCGCGGGCCTGCGCCAGGCGCTGCCGCTGCTCCGCCGCACGGCGTTGGGCCTCCAGTCCGTCCAGCACATCGCGGGCCGCCCTGAGCTCGGCCACAGCCGCGGCCGCCCGCTCCTCGGCCTCCACACGCGCCACGGCCCTCGCCTGGAGCTCCTCCAGCTGCCGCTGCTCATCCGCCAGCTTGCCCAGCGCCTCAGTGAGCCGGTTCAGCGCCTCCAGGCGCTGCCGGCTGGCCTGCAGCTCACCCTCCAGGGGCGCAAGCTGCGCTATCTGGCGCTGGAGCTCGTGGCGCTGGCGCATCAGCGTCTCCAGCTCTCGCTCCAGCTTCGCCCCGCGCTCCGCCAGGTGCTCCCGCTCTGCGCGGCGCGACCGGACCTGCTCGTCGCGGGTCGCCAGTTCCCTGAGCTGCGCCTGGCGGTCGGAGAGCGCCTGCGCCTGGTCCCGCGCGGCGTGATAGCGTCTGGCGCGTTCCACCGCGCCGGGGAGGGCGGCCGCCGCCGCGCGCGCCTGAGCTACATCCTGCTCGGCCAGCGCCACGTCCTGCTCGGCCGCGCCACAGCGGCGGGCTGCCTCCGCCACGCGGTCCCACTTTCCGTGCGCCTCCTTGAGCCGCTTGAGCTCCTGCAGGCGCTGGCTGAGGGCAACCAGGCGCTGCTCCTGGGTCCGCGCGTCCTGGCGCGCCTCGTCGAGTGCCTGCTGCAGCCCGTGCAGGGCCTCGATCCCCTCGCGCACCGCGTGGATGCGCTGCTGGCGCTCCAGGGTGGCCCGCTGGCAGGCGACGGCGGCCAGCTCCTTCCTGATCCGGGCCAGGTCCACCCGCGCCTGCGCCCGGCGCAGGGCCGCGTCATCGTCCGGCCGCGGGCGCAGGCGCTGCTGCACCTCGGAGAGCTTGGCCAGGTTCAAGAGGATGGTCAGCGCCTCCTCACGCGAACCGCGCGAGAGCGACTCCAGCCGGCCCAGCTGCTTCTGGGCCACCAGGCACGAGTTGAGCAGGGCCTCCGCCGTCAACCCCCCTAGCTCCTGCTGGAGGCGCTGCGTGACCGCCTGGGAGCCTCGCACCACCTCCACTTCGTCCCCGTACCGGATCTCCAGCTCTGCCTCCGTGCGCAGCGTCTTGGCCGTCTGGCGCGCCCGCCGCCGGACGCTCAGCTCCGCCCCGCTCACGTCCAGAGTAAGCTGGACGGCCAGCTCGTCGGCGCCGTAATGGATGGCCTGGCCAATCTCGCCCACCAGCGGCACGCCGTACAGGGCGAAATAGATGGCGTCGAACAGGGTCGACTTGCCGGCCTCGTTGCGGCCTTCGATGAGGATGCTACCCCGTTCGGGTAGCGTAAGGTCGACGGCCACTAGCCCTTTGTACTGAGCGGCGGCCAGCCGGCGGAGCGTGATCACCGTGGCGCATCTCCGTAGTGGTACTGGGCGAGGATCTGCTGCAGCGCCAGCTCGATCACGCGCCGCTCCTCCGCTGATTGGGCCGCGTCGCGCATCGCCGCTGCCGTCACCTGCAGCTCTTCCACCTGCGACAGGCGGATCCCTCGCTCGCTGGTCTGCCCAAACTCGTCCTGCAAGCGCAACTGCGAGGTGTCGATCTCAAAGAAAAAGAAGGCCGCGGCCCCGACCTCCTGGACGCGGAGCAGGTCCAGCTGACCGTACACCTCTCGCGGCAGTACGCCTTCGAGGCACAACGTCGCAATACACTGCGGGTCGGCGTGTGCCTCCAGGCGCTCCAGGATCACGTGCGTCGGGCTCTGGTCAGGCGGGCGCAGCCCGTCGGGTTCAGCGGTGAGCTCATGCGCCGTAACGCGCACGCGGCAGCGGGGCTGCGCGGCAAAGGTCACCCATTCGTGCCGCCAGCGCCTGCCGCGGTCGAGCTCCAGCACGACGAACCCCGGGTCATGGCCGAACTCCTCGTGGTACATCCGCTCCGTGGCGCCGGGGACGATCACGCGGGTGCCTCCCACCTCAAAGTCGGTCCGTGAATGGACGTGCCCCAGCAGCAGAATGTCGGCGTCCAGCGCGGCCACCGAGTCCCGCTTGATGATCGGCTCGAAGGCGCCCGGAAAGGTATGCCCTTCGATGCTGCCGTGCATCATCAGCAGCTTCCAGTCGGGGCGCCCCTCCGGTGGATTGGGGAACTCGATCCCTGCCAGGGGGTCCTCCCCGAACGGCAGCGTGGCGTTCCAGCCCAGGCCCCCGATGGAGACGCGCAGGCCGTCGCGCTCGAAGAGCTCGTACTCCACCCGGCTGGTCTCCGAAAAGAGGCGCAGGCCCCCCAGGCGGGCGTAGAGGTCGGCGGCCAGGTAGCCGCCCTGCTCGGTCGACTGGCGCGGGCTGTCGTGGTTCCCGCCGATGGCCAGGGCCACCACGCCGGCGGCGCGGAGGTCGGCCAGGCAGCCGGCGACGAAGGAGCGCTCCGCGTTGCGCGGATCGACGCTATCAAATAGATCGCCGCACTGCAGAAAAAAGTCCGCCTTGATGGCGATGGCGCGGTCAACGGCGCGCCGGAAGGCGCGGCGCAGGACGCGTCGCCGTTCTTCCAGGCGGGAGGCCGGCATCCTGGCGTGGTACCGGTTGAGGTGATTGTCCGCGGTGACGACGGCGCGAACCGGCATGGTGCGTCTACTTCAACGAACGGTCCTCGAGCCGAGGCGCGCAGCCGCGCCCGCGCTCCTGAAACGGATGTTCCAGGACAGTATACGCGAGGAACGGGGCGGACCTCACACCCTCTGCGTGTCGGAGAGGGGGAACGACGGCCACGGGAGGAGGGTCTGGCCGTGCGGCTGGGCCCCGCGGCTCCCGCTCTGACACAGTGAGAGGTCGAATAGCCTGGATGATCCATGGCTGAGGAGCAGCACCCTCTCCCTTTGGGAGAGGGAGAGGGTGAGGGCTCCGCCAGTGAAAGACCAGTCCTGCCCCACAGGGGCGCCAGCCGCGAGTGCGGGCTAGGCCCTGGGCGCTGGCGTGCGGCCGGGGGGAGCGGTGCCGGCGGAGCGCATACTCTTGCGCAGGTGGGCGACGAGGCGGCCGCTGGTGCGGCCGATGCTCCCCGCCAGATCACGCGTGTCCACGTCTGCGGCGGCGCGGGCGAGGACCTGGGCCGCCCGCTGGACGTGCGGCGCAGCCATCTGCGCCGCCTGGGCGGCCCGCTGCACATCGGTCTCGCTAACGGGCACCGATGGCAGGCGGGGCATGCCGGGCAGCTTCGAAAGCGCGGCCAGGTCCGGCGGGCGCACCTTCGTCGGCCGGCGCTTCTCCAGCCAGTTGCCCAGCCAGACCAGGCTGGCCCAGAGCAGGATCAGGGCCGTCACCGTCAGCGAGACGACGAACCAATCGTCCGTTTCTCCCTTGTAGATGCCGTAGCCGAGCCGAAAGAGAAAGAGCAGGGGGAAGACGACCAGCAGGACCTTGACGGCGCGGTTGGTGCGCTGGATCAGGAACTCGCGCAGGGGCTTATACCACCAGATGGCGATCGCCAGCAGCACCAGGACGGTGAGACCACTCATTAGCTCAATAGTACCCGCTATGGTGGCAGTCCCCATCATGCCCCCTGGCCGGTGCTCTCAGCGCGCAGCCAGGGGACAGGTGACACCTGCACCAGGAGCGGAAGTGTCACCGCACTGATAGCCACCCACGTAGATGGGCCCATGGAGGTGGCTGGCCTTCGGCGCTGGCGGGGGCAAGGCCATAAGCTCGGCGCCGGGTGACCAGCCCCCTTTCCTCTGGAAACAGCAGGCTCTTCCATCCGCCGCTGGTGCCCCACAGTTGCTCCCACAGTCGAGTGCGCCAGCAGGCCCCGGTGGGCGGAGCCTTGCGTTTAGCGCCGGTACTGCTCGAGCACGCGCTGCACGTCCTCCTGCATCCGGCGTAGCCCTTCGACGACTGGCACCTTGCCGTCCCAGATGTCGCTGATCAACGGGTCCCAGGCCTTGGAGAGCTCGGTAATCGGGGCGTAATCGTGGGCCGGATAGGGCGTCACGTTGCGGATGGAATCAGCCAACGCCTTGCGGTTGGCGGGCTTGCCGGCCTTCTCCGCGTTGGCGTAGATCTCGAGCGCGGAATCGAGGCGGGCAGGGACCTCCTGCCAGACCGGCGGGATCAGGTCGTGGATCTCCTTGCGCAGGGTGAAGGCCATGAATGCCCAGGTCTGATCGGGGTTCTTGGAGCCCGGGGTGAGCGCCAGGCCACGCAGGTTGGCGATGCTGGCCGTCTTCTTGGTGCGAGGCGACTTGGCGATGTAGCTCACGTCCCAGTCCAGGGGGACGTTGGGGTCCGCCAGGGGCTTGAAGTTCCAGTCGCCGTTGGTCGTGATCGAGACCTGGCCATTCTGCATCGCCTTGATCACGCCACCCGCTTCCGACATCTCCTGGCGGGTGGGCGACCACTGCGAGCGGTGGATCATATCCACCAGGAACTGGGTGGCCTCCTGGGTGGCCGGCGAGTTGATCGTGCACCTGGTGCGGTTCTCGTCGAACATCGAACCGCCGTTGGCGACGACGTAGTTGTACCAGCCGGTCTCGATGCTGTTGTTGGCGAAGAACCCCCAGCGCGGCGGGGTTGCGCCCTTCTTGGTCAGCTTCTGCGCGTACTCGGCGGCGATGTTCCAGTCCCAGCGGTCCCCGAGCTGGGCCGGCGTCTGCAGGTTCGCCTCCTTGAGGTGGGCCAGATTGAACACCGTAGCGATCGTGGAGTAGTTCCAAGGGACGCCGAACAGCTTGCCCTGCACGGTGTACCAGTCGGTGAAGACCTTGATCACCTGCTTCAGCTCATTGGCGGCGCTCTTGTCCTTCGAAAGGAAGCTGGAGACCTCGCGGATGGCGCCATTGGTGGCCCAGTCGCGGTTGCGCACGGAGTTGATCAGAAAGACGTCGGGGGGCGTGTCCGAGGCCAGGGCCACGACCACCTTATCCCAGTAGCTCGGGGGGCTATCCACCTGCACCTTGACCGACGGGTAGGCCTTTGAGAACCGATCGGCCACGTCTAGAAAGCCGGGGTGATAGTTGTTGACCGTGGAGCCGATCCCGCCCCAGTGCCAGAAGGTGATGGTCGCCGGCTTGAGCTCGGTCCCCGCGGTGGAAGGCGCCTGCCGGCCGGTGCCGGCGCAGGCCGCCAGCCAGCCGGCCGCCGGCAGGGAGGCGATGCCGAGTAGCCTCGCAGCCACGCGCCGGCGCGTGGCTGAAGTAGCTGCGCCGTCTCCCGCGACGGCGGTCTGCAACGTCGTGTCGAGCATCCGTGTCCTCCTGTATCGCTTTATCGATAGTTCGATTTGCAGGTTCGTGTGCTGGCACCCGCCACGCGCCCTGCCGCCGGCAGGCTTGTACCGGCCGGTCGGCGCCACCACGTCACCGCACGAAGGGCAGTGTAGGACACGGCGATGACCCCTGTCTACGTCTACGTCTCGACGGATGCGTGGCGCCGCCGGAGTTGGCAGTGGCCTCTATACTGGAGCCGAAGAGCCAACGCCGGGGCAGGAACTCATGGTCTCGTCGTCGCGCAGAACGGTCCGGATTAAGCCGCAGCGGAGCTCGCCCATCCAGTCGCTTGAGGCGCCAGTGGTGGCCGGTGTGCTGCTGTTCATCCTCGGCGGCTCGTGGGACGTCGCCTGGCACGTGGAGATCGGCCGCGACACGTTCTGGAGCCCGCCGCACCTCCTGCTGTACGCCGGCATCCTGACCATTCTGAGTGCGTGCGCCTTTGCCTTCGTGCGTGCCTGGCGCGTCGGGCGCGCCGTCCCCGGGCCGGGGCCGTTCATCTCGGCCCTGGGCGCCGGCCTGGCCCTGGCCTCGGCGCCGATCGACGACCTGTGGCACCGCCTCTATGGCCTGGACGTGACTATCCTGAGCCCGCCCCACGTCATGCTCATTGGGGGCATGGCTGTCGCTGCCTTTGGCGCCCTCACCGGCTTTGCCGTGCGCGCCAACCGCGCCGATCCCGCGCGCCTGGAGACGCTCTGGCGTTCGACCGCTGCGCCCTGGCGCCGGCACGCCGGCGAGGCGGGGATCTATCTGGCCGGCGGCACCCTGACGGCGATCGCCCTCGCCGTAACGGGGGAGTATGCCTTCGACATCTCGCGCTACCCCGTCGAGTGGCACCCCGTGATGCTCTCCGGTCTGGCCGCGCTCACCTTCGCCGCTACCACCCGCGCTGGCGGCCGGATTGGGGGTGCCACGCTCACGGCGGCGGCGTACACCCTGGTGCTGGCCCTGGCCCACCTGGAGCTAGCGCTCCTGGGGGCCGTGCGGCCGCAGCTCCCCCTGATCCTGCTGGCGGCCCCGGCCATGGACCTGGTACTCTGGCGCCTGGCTCGACGCGGCCGGTGGGTCCCGCCCCCTGGACCGGCCGCAGGGCAAGGGCTGTGGGCGGCCGCCCTTGCCGGCGTGGCCTTTACTGCCGTGCTCCTGCTGGTGCAGTGGCCCTACACCACGGCCATGAACGCGGTGGTCTGGCGGCCCGACGTGCTCGGCCGGGCGGCCCTGCCGGCGATGCTCGCCGGGGCCGCCGGAGCCGCCCTGGGCTGGCTCATTGGCGCGTCACTGAGGCCGGTGGCTCTCGCCGCCACGGCTGCCCGGCCGGGGGCCGCCCGCCGCGCCCCGCCGGTGGCGCCCCGCTGGAACGGCTGGACCGCCTGGCCCGGGCTGACTGTGGGCGCCGCGCTCCTGGCCGTGCTCCTGCTGGCCATCATCCCCGCGGCCCTGCGCGCCGGCGCGCCGCCCGACCTTCGCTCAGCCCGCTCGCCGGCTAGCTCCCAGAGCGTGGGAACCTTGGAGCTGTCGCCTGCGGTGCCGGTAGCCGGCCAGGCCCTGACCGCGCGCCTGACGCTCACCGATCCGGCGCTAATCACGGACGTGCCGGCCTTGCCCTTCGAGAGCCCGCGGGCGGGGGACGTGGTCCGGGGTGTGATGCGCGCTACCGGCTCGGCGGGGACGTACGAGGTGACGTTCACGCCCCGCGAGCCCGGCCGGCGCTGGCTGAGCGTCTTCGTCGAGACGGCCGAGGGCCGGCAGGCGGCCAGCGCCCTGTTCGTCGTGTATCAGGCGGACCAGGCCGCCGGCGCGGCGCCGATCTCTCCTCGCGCCGTCGTCCTGCGCCCCGAGCCGGGGCCGCAGGTGGGGCTGCCGGTCTGGCTGGAGCCAGCGACCTATACGCTGGTGGTGCTGCTCCTGGTCAGTGAGTGCGCCGCCATCGTCTGGGCGCTGCGCCGCGCAGCGCGCGCCGCCGGCGCCACAGGCGTGGTGGGGGCCATCCCCAGGCGCGCCGCGGCCAGGGCGGCCGTGGCCTGAGCGCGGAGCGCGAGACCTTCCTTCCGCACGTCTTTCCGTCTCTCGTCTCGCGCTGGCGTTGGCTTAGCCTGGCTTCTTCAGGGGCGGAGCCTTCACCCTCTCCCAGACAGAGCGGGTGAAGGCCCGCGCCAGGATGGCCCGCTGGTAGAGCCCTCACTCTCTCCGTCGGGGAGAGGGGATTGCTCGCTCTCCCAAGGGGAGAGGGGACGCCTCACCGGCCGGGAATAGCTCAGGCTAGAGGGCGATTAGCCCTCGCTGGGCGGCGAGGTGCACCGCCTCGGTGCGGCTGGCCGCGCCCAGCTTGGCCAGGATGGCGCCGACATGGAACTTGACCGTATGCTCGCTGACGCCCAGCCGGCGGGCGATCAGCTTGTTGGGTAACCCGACGGCCACCAGGTGAAGCACCTCCCGCTCACGGGGCGTCAGCTCGGCCCCACCCGGCGGGGCGCCGGCCGCACCCGTACCCTGTCCCCCGAGCTGGCCGCCCAGCTCGGGATCGATGACGACCAGGCCCGCGGCCACGGCCCGCACGGCGGCGGCCAGCTGCTCGCCGTCGGCGTCGCGGGACAGGTAGGCCCAGCCTCGCTGAGTGAGCACGGCCGGCAAGCGCAGGTCGGCCGCGATCGGACCAAGGATGACGATGCCCGCCTCTGGGGCGTCCTGCCCCAGGGCGGCGAGGTCGGTCGCGTCGAATGCGGGCGGTGGGTCCAGGACGATCACGTCCGCGCGCAGCCCGGGCGCGGGCGCGGCATCATCCATAGCCGGCCTCGCTGCCGCCTCGTCCGCGTGGGCCGCTTCGCCGGCGACGACGATGTCCGCGACCGCGGCGAGCAGGGCCCGCAGTCCGGCCCGCACCGCTGGCACCGGCGACACCACCAGCACGCTGATCATCGGCTAGCATTAGGGCGCTCCACACGCATCGCAGAGCCGCCCACCGACCCCCGAGTCCTGTTGCGGGTCGCTGTACGCCTCGACGGTGCTGAAGAGCCCCCATTACGTAGCGTACTCGGTCGCGTTGAATCGTCCCTTCATTGCGCTGCTCCTGGCCCTCTTCGCCGGCGGGGCGGCCGCTGCGCCGGTCAAGGCGTTGCTGCCGGCCTACGTCGAGTCGGTGCTGGGCCAGCCCCCGCTGCTCACCTCGGCCTTGCTGGCCATCCAGCTTGGCTGCGGCGGGCTGTTTGCCCTGGCCGGTGGGGCGGTGAGCGACCTGCTCAGCCGGAGGGCGGCGGTGCTGATCGGCCTCACCACCGCCCTCTTTGGCGCGGCCCTCTTTACCGCCCACCAGCCGGCGGTACTGGTCGGCCTGGCCGCGCTCTGGGGCATCGCCAGCGGCTTTCAGTCCACCGGCGGGCAGAGCTTCATGCTGGCCGCCGTGCGGCGCACGCGTCTCGGATCGGCGACCGCCGTCTACTTCGTGTCCAGCACCGCCAGCGGGGCCCTGGGCGCCTCACTGGCCGGCTGGGGCGCCGACCAGCTTGGCTTCGGGGCCGTGGCCGCCGGCGCGGCGCTGCTGGGCCTCGTCTCCCTGGCCCTTGCGGTGCGCTTCCTCCCCGCGCTGGAGCACGGCCCTGCCGGCGGGGCATCGGCCCGCTCCCGAGCGTCCCCGCCGTCTCCCTCCTTCCTGCCATCGCTACCGCCAAGGCGCCCGCCCGCGGGCGCGTGGTTCTTCGCCGGCTACGGGGACCTCCTGCGCCGTTCCGATGTGCTGGCGCTGGGGGCGCTACGCTACTTCCCCACCGTGGCCTGGGGCGCGGCCAGCCTGGCCCTCCCCTTGCTGATCTTCCGCCTGAGCGGCACCACGAGCACGGTCGGGTGGTTCAGCATGGTCAGCCTGCTCGCCGCATCGGCGGCCCAGGTACTGACCGGCCGGCTCATCGACCGGCGGGCACGGCGCGCCCGCAGCGCCGGCGGTGAACCGGCCGTCAGCAGCGTCAGCAGCAAGCCGCTGGTGGCACCCCTGGCGGCGCTGATCCTGCTGTCAACCTGCCTGGCCGCCATCTGGAGCGAGAGCCTGGCTGGCCTGTTCGTCGCCGGAACGGCCTGGGCCATGGCGGCCTGGGCCCTCTCCACCACCATGCCTCCCTTGATCCACGAGCTGGGCGAGGGCAGGGATGACGGGCGACTGGTGGCGCTGACGCACCTGCTCTGGAGCGCGGGGATGCTCTCCGGCACGCTGGCGGCCGGAGCGCTGGTCGACCGGCACGCGGCGGCCCCCTTTGCCCTGGCCGGCGCCTGCCTGGCCGTGACGCTGGCGGTGGGCCTGCGCTTTCCCCATCTCCAGCACGCGCCGCGACACGCCGGTCAGCCGGCCTGAAGGAGTCAGCGGCATGGCGGTCGCCCGCATTCGGCCGGCCACGGAAGCGGACGTACCCGCCATCGTCCAGATCTACGTGCGCGCCTATGCCCAGCCGCCCTGGTACGAGATGCACCATCCGGCCCACGCCGAGGCCTACCTGCGCTGGGTGATGCAGGTGGCGGGCACACACTGCTTGGTGAGTGAGGATGACGAGGCTGGCATGGTGGCCGGGTTCATCCTGGCCGGCCCGCGCGCCTACGAGGAGTTCGTCGCCGACTGGGAGCGGCTGGCCGACCGGCCGCCGGAGGGCTGGCCCGCGCTGCCCGCGGTGCTTGGGTACCTTTGGGAGCTGGCCGTCGAGCCGGCGCTGCAGCGCCGCGGGCACGGGACGGCGCTCCTTCAGGCCGCCGTGGAACGGCTCAAGGCCCAGGGGCTACGCACCATCATCCTGCGCTCCAATGAGCGCGCCGCGCCCGCCATCGCGCTCTATCGTCGCGCTGGCTTCCGGCGCCTGGCCGTGCGGGAGCGGCACGATCCGCTGGCCGGCCCCTGGATCCTGGACGACGCAGGTCGCACCGGTTGATCACGCCCGTCCAGCATGGTATGTTGCGCCGTGAGCTTGCCGGCCCGTGCCGGGGCGGCGCGGGACCGGGGCAGGATGCAAGGAAGGACGGAGGTCTCTATGGTCACTCAGGTAGTCTCGCGCCGGAGGTATTTGGCGCGTGCGGGACAGGCGCTGGCAGCGGTGCTGGGGGCGGCGGCCGCCGCCTGCGGACGCGGCGCTCCCGGGGCGGGCAAGCCGTTAGGGGGCGAACCGATCACGCTGCGCGTGACCAGCGTGGCCTCAGAGATGGGCGAGATGGCCGCCAGCCGCTATCCCGCCTTCACCGAGAAGTTCCCCAGGATCAAGGTGGAGTTCGAGAATAACCCCGAATATGGGACCAAGATCACCGTGCTGGCGGCGGCCGATAGCCTGGGCGATCTGGCCATGGGCTACACCAACACCGGCCAGTATCACTTCCTGGCTCAGAACGACGTCTTCTCCGACCACGACGCGTTCATCGCCCGCGACAAGTACGACCTCAAGCAGTTCTACGACCTGGCGGTGGAGGCCATTCGCATCAACAAGAAGCTCTACGGCCTGCCGTTCAAGGGCCAGATCGCGCGCATCGCCCTCTTCTGGAACGTGGACGCCTTCGAGGCGCGAGGCATCCGGCAGCCGGCGCCGGAATGGACGTACAACGACCTGGCGGACGCCGCCGTCAGGCTGGCCAGGCGCGACGGCACGGAGGTGCAGATGTACGGCGTCGTCTTCAACTGGCGCGAGCTGACCAGCATGATCGGCTCCATCCGGCCCTGGGGCGGCGACGTCCTCTCGGCGGACGGAAAGAGGGTTACCCTGGCCACGCCCCAGGCGCGGGAGGCGCTGGTGTACCACTATGACCTGGCCCTGCGCCAGCGCGTGGCCACGATGCAGCCCCTGGTCGCCGACCCCGTGACGCTCTTTACCGACGGCAAGGCGGCGATGCTGGCGCGCGTGAACATCGGCAACGCCGGCTTGATCCTGCAGCGGTTCGGGGGCGCGCAGCGGTTCCGCTGGAACATGGTGCGCATGCCGAAGGGCCCCGGTGGGAGGCGCGGGGGCATGTGGCTGCCCGGCACGATGTCTGTCACCAAGTCGTCCAGGCATCAGGACGAGGCCTGGGAGCTCTGCAAGTGGAGCTGCGATAAGGAGGCGGGCGTGGCCCTGGCGCTCCAGGTGCAGGGTTCGAGCACGCCCGGCGCCCGCCCCGACGTCTACGCCGATCCGCGCCTGGCCAACCGGCCGGGTTACCCCGCCCAGTACGCCGACGAGCAGCGGAGGGCGATGCAGGAGCCGGAGCCGTACGTCACCGCCTGGAACTTCACCGGCGGCGACCTCAATACCGCACTGGGCACCGAGCTGGACAAGATCACCAGGGGCGAGGCGCCAGTGAGCGATCCCTTCCTCCAGGCGGTCGCCGCCCAGCTCCAGACCATCCTGGATAAGCCCCCGCCCCGCCTGCGATCATAGGAGGCCAGGGCCTGGCGCCAGCCGCAACGGTTGCGAACGGCCCACGGGCCTTGGCCGAAACGACCTCCCGCCATCTTGGGAGCGCCTCCTGCCTCGCCTGCGCCGGTGGCCTTCGGTCGCATCTGCGGATGTTCCTGGCCCCCGCTGCGCTCCACAGCCGGACGGCGCGGCCGATCTCGTCTCCGGAGAGACGCAGCCGCAGATGTTCCTGGCCCACGCCGTGCTGCAATGGCGTCCCCGGAGGTATGAGCATGCGTGTCGCTGATGCGGACCCGGAGCTTCGGCGCCGGAGCGCGTGGCGCCTGATGGCTCCGCTGGGAGCTTTCGTGGCCGTGGTTATCGCGGCCGTCGCCACGCGCATCTACGCGGGGCAGCCGGGAGCGGGCGTCGTGGTGCTGAACGGCGGGGTGGGCCTGATCGCTCTCTGGTCGCTCTGGGACGGCCTGCGCCGCGTCCTGGGACGCCAGACGTACATGGGGACCGGTCGCGGTGTGGACCGCCTGTTTGGCCTGCTGCAGGCGGTGCTGGTGGCCGGCCTGGCGCTGGCCCTCTTGCCCAACACGCTCGCGTTTCTCAACCTCCTTGCGCGGCTGGCCCTGCAGGGGGCTCCCGTGCGGTAGGCGTAGGACACGGTCCCGATCAGTGGTGGGCATTCGGACGCTGCCAGGAGTGCCCAGGAGAAGAAGGGCGCCTCTACCACTGGATAAGACACCATGCGATGGGACATCATCAGACGGAAGAGGCGCTGGCGCCGCGGAGGCAGGTGATCTCCGCGCCAGCGCGATGGACGAGGCCCAACGGCGCAGGCGCGTCACAGGCGTACGCAACAGGTGCGGATGGCGCCAGGCCATGGCCCTCATGCCCCTTTCTGTGTCAGAGAGGGCGCGGCGGGCCTGCCGCGGGCACAGGCTCTGCCCGTGGCCGTCGTTCCCCCTCTCCGTGTCGGAGCGGGGGCGGGGCCAAGCCGCACGGTGGGGCTGAGGGGGGCACAGAGTGCGGCACGGACGCGACCGAAGGGGGTGATGTCCTTCCTCCCCTTCCGGTCCGCAACGGCGGCTGATCCGGATACGTTGCGCGGACCCACAAGTCATTGACTCTTGGCGCGGGCCGCGTGAGAATGGGGGTGAAGCCCCTGCTGCTGTGCCCGTTGCACGGCAGCAGCCGACCGAAAGGAGGCTAGGTAACGATGCCGACCTACATCGTGCTTGGGCGATTTACCGACCAGGGGATCCGCAACGTCAAGCAGGTGCCGGAGCGGGCCAGGCGAGCGCGGGAGACCGTCGAGCAGCTTGGCGGCAAGATGGTCAGCCTCCACTACACCCAGGGCCAGTACGACTTCGTGTCCACCCTGGAGTTCCCCGACGAGGCGTCCGCGATGACCTTCCTGCTCGGCACCGGCGCGCTGGGGAACGTGCGCACCGAGACCTTGCGGGCCTTCACCGTCGAGGAGATGAGCAACTTCCTGGCGAAGATCCCGTAATGAAGGTTCTGTAACGTTCCCGTAACGGCGCGATCGCCAGCTACCCGCGCGACGTCGGCGCTGGTACGTTCCGGCAGGCGCGTCGTCTGATGCCCGGCGCTCCTGCCCCCCGCGAACGTACCAGCGCCTGCTGGGTTCGGTTGCTTCACAACCGGCGCCCTCACCCTCACCCTCTCCCATAGGTGGAGGAAGGATCCCACCTGGGGGCAGGACGCGCAGTCGTTCCGGCGCTGCCACCGGCAGGAGTTTGGGCAGCACATGCTCGAGGGACGGCGGCCCCTGGAGGAGGAAGCAGTGACCGCCAGCGGGGTACCACGGGCGCTTCGCTCCCCTCCCCCACGTGACGCCCCCAACGGGAGGCCAGCCACGGCCACGACCCCGCGCCGGTTCGCGGCTCATCGACTCTACAATGGCGGCGCGGCATCGGCTTGGCCGGAGCCCCCGCGCACCCCCTGGCCCGCGCAGTGGCCGCGCGCCGCTGGAAGTGAGGGCCATCCGTGTCCTCCCTATCCTCCGTGTCCTCCGCGTCCTCAGGGGCGATGCCCTCCTCCGTGTGGACGCGGAGCCCGCGCCCGTGCCGGGCGCGTCCGCTTCGCAGCACCTGTACCTCGTGCTGGCGGGCGGTGCGCTCAACCCGCATAGCGGTCGAGATCGGCGCTTGTGCGCCGCCACGTTGCCTCGTCTCGGCGTCGCCGCGTCTCCTTCGCTCAGCGTGGGCCTTGCGTCTCCCACCGCGGGAACCGGCTGATGGGCGGCGGGCGTTGCCAGCCGGGTCCGGCCGGGACCAGGCGGCGGGTGGAGGGAGAGCAGGGAGCAGCCGGCGGGTTCACGGGCCCTTGGCGGTCCGCAGGGCTATTTCACCACCTTGGTTGAGGGAACGGCTGTGACGGGGGCGACGGCGGTGGCTGGACGAGCGGCCAGGGTGCGCCGCGCGGGCGCGGTGCAAGAGGAGCCGGCCCGCCAGAGCAGCGCGAGCACCAGATTGCGGCCGGCGGCCATCGCCTCAGGGCCTTTTCATCACCCTTGCCAGATAGGAGCCTCTCCTGACGAGCCGCTGAGTTGGCCGGGTCAATCGCCCTTTCAGCGGGTCCGACCGGCTGCCTCCGGCATGCTCTCCTGGGAAGGCGCGCGAAGCTGATGAAAAGGCCCTGTGGTGTGGGACCAGGGGCAGGAAGGCCGGTTGGCCTGTCGGGGCCGCACCCTCACCGCGACCATCCGCTTCAGCCGCACCGGCCGGCAGGGTGACGACCCAAAAGCCACCCTGCAGTTCGTTCCGTTCGTCCCTCGCGCTGGCACGACGGACCCGCTGGTCCTGGCCACGAGGTTGCCGGTGAACACGCTGGCCGACGTCATGGGCGTCGTCCGTGTCGCTGCGTGGCGCTGGGCGATCGAGCCCCGATTCGAGACCATGAAAGCGTGGGGCCTGGGCCGGTTCATGGTCCGGTCCTGGCAGGCCATCGACCGCCCGCGGTGGACGGTCGCCGTCGCCTTCGCCCTGCTGGTGGTCGCCGCCCGCGACGGGCCGCTGGCCATCTGCCGCGAGCAGGCCATCCGGCTGCTCAAGCGCCTGGCCGTCCTCGGCCAGCGGCTGACCGTCGGGAAGTTGGCCGAGACCATCGGCTTGGATTACGTCCGCCATCGTCGCGCCTGGTGTACGGTCTGGCTCACGTGACGCCTCCTCGGGTCGAAGATGTGTTGGAACTGGAGTACCTATGGTTGACAGCCACCTCAGCCGGCAGGTAGAGTAGCGTGCAACCTGTTAGATCGGTTTGACCTGTTAGGCATCAACCGTCCTCCTTGAACCTGGTGGAGACTGGAGACCCGGAGACCTGGCCATGGCGCTACGCCCGCTACGACCCCCGACGGCAGGCGAGGCCATCTTCCGCTCGCTCATCCGGACCGGCCGCGCCACGCCGCCGGACACGCTGCAGACGCAGATCCGGCGCTACATCGTCGAGCACGGCCTGCAGCCGGGTGACCGCCTGCCCAGCGAGGCGGATTTGGCCAGCACGCTCGGGAACAGCCGCCTGATCGTGCGCGAGGCGCTCCGCGCCCTGGAGGCAGTGGGCGTGCTGGAGTCCCGTCCCGGCTCCGGCTGGTTCGTGCGCCCCTTCGACGTCGCGGCCGCGGCGCGGATCTTCGCCCAGAGCCTGGCCTTCCACCCGCGCGCCCTCCTGGACCTGCTTGCCGTGCGCCGGGCCGTCGAGAGCGACCTGGTCGCTACGCTGGCCGGGCAGCTGGCCGAGCGCGACCTGGCGGCCCTGGCGGACCTGGCCGACCGCATGCGCTGGCGGGCCAGCCGCGGGGAGCTCTTCGCGGCGGAGGACGGCGAATTCCACCGGCGCCTGCTGGCGTGCAGTGGCAACCTGGTGGCGCTCACGCTGGTCGACCTGTACCTCAAGGTCGTGGAGGAGATGTACGAGCATGGGCTGCCCAAGCCAGAGGGCGAGGAGCTAGTCCGCGCCGCTGCAGCCCACGGCGAGATCGTGGCGGCGCTGCGGCGGGGCGACGGCGCGGCGGCCGCGCAGCTCGCGCGCGCGCACCAGAACCTCTCGGCGGGCCGCATCGCCGCCTGGGTGGCCGACCAGGCGGACGATCGTGGCGCCAACGGCGCCAGTGCCGTGCGGGCCGCGGTGCAGGCGGCCCTGCTCTGGCCGGGACCAGGAGCGAGGAGCGAGTAGCTAGAAGCGAGTAAGGAGTTGCGGACGGGCGACGAGCGAGGAGCAAGGAGCGAGAAGGAGTAGGGAGTCACTGACAAGCGTAGAGCACTATCGCAAGTAAGGACCCGGGAGGAACGAGTAGGGAGGGGGGACGGGTCGCAGGCATGGAGCGAGCGGACACACGAAGGAGCGGTGATGACCACGAACGCAAGTGCCGGGGACGGAAGCCTGCGGGTGCCACCCCAGCTACGGGATCGGCGGGATCGGGCGACAGAGCCCCTCGACAGCCGGCGGCCGTCGGCAGCGCGGTGGACGCGGCGGGCCCTGATGGTGGGGGCGGCCGGCGCCGGGGCGTCACTCCTGGCGGCCTGCGCGGTGGGCAGTAGTGGCGGGACGGCGGGGGAGGCGGCGCCGCCAAGCAAGGGCCCGGTCTCGCTACGCTACGTCCACACCTGGGGCGCGCCGTTCACGCCCCAGCTGGAGCAGCTCATGGCCGACTTCTCCGCCAGGCACCCGCAGGTGAAGGCCGAGCAGGTGCGCAGCAACGGCGAGATCCACCAGGCGCTGATCACGGCGCTGGCCGGGGGCGAGCCACCAGACGTGACGATGCTGTGGCGGAGCAACATGCCGGGGTTCGCCGCCAAGAACAGCCTGACGGTGCTCGACCCCTACCTGGCGCGGGACAAGTTCGACCGCAGCATCTACTACGAGAACGAGCTGAAGTCGAGCCAGTTCTTGGGCAAGACGTACGCGCTGCCGGCCGCGGCCGCGGGGGCCTGGTATCTGCTCTTCTACAACCAGGCGCACTTCCGTGAGGCAGGGCTGGACGTGGCCCGGCCGCCGCAGACGTGGGACGAGGTGACGCGCGACGTCGCCCGGCTGCTGAAGCGGGGCAGCGACGGGCGCATCGAGCGGATCGGCTTCGATCCCGGCGCGTACGACGCGGGGACATTCAACTCGTACTTTACCGCCTGGCTGATGGCCAACGGTGGCACGTACTGCTCGGAGGATGGGCGGACGCTGCTGTTCGACAGCCCCCAGGCGGCAGGGATGCTGGATTGGATGCTCCAGGTGCTGCGCCAGAATGGCGGCAAGGATGCGGTGGCGGAGTTCTTCGGGCGGGCCCGCAAGAACACCCACCAGGCGCTGCTCAGCGGCGAGCGGGCAATGTACGTGACGAACCACTCCCTGCCGGCCAACGCGGCCCTGGTGCCGGAGTTCCAGTATGGGATCGGGCTGCTGCCGCGGGGGAGCCAGAACGGGGCGCGGGGCATCGTGCGCGGCGGCTGGGCGAACGCCATCCCCAAGGGGGTGCCAGCGCCCCACGAGTCGTGGCTGCTGCTGCAGTACCTCTCGGCGTCGGTGGAGGGCGGTGGCAGGTTCATGGTGCAGCAGGTGCGGCCGTCACCGATCAAGGCAGTGAACGAGTCGCCGACGCTGAAGGCCCTGCCGCACTGGGAGGTGATCAAGCAGGCGCTGGCGACGGACACGTTGGCGCCGACGACGCCGATGGATCCTGAGATCGACAAGCTGACCGCCAAGGTCTTGCTGGACGTGTACGCGGGGGCGGCACCGAAGGAGGCGGTGGCGTTCGCCCAGCGTGAGGGGCAGCGCTTGCTGGACGAGTTCTGGGCGGGAGTGAAGTGAGGGTGATCAGGTGGCGATCCGCTCGCTCCGCTCGCGGTGATCAGGTAATAGTCAGGTGGTGATCAAGTGGTGATCCAGGTGCTCCGCGCCTCGTGATCAGGTGATGATCACGTTGTTGTCAAGTTGATATCGTTGTTCTCAAGTTCATCGCATGTCTGATCACGTTGTCGTCAAGTCGTGGTCAAGTCGCAGGAGAAGATCACCACCTTGTCACCACCTTGTCACTACCTGACCACCACGTGATCACCACCTGATCGCCACCTGACCACCACGTGATCACCATGAAATACGCGAAGGAGCTACCGGTCTGGGAACCATATGACCTGGTGGTCTGCGGCGGAGGGCCATCCGGCGTCCCCGCAGCGCTGGCGGCGCGGCGGGCAGGGCTGCGGGTGCTGTTGGTAGAGGCTCAGGGCCAACTGGGCGGTGTGACCACCAGCGCCGGCGTGAGTCACCTGCTGGGCGGGCGGACGCCTGACAATCGGCATCAGCTCGTGGGCGGGATCTTCCAAGAGATCACGGAGGAGTTGGTGCGCCGCGGCGGGGCGATCGATCCGCGGACGATCGACTGGAGCGGGAAGTACCAGCCCCACGGGTGGCACAAGGGCGCGCTGGGCGCAGGCGTGCCGGTGGACCCGTACCTCTACGCCGCGCTTCTGGACGAGAAGCTGCTCGAGGCCGGTGTCGAAGTGCTCTTCTTCACCCAGTTCGTGGATGCCGTGGTGGCGGATAGCCGGGTGACGCACGTGGTGCTGTTCAACAAGAGCGGGCTCTTCACGGTGCCGGCCACAGCGGTGGTGGACGCCACCGGCGACGCCGACGTGGCGGCGCGCGCCGGCTGTGAGGTAACGAAGGGGCGGGAGGACGACGGCCTGATGACCCCCGCCACGCTCATCTTCCACGTCGACCATGTGGACCAGGACGCGCTGGCCGCCGCGATCGACGCCACGGACTCGCCGCGCTTCCGCGAGTTGATCCAGGAGCTTCGTGACCGGGGCGAGTGGCCCTTCCCGTATGAGATCTTCATCAGCGTGCAGCTTACGCACAAGGGCACGCTGATGATCAACACCACGCGCATCACGGACGTGGACGGCACCGACGGGCGCTCGATCAGCCGTGGCCTGATGCAGGGCCGGCGCGAGGTGCACCGGCTGCTGGCGCTGCTGCGCCGGTACTTCCCGGGCTTCCAGGACGCGCAGCTGAAGCTGGTGGCGCCGGTGCTGGGCATCCGCGAGACGCGGCGCATCGTAGGCGACTTCGTGCTGCGGGTGCAGGACCTGATGGAGGGCGCCGACTTCCCCGACACCATCGGCTACTCCGGCTACGGCTGGGACCTGCCGGATCCAAAGCGCCCCAGCTACCAGCCGATGCAAGAGGTCCGGCGCAAGCGGAGCGACACGCCCATCCCCTATCGGGTGATGGTGCCCCGCCCAGTGCTGAACGTGATCTGCCCGGGGCGGGCGATCAGCGTGGAGCGGGAGGTGCTCGGCCCGCTGCGCGAGCAGGCCCCCTGCTACGCCATGGGCCACGCCGCCGGCCTGGCGGCGGCCCTGGCGGTGCGGGAAGGCCTAGCCTTCCGTGACGTCGATCCCGCCGCCTTGCGGGAGGCGCTCCTGGCCGATGGGGCCATCGTCGACTTCCGGCCCGCCGACTGAAAGCGATAGAGGTTCGCTATAGCAATCATTGAGGTTCGCCACAGCAATTGAGGAGGCATGAGATCATGGCCACCGCATTACTCAGTCGGCGCCGGCTGGCGCTGGGGGCGGCCGGCATCACGGCCAGCGGCGCGGTGGGGCTCCTGGCGGCCTGCGCCACGCGCGGCGGGGGCGAGTTGTCGTCCGCCCCGAAGCCGCTGGAACTGAAGGGTGTAACCGTGGAGCACTGGATCCAGAATGCGCTGACCCACCCGGAGGGGATGGCCAAAGAGAAGGTGATGCAGCAGTTCACCGCCCAGAACCCCCACGGCATCACCGTCACGTCCACTGGCGGGAACAATCTTGAAAAGGTGACCGCCGCCCTCACCGCGGGGACGCCGCCGGACCTGGTGGACGGCTTCCACTTCAACCTGTCCGCACTGTTCCGCCAGGGCGCAACGGTGGACATCGACGCCGAACTGAAGGGGAACGCGGACTGGAAGCAGGCGCGGGCCGCCCTCTACCCCGAGATCGCCAACGGCTTCACCTGGAAGGGCAAGCTTTTCGCTGTGCCGCTGTACAGCAGCTACTTCAGCCTCTATTACCAGCCGGAGTTCCTCAAGCGGGCCGGGCTGGCGGCACCGCCGCCCAGGAACTGGACCTGGGAGCAGTTTCTCGACTACTGCCGCAAGGCGAGCCGGCCACCGGAGGTGACGGGGTACGACGACCAGTGGTCCTACTCGCGGACCGGCATGCTGGTGCTCAACAACGGCCACCGCTTCATCAGCCAGGACGGGACCAAATTCAGCTACAACAGTCCCGAGGCGGTGGAGGCCCTGGAGTTCCAGCTGCAGCTGATCCGCCAGGGGCTGATGCGCGCCCACGATGGCTCGCCCAGCGGGGGCTACTCCGAGAAGCTGCCCGAGGGCAAAGTGGTCTTCCAGTTTGCCGTCGCCGCCCGCGTGCCCCTCTATCGCAGCCAGGGCACCCAGTTCGGCACCTGCTTCTACCCGCTGGGGCCGAAGAACCGGGACAAGAAGAACTTCACCCACGGCGAGTCCTACGGCTTTGCCGTCTTCAAGAACAAGGACGCCCGCAAGCAGCAGGCGGCCCTGCTGGCCGCGGTGTGGGGCACGCGCCCCGACGCCGGGCTGGTCTTCGCCCAGACGGGAGGGACGCCCCCCGCGTACCGGCACACCATCGAGTCGGCCGCGCTCCAGGCCGCCTTCAAGCACGACGCGGACGTGTGGCCCTTCTACGAACTGCTGCCCACCTACATCCCCATGCCTAACTTCCCCGGGTTTGCCGAGGTGCGCGCCATGGGCGACCAGATGATCCGCGACATCTGGGCCCAGAAGACGACGGTCCGTGACGGGCTGAACGAGTACACCCGCCTGGCCCAGCAGAGGCTGGACGAGGTGCTGAAGTAAAAACGAATGCGTAATGCGTAAAGCGTAATGGTGGACGATGTTATTGCTCACGCATTACGCATTACGCATTACGTACTACGCTTTCCCTATCTCATGGCTGACTACCAACCAACGCGCCCGCTTGCCTCCGTGCCCGGCCGCGGGTAGACGGCCTCGCACTCATCAGGGCGGTTCACCAAGAACCCCGATCTGGTGGCGCTCGCTGGACGGCGGCAGGACCTGGGGCCCGCCGGTGGCGGTGGCGAAGGACGCAGTGCACCTCTACGGTGAGGGCGCCTACGTGCCCCTGGCGGACGGAACGCTGGTGTGCGTCCTTGCTGCATCCTCCGTGACACCCTGCACCGTAACGCTCCCTCGCAGGTGTGGTTCTCCTTGCTGGGATTGTCCACGGCCAGCGAAGAGTCCCGTCTCCCGATGGGAGAGGGCGAGGGTGAGGGCTCCACTCGTGAATACGGTGAGATCCTGGCGCTGGACGACGCCAACCAGGGCGACGGGCACGGCCAGGCCCCCATCGTCGCCTGCTCGCTGCGGATCGAGGAGGATGCGCGCAACACATCCGGATCAGCCGCCATGGCACATCTCACCCCCTGGCCCCCTCTCCGACGCGGAGGGGGGAATGGCAGCCACGGCCTGGCAGTATCCCGAACTTTTGCGCGTGCCCGATCGATGACGTTGACGCCATGGTCGCCGGCCTGTTACTCATCTTGCCGGATCGGAGAAGTGCGGATGACCATCCTTCAATCGTGGGGGCTGGCTTCCGGGAGATGCCTTGCGGTATCTCGCCAGACCTCCCAGACCGGGCGCCAGACCGCGGCCGCGCCCATGGCCGTGCCCCGGGCCCGCCTTAGCCGTCGCGAAGCGGGCCCAGCGGTCTTGCTCGACGACGCGCACGGGTCGGCTGCTTGCGGGGCTGGACTGGGGATGGTCCCGCCCGCCCCTGGCGTCGCCATTGTGGCCACAACGCGGTGGCGGGGCCGCTGCTTGCGGGGACGGTGCCGGAGCCGTACCCTGCAGTTGGCCGGGGAGACGCTGATCGGAGGGCGAGGCTGATGTCCGCTGAACGGCCGCGGGATGCCGAGCATGTTGTCATCTACTATGACCGCGGGCACTTCGCCGGCTGGCCCTTCAATCACGGCCTCTGGGCCTTCCCCGGCGGTGAGGTGCTGGCCGGCTTCTGCCGTGGCCCCTGCCCCTACGAGCAGCCGGAGCAGCTCCAACACCGCGTGGTCGACGCCATAGGGGGCGAATACGTCACCCTGCGCTCGACCGATGGCGGGCGCTCCTGGCCGCTGACGTCGCTGCGCTCGTGGGGCACTCGCCGCGAGATCGAGCGCCGGCTACTGGCCGATGACGCACCCGTGGCTCCCGCCACCCCGCTGGACTGGACCGCGCCGGACTTCTGCCTGACGGCTGGGTTCGGCATCCCGCCCGAGGGCGCGGCGCACGTGGGGTACGTGCAGTACTCGCGCGACCGCGGGCGCACCTGGGAGGGCCCCTACCGCATGCCCGACTTCGGTTTCGGATGGGTGCAGGTCAAGCCGGACTACGTGGTGCGGCCAGACGGGCTGGTCCTGCTCTTCGTCACCGTCCGCCACCGCGGGCGGGGCACCGGTCTCGCCGCTTGGCCACCGACGCGCTTTGTCGCGGTCTACGCCTCGCCCGACCGGGGGCTGACCTGGAACTACTACTCGTCCCTCATCGCCGCCTCGCCGGATGTCGGCTTCGTCAACCGTTACTACGCCAGCCCGGTGCCGCTACCGAATGGACGCATCCTGGCGGCGCTGCGCTGCCAGCTCAACGGGCGCAACGCCTGGCCGGAGGTGTTCGAGTCGGACGATGGCGGCCGGACCTGGCGGTTTCTTTCGCGGCCGAGCGACTGGGGCGGACCGACGCACCTGACGCTGCTGGAAGACGGGCGCGTGCTCGCCGTCTACGGGCGCCGCGCCGTACCGTACGGCATCCGAGCGCGCCTCTCGGAAGACGGGGGCCGCACCTGGGGGCCAGAGCTCGTGCTCCGCGACGACGGGGGCTCGCCTGACCTGGGCTATCCGCGCACGGTGAAGCTGGGCGGCGGGCGCGTCCTGGTGACCTACTACTTTAACCGACGCGATGACCCGGTGCAGTGCCACGGCGGCGTGCGCCACATCGCCGCCACCATCTTCACGCCCTAAAGCGGTCCCGCCGTGAGGCCAGAGGGCAATGGCGTCGTCCGCCAGGGGCAGCGCCAGTGCATCGCCTGCCCTGGATGCGGCCATACCCGGCAGTGAAATCTGGAGGCGTGCACGGCCCCTACACGCGGACCTGCTATGAGCCCAGTACGTGGTCGCTGTCGGCGCCGCGGTGCCCGGTCCGTTGGATCTGCCTGGACCTGGTCTGGACCTGGCCTGGACCCGGTCTGGACCTGGCCTGGATCTGGCCGGCCCCGCGCCTGCGGCTGCGCCGTGGTCTGCCTGGGCCACGCCCTCCAGGCCAGATGGCCGGCCCGTGCCTGTGGGTGCGCGGCTGCGGCTGACCCTGACGCGGGCGCGGGGCGGTAGCCGCGGGGCCTCAGCGGAGTAGCACATCCACCGCGCGGACAGTGGCCTCGGCGGCCTCGCGCGGCGGTCTCTCACCAGTCCAGACCGGGCGGAGGTCCGACTGGAACGTGACCGTCACGCCGGAGCGCAGCCCCGGCGCCCCTGCCGCCGGCTCCTCGCGGGGTCCCACCGTGCACGCGGGTAGCGCCGTCGCGGCCCCGGCCCACGCGCCGAGGCGTACCACCCACCGCCGTGTCCAGCGTGTCGTCACGCGTTGGAGTGTCAGCACAGCACCCTCCTTGCTGCCAGGGCCCCTCCTGCAAATCGAGCCTGGCCAGAGCGCACTCTGGGCCGGGAGTGACGCGATCAGCACCAACGGTCCAGTACGTCCCGCTCTGGCGGAGTATAGTCGCCAGAGAGACGACGCCTCCGGCGGGGCGCCAGCGCGGTGTGAAGAGGCACCCCAGCGTCGCATGTTCAGTGGAACCCAGTGTTCACAGGAGCTCGACCACTCTACTACGTGGAGACGAATAACCTGCCAGTGGCTGCCGCACACGCACGGCCGCTGGCCCCGTAGGCGTCGGAGTACAGATACTGTCCCCCTGCCTGTCCCGGATCCAGCGGGCCAAGCACCCACCCCCCGCACGAGGAGCACCAGTGTCCAGGGCCACCGGCTTGGCCACGGTGTAGAC
>DAOTTI010000293.1:0-5010 GCA_034437795.1 Chloroflexota bacterium | reverse complement strand
CTACACCGGCCGTGGCCTCTCCTTGATCGACCTGATCCAGGAGGGGAACATTGGGCTGATGCGGGCGGTGCAGAAGTTCGACTGGCGGCGCGGCTTCAAGTTCTCCACCTACGCCACCTGGTGGATCCGGCAGGCGATCACACGGGCGATTGCGGACAAGGGGCGCACCATCCGTCTGCCGGTGCACGTCAGTGAGGCCCTCTCCCGCCTGAATACCACCCAGCAGCGCCTGACCCAGCAGCTCGGGCGCGAACCGACAGACCAGGAGCTGGCCGACGCGCTGGGCATCGACCCGGCCCGTGTGCGAGAGACGCGCCTGGCGGCCCGCGTGCCCTCGTCGATCGACCAGCCCATCGGGGACGACGATGACACGAGCGTCGCCGACTTCGTCATGGACCAGAGCGACCGCGGGCCGGAGGAGCTGACGCACAAGGAGCTGCTCAAGCAGGAGGCGGAGCGCACGCTGGCGGCGATCCTGACGCCGCGCGAGAAGCTGGTGCTGCAGATGCGCTTCGGGCTGGGCAACGGCCACGTCTACCCGCTGGAGAAGATCGGCGAGCGCCTGGGGCTGACCCGCGAGCGGGTGCGCCAGATCGAAGCGCAGGCGCTACGCAAGCTGCGCGAGCCCCGCGTCAGCGGGCGCCTGCGCCATTTCCTCTCGGCCTGACCTCGCGCAGACTGACCTGGCGCGGGGCCTAACCCCGACTATTCACGGCCAGCGAAGAGTCCCGTCTCCCAAAGGGAGAGGGTGAGGGCTCCGCTCAGGAGCACCAGCGACCGATAGGAGGGCTGGCTACGTCCACCGGAACCCACGCCAAGACAGCAACTGCAAGCTCCGACCGCCGCGGCGTTACTTGTGCTCGTCTCCACTGGGGGGCGGCGCGCGGTCGCGGACGACGGCGCCGAGCAGCTCGGCGAACTCGGCGGGGATGACCCACTTGGTGGCGGGGCCGGCCGCCACGGCCCGCAGCGTTTCCAGATATTGGAGGCTCATCGTCTTGGCGTCGATGGTCCGCGCCGCCTCGTAGATGTTGGTCAGGGCGAGGGCGTAGCCCTCGGCGCGCAGGTGGGCGGCCTCGCGATCGCCTTCCGCGCGCAGAATGGCGGCCTCCTTCTCGCCTTCCGCCACCAGGATTGCCGCCTGCTGCTGGCCTTCTGATTCTGTGACCAGGGCGCGGCGCGTGCGCTCGGCGGACATCTGGCGGTTCATCGCCGCCTGGATCTCCCTGGGCGGCACGATCTCGCGGATCTCGACCGTGGTCACCTTCACCCCCCAGCGCTCAGTGACCTCGTCCAGCTTGGCGCGCAAGCGGGCGTTGATCTCTTCCCGCTTGGCGAGCACGTCGTCCAGCAGGATGTCGCCGATCACCGCGCGCAGGGTGGTGGTGGACAGGCCCTGCGCCGCGCCGGCAAAGTTGCGCACCTGGACCACGCTCAAGACGGGGTCCACGACCTTGGAGTAGATCAGGAAGTCGATCCCGATGGGGGCATTGTCCTTAGTGATGCAGGTCTGGTGCGGGATCTCGATGTACTGCTCTCGGAGGTCCACGCGCGTCGGCCGGTCGATGAAGGGGATCAGGAAGACGGGGCCCGGGCCGCGGGCGCCGATGCAGCGACCCAGCCGAAACACCACCAGGCGCTCGTACTCGAAGACGATGCGCAGCGAGAGGCTGGCCAGCACCGCGCCGAACAGGACGATGATAATTGCAGCCGTAAGCATGGTGACGCCGCCATTGTACTCCCTGGACACTGCGCCCACCGACGCCGGCTGCAGGCCGGCCATGGTTTCAGCAGTCCAGTAGTATCAGGAGTGAGCGCCCCGCGCATGTCCGCGTTCCGCCCATTGAAGACGCCGCCGGTTCCCCCGCTGCGCGCGCCTGCCGTGCGCGGTCGGTGGGCGATAGGCGCGCTGCTGTTCTCGCTGGTGGCCCTGGTGGTGGGCGCGCTGTTCCTCATTCCGACGCCGTACCAGGTCCTGCTGCCCGGGCCGGTGACGGACGTGCAGAGCCTGATCCAGCCCTCGCCGAAGCCGGCGGACGGGGGGAAGGGGGCGCTCTATCTGACCACGATCTACAGCAATCCGGCCAGCGTGGGAGAGTGGCTCTACGCCAGGCTCAATCCGGAGGCGGGGCTGGTGCCGCGGGAGGAGGCGCGCCCAAGGAACGTGGGCGAGCGAGAGTACCAGCGCCTGCTCTCCACGATGATGGACGAAAGCAAGGTCGCGGCGAAGGTGGTCGCGCTGCGGGCGGCCGGCTACGATGTGAAGATCACGGGGCAAGGCGCGCAGGTGCAGGAGATTGCGGACACGAGCCGCGCCAGGGGCCTGCTACAGGTGGGGGACATCATCGTCGCCGTGGACGGACAGCTAGTGGCGACAGCCAACGACCTGGTAGCGCTCATCCAGAGCTACCGCCCGGGCGACGTGGTGCGGCTGAGCGTGCGTCGGGGAGAGCAGGAGCTACTGATCCCCGTGCCGCTTGGCGAGGCGCCGAATGAGCCGGGGCGGGCGCGTATGGGGGTGGTGATCCTGACCCACCTGTACCAGTACGAACTGCCCCGCGAGATCAGCATCCAGACGCGAGATATCGGGGGCCCCAGCGCGGGTCTGATGTTCGCCCTGGGCATCTACGACGCCGTCGTTCCGGAGGACATTACGCGCGGGCACAAGATTGCCGGCACGGGCACCATCACCACCGATGGCAAGGTCGGGCCGGTGGGGGGCGTCCGGTACAAGGTCCGCGCCGCGGAGAAGGCCGGCGCCGAGCTTTTCCTGGTGCCGCGGGACAACGCGGCCGAGGCCCAGCAGAGCGCCCGCCGGATCCGCGTCGTGCCGGTGAGCACGTTCGATGAGGCGCTGGAGGCGCTCCGCAGCCTGGGCGGCTAGCCTGGACGGTTCACGCCCAGTGAGCAGTTGTCTCTGCCTGTGGGAGAGGGCAAGAGGTCTCATTCGTCAGGCAGAGCCTGCTGTTCCCCTGTCTCTGCCTGTGGGAGAGGGCGAGAATGAGGTCTCCGCTGGGGATGGACCTCACCCCCTTCGGTCGTGGCCGCGCCGCACCTCTGCCCACTCCACCTCACCGTGCCGCTTGGCCCCGCTGCCCCGTCTCCGACACGGAGAGAAGGGACGAGGGCCGTGGGGGGCGGCGCACGGCCGGCACCGCGCCACGACAGCGCGAGGGTGCAAGCCAGGATTCCGCTGTGGAAATAGCCAGCCTTTCCATCCGTCGCTGGTGCCCCACAGGGCATGACCGACCATTGATCAGGTGACGTCGCAGAGCGAGAGGGGCTGCGCGAGGGGGGCGTTCTACGTTACGCTCCTGCCTGCGCGTTCCCGCCGGCGCCGTCTGCGGGCTAACGCCGATTCCATCGATTAAGAGAGCCGCACGCATGGCACAGCAATCGCAGCCAATCGGGTACGACGACACTCCATTCCTGCCGGGCTCGCCGTGGCGGGTCCACGATAGCCGGCGCCCGCAGCCGCCGGTGGTCACGCCCGGTACGGAGAGCACGCCGGAGCGGCCGGGCTGGCCGCCGTCGGATGCGAACGTCCTCTTCGACGGGACGGACCTCTCGGGCTGGGTGGGGCGAGACGGACAACCGGCAGCATGGAAGGTCGAGCACGGGTACATGGAGGTCGTGCCCAGGTCGGGCGACATTCAGACCCGCGAGCACTTTGGGGATTGCCAGCTGCACCTGGAGTGGGCCGCGCCGGCGCAGGTGGCGGGGCAGAGCCAGGGGCGCGGGAACAGCGGCGTGTTCCTGATGGGGCGCTATGAGATCCAGGTGCTGGACTGCTATGAGAACCCCACCTACGCCGACGGCACCACTGCCGCCATCTACGGCCAGTTCCCGCCCCTGGTGAACGCCTGCCGCCGGCCGGGCGAGTGGCAGACATACGATATCGTCTGGCTGGCGCCGCGGTTCGACGGCGAGCGGCTGGTGTCGCCGGCCTACGTGACCGTCTTCCACAACGGCGTGCTGGTCCACTATCACCGCGAGCTGCTGGGTCCGACAACCCATCGCCGGACGCTGCCCTACACGCCGCACCCGCCGACAGGGCCGTTGCGCCTGCAGGACCACGGCAACCCGGTGCGGTTCCGCAACATCTGGTACCGCCCGCTGGACCTTGAGGCCCTGCGCGCCCGCTAGCCTGCATGCTTCACGGCCGGCGCTCCGTTCCCTCAGCCGTTGGGAGAGCGACGGCCCGCGACGCGGGCGGCGGTGCGGGCGCCGCTCAGGAATAGGCCAGGCTAGCCGGAGCTACGGAGGGAGGCCAGCAGAAGCGGAGCGCTGGAGGCGAGGATCAGGGCGGAGAAGCCGAGCACGGCGGCGACGGCCAGGGCGAGGCGGGCCCTGGCCAGAGGAGTGGGCGTCTGAGGTCTGGCCGGGCCAACGGGCTGGACGACCAGCGGCCACGCGTCCGGCGGTGGTGGAGCGAGTACGACCTGGGGTGGCGGACGCTGCAGCCGCAGCCGATGGTGGATCCGCGCCAGCAGTACCAGCAGGCCCAGCGCCACGGCGCAGACAACCGTCCACACAGCCAGGATCAGCGCAGCCAGGAGGATGGGATCATCCAGGACGGCGTCAAGCTGAGCGAGCGGCGGATCCATCGGCCACCAGCATAGCAGCGCGACGGCGCGGCGGCAATGGTCAGGGTGAAGAGGGCTGTAACCAGGTATCCCGTATAGTAGGGCCATCTCTTCGGGAGAAGGAGCGAGTGGCGAGTAGCGAGTTCTTCCCCTCGCCCAGGGTTCCCGCTAGAGAAGGGCCCCTCACCCTGGCCCAGGGTTCCCGTGGGAAGCGGGACGACCAAAGGCAGAGGGAACTCGAAAGGGCGCGACGGGGGGTTACCGGTTGCACGTAGTGAAGACCGGCATGCGCCCCCGTTCCCAGCAGCGCCAAGCCGGAGCGGTCGCTCCCCCTAGCGGGTCACTTGGCATGGCTGTGGCCATTGGCTCCCCTAGTGCTGTCGCAGGCAACCTCTTCGGGAATGCCAGCCCGCGCACCAGGGAA
>DAOTTI010000292.1:0-9001 GCA_034437795.1 Chloroflexota bacterium | reverse complement strand
CTAGGAGGGTGAGCCAGCCCCTGGCCTGGATGGTTCACGAGCGGCGCCCTCACCCTCGCCCTCTCCCTGTGCGAGAGGAAACTCCCGTACGGGGGGAGGGCCATGCCAAGTCACAGGCCTGAGAGTGCGCTCGCCCCCTTTGGGGAGGCCGCGCGGCCGCCAATGAACGGTCCGAAACTTGGACATCTGTTCTACGTTGGTACCTGCATGGCGCCGCGATCCGACAAGCTGCGCCGTGGACGCGCTGCGGGGTGGGTCTTGACGGCGGTGCTACCATAACAGAACCTTGAACATCTGTTCGAAAGCGAGTGGCGTATGAACGTGATCACGGCCGAAGGTCTGGTGAAGCGCTATCGGTCGCGGGCGGGGGAGGTGCGGGCTCTCGACGGGCTTGACCTCACCGTCCCCGAAGGCAGCGTGCTCGGGCTCCTTGGCCCGAACGGGGCCGGCAAGACGACGACGGTGCGGATCCTGGCCACCCTCCTGCGCCCCGACGCGGGGCGCGCCACGGTCGCCGGCTTGGACGTCGTCCGCCAGGCGCAGCAGATCCGATCGATCATTGGCCTCTCCGGCCAGTACGCGGCGGTGGACGAGAACCTGACCGGCCGCGAGAACCTGGTCATGTTTGGCCGGCTGTACCAGCTGTCGCCGGCTGAGGCGCGGCGCCGCGCGGACGAGCTACTGGAGCAGTTCGCCCTGGCCGGGGCCGCGGACCGGACGGTGAAGACCTACTCAGGGGGCATGCGGCGCCGGCTCGATCTGGCCAGCGCCCTGACCGGCCGGCCGCAGGTGCTCTTCCTGGATGAACCCACCACGGGGCTCGACCCGCGGAGCCGGCTGGCGATGTGGGACGTCATCCGCGAACGGGTGCGCCAAGGCACGACGCTGCTGCTGACCACCCAGTACCTCGAGGAGGCTGACGAGCTGGCGGACAGCATCGCCGTGGTGGATGCCGGCCGCATCATTGCCCGCGGCACCGCCGACGAGCTGAAGGCCCAGGTCGGCGGCGAGCGCATCGAGGTCGTCGTGCGCGACCGCTCGGACATCGCTCGCGCGGCCGCGCTGCTGGCGCGCGTTTGCGACGGCGATTTCAACGTGGACGAGCACACGCGCCGGCTGACGGTGCCGGCCAATGGCGGGGCGCAGCGCCTGGTCCAGGTCGTGCGCGACCTCGACGAGGCCGCCATCGCCATCGACGACATCGCCCTACGCCGGCCGACGCTGGACGACGTCTTCCTCGCCCTCACCGGCCACGGCGCCGCGGTCGAGGCCAACGGCCGCGCGCCGGCCGGCGCCGGCCATACCACGCCCGCTCTGGCGGGCTGAGATCCCTACAGGCGGAGATCCCTGGAGGAGCACATGACGACGACGAAACGGCATAGCGAACGGTACGGCAACTGGCGTAACGATGGGCGGCAGCGGGTGGGAGGCTCCCCCGCAGGCTTCAGGGGCGACCGCAGCACGAGCCCGACGCGCCGCGCGGCGAGCGTCCCAGCCCCGAAAGGCGGTCTCCGCCAGACGCTGGCCGACGGCCTGGTGATCGCCTGGCGCAACCTCAAGCGCGTGCCGCGCATCCCGGAGCTGGCGATCTTCGCCGTCCTGCAGTCCATTATGTTCGTGCTGCTCTTCGCGTTTGTGTTCGGCGGGGCGATCCCGCTGCCGGAAGGCGGCTCCTACCGCGAGTTCCTCATGCCGGGCATCTTCGCCCAGACCGTCATCTTCGCCGCCGCCACCACCGCCGTCGGCATGACCGACGACATCAACAAGGGCATCATCGACCGCTTCCGCTCGCTGCCGATGGCCCGCTCCGCCGTGCTCAGCGGCCGCACCCTGTCCGACGTCGTCTACAACGGCGGGATCCTGGTGGTGCTGATGCTCTCCGGACTGGCCGTGGGCTGGCGGGTCCACACCGGCGCGGGGGAGTTCCTGGCCGGCGTGGCCCTGCTGCTCCTGTTCACCTTCGCCATGTCCTGGATCGGCGTGTGGCTGGCGACCATGGTGCCGACGGTGGAGGTGGCCAACCAGGTCGCCTTCACGGTGCTCTTCCCGCTGACCTTCCTGTCCAACGTCTTCGTGCCGCCGCAGACCTTGCCGTGGTGGCTGCGGCCCATCGCCGAGTGGAACCCCACCAGCGCCCTGACCGCGGCCACACGCCAGTTGTGGGGCAACCCGAACCCGTATGCCGCCCAGGGCTTTGCGGCCGAGCACCCGATCCTGCTCACCCTCATCTGGGTGGCCGTGCTGCTCGCCGTATTCGCGCCCCTGGCGGTGTGGCGCTACCGCTCGATGAGCCGCTAGCGGGCATTCATGACCAGGCGCCGCCCTCACCCTCTCCCTATGGGAGAGTGGACGAAGCATCCCTCACCCCAAAAGGGAGACGGGGCTCGTCGCTCCCATTAAGGGAGAAGGGACGTGTCCGGCGGGAAGTGCGGGCTGGGGTGAGGGCGGCGCTGGTGGATGTTGGGGCTGGCCAGGCCGTGCGGCCGTGCAGCGGCCCGGCGCAACTTTGGGGGAGATCCGTCGTTGGTATGGCTAACGGCAGGCCAGAACAGATGTTCGGCTCTCCCCGCGGCGGCCCTTGATTCTGTCGCGCGCCGGGCGTATGATGGTGTGGAACTAATGTTCTAGCTCGCCGCGACGAGCCGGGTAAGGCGGGCGCGACGGCTCTTCCTGCCGGGAGAGGACCGCGGCCGGCGGCCGATGCGCGGGTGAGGTCTGCAAGGTGCGAGTCGTCTTGCTGCTGGGAACGAAGAAGGGCGTGTTTCTCGCCGAAAGCGACGCCCGCCGCGCCACGTGGGAGGTCTGCGGGCCCCTGACCAGCGGCACATGGGCCATGTACCACGTCGGGTATGGCGCAGGCGGGACGATCTACGCCGGCGGGGCGAGCAACTGGTACGGGCCGGCCGTCTGGCGGAGCGACGACTTGGGCCACAGCTGGCGCCTCTCCAGCGAGGGCCTGACCTACGGCGACGATGGCCCCGAGATCACGCAGGTGTGGCGCGTCACGGCGGCCCATGGCGCGCTGTACGCGGGCGTCGAGCCGGCCGGCCTGTACCGCAGCGATGACGGTGGGGCCACCTGGCGGCACGTCGCCGGGCTGCAGGTGCACCCATCGCGCCCGGCCTGGCGGCCGACGGCCGGCGGCCTGTGCCTGCACGCCATCGTGCCCCACCCGAGCGACCCGCAGCAGCTGTGGGTGGGCGTCTCGTCAGGCGGCGTGTTCCACACGCGCGATGGCGGGCGGACGTGGGATCGCTGCGCCACTGTCGTTGCTGCGGACACGGTCGACGATGTGGGGGAACGTGGAGGGGAGCAGGGCCGAGCCGGCGCCGGGCCGGCGATGCCGGCGGAGCTGCACCCATGCGTCCACGCGCTGGCGCTGGCCCCATCCGACCCGCCGGCGCCGGCGGCCGGTGGCCAAGGACGCTCGGGTCGCCTGCGCCTCTACCAGCAGAACCACGACGGCGTCTACCGCTCCGACGACGGGGGCCGGCGCTGGGTGGACGTGAGCGCTGGCCTGCCGTCACGGTTCGGCTTCCCGCTGGCGGTGCACCCGCGTGACGCCGACACGCTGTACGTCGTGCCACTGGAGAGCGACGAGCCGGGCCGGCGCCACGTGCCCGGCGGCACGATGGCGGTGTGGCGCAGCCGCGACGCTGGGGCGCACTGGCAGGCGCTGACCCATGGCCTGCCGCGCGAGCGGACCTCGCTCAGCGTGCTGCGTGGCGCGCTAGCGCTTGATGCGCTCGAACCGGCCGGCGTCTACGCCGGCACCACCACCGGCCAGGTGTTCTGGAGCGCGGACGAAGGGGAGACGTGGCGGGCGCTGCCGGCGCGATTGCCACCGATCTACTCGGTCGCCGCTCTCTTAGAGTTCAACGTTCAAGGTTCAAAGTTCAAAGTTAAGTGAACACAAGACCGAAAGGAGAAGCGAACTGATGGGATCACGGGTTCTAGTGCTGGCGGGGACGCGGAAGGGGGCCTTCATTCTGGAAAGCGACCGGGCGCGCCAGACGTGGGAGGTGAGGGGGCCGTTCTGCGAGGGCAGGCACACGATGCACGTCACATATGATCCGGCGACGGGGGCGCTGCTTGCGGCCACCGGCGGGCCGGGCGGCAGCGGGCTCTACGAGGGGTTCATGTTCAAGTGCCCCGAATGCGGAGCCGAGCCGATGATGCCATGCACCGAAGGCGGCGCCCCGATGAGCGGCCTGCACGCCAATCGCAAGCCGCCGGCGACCGTCTGGCGCAGCGACGACCTGGGAAGGACCTGGACGCCCTCAAGCGAGGGCCTGACCTACGGCGAGGGCGGCCCGAAGATCGAGAAGGTCTGGCACCTGGAGCCGGCGCACGGCGTGCTCTACGCCGGCGTGGAGCCGATCGGGCTGTTCAAGAGCGCGGACGGCGGCGCCACCTGGACGCACGTCTCCGGCCTGCGGGAGCATCCCTCGACACCCAACTGGCAGGGCGGGAACGGGGGCCCGTGCCTGCACTCCATCGTGGCGCATCCGGACGACCCCAACCAGATCTGGGTCGGCACGTCCGCTGCCGGCTCGTTTTACACCGCCGATGGGGGCAAGACCTGGGAGCCGCGCAACCGCAACACGCGGAACTTCGATGAGGTGAACACGGAGAACCAGGTGGCCGGCTGCGTGCACCACCTGGTGGGGGCGCTCAATGGAGGAACGCTCAACGGGGGCAGCCTGCTCTACCAGCAGAACCACTTTGGCGTCTATCGCAGCTCGGATGGCGGCGAGACCTGGCAGGAGATCAGCGCGGGGCTTCCGAGCGACTTCGGCTTCCCCATGGCCGTCCTGCCGCACGACCACCGGAGCATCTACGTCATTCCGCTCCAGCCGGACGGGCGCTTCATGCCGGAAGGGAAGGCGGCCGTGTATTGCAGCCGTGACGGTGGCGACACCTGGACGCGTCTGGACCGCGGCCTGCCGCAAGGCGGTGCCTTCTGCGGCGTCTTGCGCGAGGGGTTGGCGGTGGACACGCTCGAACCGGCCGGCGTCTACTTCGGCACCAACACCGGCGAGATCTTCGGCAGCCGTGACGAGGGTAGCTCGTGGGAGCTGATCGCTGGGTATCTGCCGCCGGTGCTCTCGGTGCAGGTGGCGGTGGTGGAGTGACGAGCCGCCCCAAACCGATGTGATCCGTGGTCAGGAGCAGATCACCGTGAAGATTAGGGTGACCACCATCTACGTGGATGACCAGGAGAAGGCGCTGCGCTTCTACACCGACGTCCTGGGCTTCCAGAAGAAAGCGGACATCACCAAGGGCTCGTTCAGATGGCTCACCGTAGCCTCGCCCGAGGAACCGGACGGCGTCGAGCTGCAGCTGGCTCCCAACGACAATCCGGCCACCAAGGCTCACCAGCGGGCGATGTTCGAGCAAAGCCGGCCGGCCGCCATGTTCTTTGTAGACGACGTGCAGCAGGAGTATGACCGCATGAAGGCGCGCGGCGCCGACTTCACGCTGCCGCCGACCAAAGTGACCGGCTCGACGATAGCGATGCTGAACGACACCTGCGGCAATCTGATCCAGATCACGGCGCTTGACCGCCGGCGGTGGCCGATCAGGTTGAGCGCCGCCCAGGCGGCTAGCCTGGATCCCTGACGACGGATGCCCTCACCCTAGCCCTCTCCCTTTGGGGAACGGGACTCGTCTCGGGTGATGGCCCGGATGGGAGGACCGTCACCCCAGCCCTTTCTTACAGGGAGAGGAGTGTGGATGGCGAGCAGGGCGAGGGAGGGCGGACCTCCGGCCTTCTCCCTGTGAGAAGACGGAGCCTGCCTCAAGACTGAACCAGGAAGTGCAATCGAGTGCGATCGAGATGGAGGCGTGAGATGGCCGAGGTGGTATTGCCGGCGTCGCTGGTGCAGCTCTTTCCGGGTTGCGGGCGGCGGGTGCGGGTGGAGGCCGGCACCGTGCAGGGCGTGATCGACGAGCTCGACCGGCGCTGGCCGGGCATGCGCAACCGGCTGTGCGCCACCAGCCGCGCCATCCGACAGCACATCCGCATCTTCGTCGACGCCGAGCCGGCGACGCTGGAGACGCCGGTGGCGCCCGCGTCCGAGGTGCAGATCGTCCCCGCTCTTTCGGGAGGCTAACCCGCGTCGCCGGCGGCCGGAACATGAGCGGAGCCCTGACCTTCTCCCATAGGGAGAGGGAACTGAGCCAGCCTTCACCGCCGCCCGCTCCACCGGCCCCCCATCTCCCATAGGGAAAGGGGACTTCAGGAGCCCTCACCCTCTGCTACAGGGAAGACGCTATGGCGGGAACTTTTCGTGCCGGTGTGGCGTCTTGGGGGGTGAGGTGAAACGGCGATGAGCGACCTGAGCGCCGCTGCACGGCGCGTGCTGGGGAGGCTGGGGCCGCGGGCCGACATCCGGCGCGGAGTGCTGCAGGTGCGGGCCTGGTTTGGCCGGCGTGAGCCAGCGCAGCTACTGGCCGGAGGCGCGCTGGCGGCCCTGGCCTCGATCGTGCTGGCGGGTCCGGCCTGCGCGACCCTGCTGGATGGCGGGCCGACGCTCCACCTGAGGGCGCGAGACGCTGACCGCGCCCTGGGCCGGCCGGGGTCTGTGGCTGAGGGCGAGGCGAGCGCGCGGGGGGCGCCTCAGGCCCCCCTGCCGGGCCGCACCGATGCCGCGGCGCCCGCCGGAGGCCAGGCGGGGGCGCCGGCCGGGGCCGGGAGCGGTGGGAGCGCCAGAGGGACGCCCCTTCAGCAGCCCTTGCCTCCGCTGCCCCCGACGGAGCGGATGATCGTCAAGACGGCCTACCTGACGGTGCAGGTCACCGACCTGGTGGAGGGGGTGCAGCGCGTCACCGGCATCGTGGCCGGCGTGCCCGGCGCCTACGTGGCGGCGTCCAGTACCAGCTACCAGGCGGACGCGACGCCCTTCGCGCCGGTGGAGGCGGCGCGGGGGCAGCCGGCGGAGAGCGGCGCCGTCCCTCCCCTGCCAGTGCGGCCGGTCCCCGTACCAGGCCAGAGCGCAACGATCACCATCAAGGCGCCGTCCGACTCGTTCGGGGAGCTGCTGCAGCGTCTACGTGAGGTGGGCAAGCCCCTGGCGGAGCAGGTGAGCACGCAGGAGGTGACGGAGGAATACGTGGACCTGGAGGCGCAAGTCCGCAACCTGGAGGCGACGGAGCAGCAGTACCTGCGCCTGCTGGAACGGGCGCAGCGGATCGAGGAGATCCTGCCGCTGCAGCAGCGCCTCACCGAGGTGCGGAGCCAGATCGAGCGCCTGCGGGGGCGGATGAACCTCCTGCAGCGGCGGGCCGACATCTCGACCGTCACAGTGACACTGGTGCTGCCGGGGAGGGGGCCGGGTGGGGCGCCCGGACCGGAGCCGCGCCCGATCCGCACCCTGCGCACCGCCTTCGCCCACCTGAGCGTCTGGCTGCAAGACGTGCTGGACCTGCTGATCTACCTGGTGGTCTACTCCCTGCCGGTCGTGCCGTTCATCCTGACCTTCTGGTGGTGGCGCCGCGGGCGCCGGCCGGCGGCCACACCCGGCGGGGTGGTTTAAAGTGCAAAGTTCAGAGTTTTTTGGCGGGGGAGAGTGGTGGCTTTTGGCCTGGATGTGGCCGAGGTGGGCGTCCACCTGTCTATTGCCCCACTCATCAGGAGAGCGCGTGTCTCATCTTCAACTTTGAACTTTGAACCTTGAACCTTGCACTCTAAAGTCATGGTCGGAGGGTTGGCGGTGCGGTCGGGGAGACGGGGGTAGCTCCGGTGGTAGTGGCCGTGGGAGCGGAGGCCTGAGCCGTGGTTGTAGGAGTGGCAGGGGGAGGAGTGGCGGTTGGAGGGACGGTGCGAGGCGTTGTAGCTGTCGTGGAGATCGTGGCCGTTGGAGGGGCGGGAGAGGCTGTGGCTGGGGGAGTGGCAGGAGGAGCGGGTGTGGCGGGCGCGGGGGAGGGCGTGGCGGCCGGCGGCTCGGGCAGCTGAGGCGGCTGGGGTGGAGCGGGAAGCTCCGGAGGGGCGCCCGGCTGGCCGTCGGCGGTGGTCGGGACCAGCGCTTGCCGGGGGACGAGGCCGGAGTCGCGGAGCAGCTCGCCGGCCAGGACGGCGGTCACGGTCCCGGGCGGGGGCAGGGCCGGCCCGCCGATGTCGCCAGGGGCAGGCACCTCATCCAGCCAGAGCTGGAGGACGGCTCGCTGGAACCGCTGGGCCAGGAAGGGCCCGAACTGCTCAGGGCGGCTCATCGGCAGGCCGTAGCGTTCGATGGCCGCCCAGGGAATGGCATCGTCGAGCAGGGCCTGCGGCCCTTCCGTGCCTTCTGTTCCGTCCATCCCTTCCGTCCCGCCGCTCCCCGCCCAGGGCTGGCCATGCTCAGGCCGGTGGCGCGGCGGGACCGGATTGGTTGCGGGCGAGGCGCCCGCGGCGCCGGCGGGGTCGGCCAGGTAGGCGTCGCGGATGGCGTCGTTGGTCAGCCAGCCAAGGCGGATGGCCACCGCACGGCGGAAGTCGCCCTGAGAGCCGTCGTCGGCGATGGGGGCGGGGATGCCTTTCAGTTGAAGCCAGCCATCGAGGGAGCAGTGCGGCGCCCCTGAGATGGGCTCGCTGGACGGCAGCGGGGGCAGGCAGCCGGGCCAGCCGAGGAAGGCGCCGGCGCGGCTGAAGAGCTCGAAGGCGTTGACCAGGGTGACCGTCTCCTGGTGGGGGTCCCAGCGGAGCAGGGCGCGCTGCGTAAGCTGGACGGGGGCACCATCCAGCTCGAAGCGCTGGGAGATGGGATAGCCCAGCGCGGTGGGGCCGCCCAGGGCGGCGTAGGCGGTCCAGAAGGCGATGTCCCCTTCGTCGGTGATCGGATAGCCGAAGTCGCCGCCGCCTGCGCCTTCAGTGTAGAAGCGACCGGCGGCGCCATCCGGCAGGTGGAGCGCGACGCCGCCCAGGCGATCATGATCGGGCGCTAGGGGCAGGTCCGCGGCGAGGGCACGCTGCGCGGAGTAGAGCGCGGTGATTTCCGGACCGGCCAGCCCGAAGGCCAGC
>DAOTTI010000291.1:0-6427 GCA_034437795.1 Chloroflexota bacterium | reverse complement strand
GCGGGTGAGACGAGCACTGAACTGGCTGGACACATGGATCGAGACCTGATCCTGGCTGGACACATGAATCGAGACCTGATCGTCGTTCATCGTCGTTCCTCCCATTCCCCACTATAGTCGCTCTGGCCCCTGTGCTCAACTGGTCGGTCACCGGGCCGGTGGCGTGACCGTGGGCGCGCAGCCGTACCATCCGTGGACGTGGCCCGGTGCGGCGGCCACGTCTGACCACGAGTGTGAAGGGAGAGGCACCGATGAAGATCACCGACGTGAAGGTCCATGCCGTCAAAGGGCGGCACTGGCCGCGGTTCCCGATGGCGTTCGTCGAGGTGGAGACCGACGCTAGCGGCGGGCTGGTGGGGCTTGGCGAGTCCCTGCTCTACCGCAGCACGGGCGTGATCGAGAGCCTCCACCAGCTACGGGACTACCTGGTCGGCAAGAACCCCCTGCAGATCGAGTTGCACTGGGAGACGCTCTACCGGCGGGGGGCCAATCCGGCCGCGCTCTCGGGGATCGAGACCGCGCTGTGGGACATTGCCGGCCAGGTGTGCGGCCAGCCCATCTACAACCTGCTGGGCGGGGCCTGCCGCGACCGCATTCGGGTGTACGTGGACGGCTTCTTCCGCGGGGCGCGGTACGTGGAGGACGAGTACGCGCAGAAAGCGGCGGAGGCGGTGGCGGCCGGCTTCACCGCCCTCAAGATGGATGTCGATGAGCCGATCCCTCAGGCCAGCCGCTTCAACCGGCAGCTAGGGGCGGCCGACCTGGCGCACATGGCGCGCATGGTGGAGTCCGTGCGCCAGACGGTGGGGCCCAACGTCGACCTGGCCGTCGACGCGCACGGGGCCTTCGACGTAGCGGCCGCCATCCGGCTGGGGCAGGCGCTGGCGCCGTACGACCTGCTGTGGATCGAGGACCCCATCCCGATGGAGAACGTGGCGGCCCTGGCCAAAGTCGCCGATGCGGTGACCACCCCCATCTGCACAGGTGAGCTGCTGGTGACGCGGTACCAGTTCCGCGAGCTCTTCGAGCGCCAGGCGGCGGACATCATCATGCCTGACCTGGCGCGCACCGGCGGGATCCTGGAGATGAAGAAGATCGCCGCCCTGGCGGACACCTATTACGTGCCGCTGGCGCCGCACAACATGGTCGGTCCGGTGGCGACCATCGCCAGCGCGCACCTGTGCGCCTGCATTCCGAACTTCCTTGTGCTGGAGTATCAGCTGGGCGACGTCCCCTGGATCGATGAGCTCATCTCACGCCCGGTCCCCATCCGCGACGGGCACCTGGAGCTGTTCGACACGCCCGGCCTGGGCGTCTCGCTCAACCACCGGGCGGTGGAGCGCTATCGCGCGGCATAACGCGGTACTGGCGAGCGTGCCGGCGCGCCCGGCCGAATGGTTGAGTTGAGCGGGTCGCCCGTACCCTGAATACGAATACATGGTGCCGGCGCGACCGGCCGAACGGAACGAGCGCGGCCACGCGCAGCCAGAGCATCGGTCGCGGGCTGGACCGGCTCTGAAAGGTGCGCAGCCACTCTTCGCGGCTGGCGGGGCCCTCACCACGATGCCGAGGCGGCGGCGCAGCGGGCGATCGATGAAGGCGCAGCCAGTCTTCGCGGCTGGCGGAGCCCTCACCCTCTCCCTGTGGGACAGGAAACGCAACAGCGCCGCGACCAGACCAGGTGGTTGCGCCCATCTGGAAGGAGGGAAGGGCGGAGGCTCCGGATGGTAGCCTTCGTGGCGTTTGAGGAGGGACCTGATGACCGGACGGCCGCGGATGCCGCACCTTGTGATCTTCAACCCCGACCAGTGGCGGGGGGACGTGCTGGGGCACCTGGGCAACGCCGGCGCGGTGACGCCGAACCTGGATCGCTGGGTGGCGACGGACGCCGTCTCCTTCCGCTACGCCTTCTGCCAGAACCCGGTGTGCACGCCCAGCCGCTGCTCGTTCATGACCGGCTGGTACCCGCACGTGCGCGGCCATCGCACGATGTTCTACATGCTGCGCCCCGACGAGCCGGTGCTGCTGAAGCGCCTGAAGGACAACGGCTACTTCGTCTGGTGGGGCGGCAAGAACGACCTGGTCCCGGCGCAGCACGGCTACGACCCGTACTGTGATGTGAAGCATGATCCCCGCGCCGCCGGCCGGCCGGTGCGGCCGATGTTCGCCATGGACCGCCAGCGCGAGTGGCGCGGCCCGCCGGGGTCGGACACCTACTACTCGTTCTACGTCGGCCGGCTGGACGTGCCCGCGGGTGAGGACCACTACCACGACTCCGACTGGGCGCACGTGCAGGGGGCCATCGACCTCATCCGGCGCTACGGGCGGGGCCAAGGCCCGGCGGCACAGGCGGGCAAGCCCCTGTGCCTCTACCTGCCCCTGACCTATCCTCACCCGCCCTACGCGGTGGAAGACCCGTGGTACTCGATGATCGACCGGACACAGCTGCCGCCGCGCCTGCCCACGCCGGACGGCTGGCGGGGCAAGCCGAGCCTCCTGAAGGGCATCTGGGAGCGGCAACGCCTGCAATCGTGGACGGAGGAGCGCTGGACCGAGCTACGGGCGACGTACTACGGCATGTGCGCGCGGGTGGACCACCAGTTCGGCCTGGTGATGGACGCGCTGCGCGAGGCCGGCCTCTATGACGACACGGCGGTCTTCTTCTTCCCCGATCACGGGGACTTCACTGGCGACTACGGCCTGGTGGAGAAGACGCAGAACACCTTCGAGGACTGTCTGGTGCGGGTGCCGCTACTGATCAAGCCGCCGCGGGGGGTGCCGGTGCGCCCGCGGGTGAGCGAGGCGATCGTGGAGCTGATCGACGTGCCGGCGACGGTCGAGGCCCTGACCGGCTTGCCGCCGACTCACACCCACTTTGGGCGCTCGCTCCTGCCAGTGCTGGCCGGGGAGACGGACGAGCACCGTGACGCCGCCTTCTGCGAGGGCGGCCGGCGGCATGGGGAGCGCCAGGCGATGGAGCTGGAGAGCACCAGCAGCCAGGATCCGAGTGGCCTCTACTGGCCGCGGGTGGGGCTGCAATCGAGCGAAGGCCCGGAGCACACCAAGGCGGCTATGTGCCGCACCAGGGAGTTCAAGTACGTGCGGCGGCTCTACGAGCCAGACGAGCTGTACGACCTCTGCGCGCGGACCCCGGGGAGCTGCGCAATGTGGCGGATGATGCGCGTTACGCGGGCGTGCTGGCGCAACTCAAGGAGCGGCTGCTCACCTGGTACCAAGACACCTGCGACGTGGTGCCGTTCGACACCGACCGCCGGAGCTAGCGGCGGCCCCCACCTTCTCGGCGCTGCCGGGGCCCCTCAGGCCGGGACAGGCGCAGAGGGAGTAGTGGGGGTTCTTTCTCCCGTAAGGCCGCGGGCGCTGGACGAGAGCGTCACGTTCAGCTTCTCCAAGCCGATGACATGGCCGGCGCCACCCCTCATGAGAACGGTGTCGTCGCCCACTGCTTCGGCGGTCATCTCGGTGGACGGGTCGCCAAGCCAGATGGTCAGCGTTGCGCGCTCGGGGTCGTAGCACAACGTCACCTTGTCCACAGCAGTTCTCCCGACTTGATCTCAATCAGTCGGGTAGCACGTGATGAGGTGTCCAGTCCCGCCGCTGCGCTTGACCACGGCGCAGACGACACGGCGTGGATCTCGACGATAGACGAGCAGCACCTGTGGATCGCGGACGCTCCGCCCCACCTGAACGGGATCGCGCAGGGTGGCTGCTACAACGTGCAGACGGCCTCGCATCGCCGGATGCTTGATCGAGGTGATGATGTCCCTCGTTGCGGCGGAGCAGGTAACGGGTGAAGCCGAGCGGCGTCTGCACCGACAACACAGGATCTTGCAAGGTTCTCCCTGTCACGACCGTACTGATGTGTATGGTGGGGCTAGTCGACTTAGCAACTGACCAACCCGACGGTCGGTTAGTGCGTTCTCCGGATGCTGTTAGTCGAAGCGTCATCCCTCCCAGTAGTCGACGTGGAGCATGTCCGGCAGATACAGGGTACGCATGTTACCGGGGATCCACTGGAGCTACTTGTTGGACGTCGAGCGTCGTGAGCCTCAGTATCCGGCTGCACGCCCCGGAGCGCCGGGCGAAGCGGCTCCCCTTGGTGCACGGCCACTGCTACACCAACGCGTCGCGCCGGGGCAGAAAAGCAGCCGGCTTGTGCGTGTGGATGAGATCGTGAACGACGCGCTCGGCGTCGCGCAAGACCGCCTCGCTCCTTCGATGCGGTACGGCTGCTGGATCCTTCTCCCTGTGGTCGTCCCGCCTCCAGCGGGATCCCTGGGCTAGCCCGGTTTCCTGTGTAGCTGGCCAGCTAGTAACCTGCGGCGCCGGTACTCTGCAGGAGCATGACTGGTTATGCACCAGTGAAGCCCTCGCCCTAACCCTCCCTCGCCCTAACCCTTTCCGACAGGGCGAGGGAATTGATCGTCGACGACGGATAAACCGTCCGGACCCCAGCGCTGCTCCTGCCCCTCACTGCTATCAGTATTTCTCTACATCGCCGCTCGTGCTGCGCCTCGACACACGGCCGGCAGTGGCCGGGCGCCCATCGAGGTACTATCATCTGGACCGCACCGCCACTGATTACAGCGCCACCCTTGATGAGCGCCATGTCCACTGCTACACGAACGCGCCGGCCACCCAACTTCGTGTTTCTCCTAGGCGACGACTGGGGCTGGGGCGATCTGGGCTGCTTCGGCCACCGGCAGATCAAGACGCCGTGCCTGGATCGGATGGCCGCTGAGGGCACACGGTTTACCCAGTTCTACGTCAATGCCCCCGTCTGCTCGCCCAGCCGCGCCGCCTTCCTGACGGGGCGCTTCCCCGGGCCGCTCGGCATCCACACCATCTTCACCACGCCGGAGCAGGATCGCGCACGGGGCCTGCCGGCGCACCTCGATCCGCACATCCCGACCATCGGACGCCTGCTCCAGCAGGCGGGGTACGCCACGGCCCATTTTGGCAAGTGGCACCTGGGACGGGGTCAGGGCGTACCCGACGCGGGGGCCTACGGGTTCGACGCGCATCGCAGCACGCACAGCAGCGGGCCCGGCTGGCCGGACGTCGGGGAGATCACCGAGCAGGGCCAGACGGCCGCCGCCTTTCAGCCATGCTCTACCGAGGCCATCATCGACGCGACCATCGAGTTCATCGAGGCCAATCGCGACCGGCCGTTTTACGTGCAGGCGTGGCTGCTCGATCCCCATGCCGTGCTCAACCCGACCGAGGAGCAGATGGCGCCCTATCGCCACCTCTCGCCGCTGGGCGTTGGGCACAAGGGCGCCCCGACCATCTACTACTCCGTGATCACCAACGCCGACCGCCACATCGGCCGGCTGCTCTCGCGCCTGGATCAACTCGGCCTGGCAGACGAGACGATGGTGCTCTTTACCAGCGACAATGGCCCGGAGGATATCCTGGTTCGGAACGCCTCCCACAGCGGGGTGGGAAGCGCGGGGCCGTTCCGCGGGCGCAAGCGCAGCCTGTACGAGGGTGGCGTGCGCTTGCCTCTCATCGTGCGATGGCCGGGGCACGTCCCCGCCGGGCGGGTGGACGATGACTCGGTCGTCAGCGCCGTAGACTTCCTGCCGTCGCTCTGCCGCCTAGCCGGCGTCCAGTTGCCGGAGGCGCTGGAGCTGGACGGTGAGGATATCTCCAGCGCCCTGCTCGGGGGCACCCATGAGCGCCGGCGGCCACTCCTGTGGGAGTGGCGCTACGGGATCGTGGGGCACCCCATCCACAGAAGCCCGCGGCTGGCGATTCGCGTCGGTCGCTGGAAGCTGCTGCTCAACCCCGACCACAGCCGCGTGGAGCTGTACGACATACCGGCCGACCCCATGGAGCTAACGAACCTGGCCGGACAGTACCCGGAAGTAGTGGAACGACTGGCGACGCAGGCGCTGTCGTGGCAGGCCGCGCTGCCGCCAGGTCCGGTCGCACCTGAGGCCGGCGCCAATGCGTATCCCTGGCCGCGCGGGGCACCGGAGGGTCAAGTACGATAGCCCGGATACCTGTGCAAACGGCCGCCTTTTCCATGCCGCGCTGGTGCTCCGGAGGAGCATGACGGATTAGTCACGAAGCAGAGCCCTCACTCTCACCCTTTGGGAGAGGGAACTGATCGCCGACGATGAACAATCGGGGATAGGAGCCGCGCGGCAGGCCGACGATGTGCGTCATGACCGGCTGCAACCCTGGAAAACGGTTGCCCGGTGACCTGGTTCGCCGGGCTGAAATGATGCACCCAGGACGTTGGTGGCACCGGCCCCTCCCTGGGCTCAGGCGACACCGGGGTTGCCGCATGCACCGCCCAATCGCAGCAGGAACAATTGGAGTAGGAACAACTGGAGTAGGAACAACTGGAGTAGGAACAACTGGAGTAGGAACAACTGGAGTAGGAACAACTGGAGTAGGA
>DAOTTI010000290.1:0-36920 GCA_034437795.1 Chloroflexota bacterium | reverse complement strand
TGGCGATCGGGCGCCCGACTTCACGGCCACGGCCGACGATGGCCGGCGGGTGTCCCTCAGCGACTTCCGCAACCGGACGGTGGTGCTCTACTTCTTCCCGCGGGCGGACACCCCCGGCTGAACGACCGAGGCATGCGAAATCCGTGACGATTTCGCCGGCTTTGTGGCGCGGGATGCGGTGGTGCTGGGGTGCAGTCCGGACACGGTGGAGGCGCAGGCGGCGTTTAAGGCGAAGTACGCCCTGCCGTTCACGCTGCTGGCCGACCCCGACCACCGCATTGCCGAGGCGTACGGGGTATGGGTGCTCCGCGAGCGGGACGGGCGGCAGTTCATGGGGATCAACCGCAGCACCTTCATCATCGGGCCGGACGGCACCATCCAGCGGGTGTTCCGGCAGGTGACGCCGGCCGGTCATGCGAAGGAGCTGCTGGCGGCGCTGAACCAGGGACCGCAGGCGGGACCGGTATAATCACCCCGCAGCCGAATGACCGAACCCGTCCCCGCACGCTTCGACCACATCGTGGTGGCGGTCAAAGACCTGAACAAGGCAATTGCCACGTATCGCGACGGTCTCGGCTTTCACGTCATCCCAGGGGGCGAGCATCCCACCGGCACGCACAACGCGCTGGTCCATTTCGGGATCTACTACATCGAGCTGCTGGCGGTCAAGGACCCGACCAATCCCAGGGCGAAGTGGCTGCTGGAATGGATCGCCGCGGCGGGAGAGAATCCGCCGGCGTACGCGGTAGCGGTCACGGACCTGGACGCGGCGGTGCGGCGCCTGGATGAGGCGGGCATCCCGCACACGGCGGTGGAGGCAGGGGAGCGGGCCACGCCGGAAGGTACCCGCCTGCGCTGGCGGATGCTGGTGGTGGCGCCGGGGTCGTCGCCGCTCACACAGTCCCCAGCGGTGATCGCGGCTTCGGGCCGGCCGCCGCCGTTACCGCACCGCGGACAGCCCCCGCCCAAGCCGCCCCTGCCCCCGATGCCGTACCTGATCGAGTGGGAAGGGGGCGACGAGGCCCGCCTGAGAGAGATCGAGAAGATCGGCGGGCTGACGCCTCACCCGGCGGGCTGGGAGGAGCTACTGAGCGTGTCGGTGCTGGTCTCCGACCCGGAGTTTGCCGCCACGTGCTACCAGCAGGCCTTTGGCTGGCCCCGCGTGGCGGATGGCCTCGCCGGCCGAGGGGTAGTGCTGGAGTTGGGCGGGATCAAGCTGGAGCTGATCGCGCCCCCGAGCGGCGGGCGCGTCCTGCCCCCCGGGCCGCGTCCGACGGCGATCGCCCTGCGGGCGAAGGATCGCGCCCAGACGCTGGAGTATCTGCGCCAGCGGGGGACGGCGGATGGGGCGGGGCGGGGCGTGACGCCAGCGCGGGCGCACGGCCTGCGAATTGCGCTGCCGTAGTGAGTAGCGAGGAGCGAGTGGTGAGTGCCGTGCCCTCACCTTAACCGTCTCCCATAGGGAGAGGGGATCGTGCCACCGCCAGCAGCGGCGGGTCGAGCGTCTCCATCCTCATCCCATAGGTGAGATGGGGACCCAACTATCGGGAACCCCAGTCGATCGATCCTCCGTCCTCATCCCATTGGGAAATGGGACTGACGGCCAGCGGTCGGCCAGCGATGCAGGATGGCGCCGGGGCGCGGGCGCTATTCGGCGCGCCGGAGCTGCGGGCGCAGGAGCAGGATCGCGACGGCGAAGATGAGGCAGATGGCGCCACCGAGGAAGACCGTGGCCTGTGGGCCGTACGCCTCCGCCAGGACGCCGGCAGGGAGGGCACCCAGCGGCATCAAGCCCCAGGTCACCATGTACACGCTGCTCACCCGCCCACGGTACTCGTCGGGGCAGATCTCCTGGAGGATAGTCCCGTTCAGCGTGGTGTAGATGGAGCTGCTCGCCCCCGCGGCCGCCAGGAAGACGAGGGCCAGCGGCAGGGACGCAGCCAGGGCGAAGGCGCAGAGAAAGAGGCCGAACGCGGCCGCGCAGACGACGGTGACCAGGCTCTTGCGCCGGATCGAGCGGCGGGAGGCGATGGCGAACGATCCGAGGAGGGCGCCGGCGCCCATGCAGGTCATAAGCAGCCCGAGCCCGCTGGGGCCGATCCGGTAGACGTCGCGGGCGAAGGCGGGCAGGAACTGCATGTAGGGCATGGCGAAGACGGTGGGCACGGCGGCGATGAGCAGCTGGAGGAAGATGGGACGGGTGCGATAGCAGTAGCGCAGGCCGTCGGCGAGATTGTGGAGCACCGAGGCGCGGTGGTGGCCGTGGCGGGTCTGCGCGCCGTACCTGATCTGCAGCACGTTGCTCGCCGCCCAGAGGTAGCCGGCGCTCTGGAGCGCGAGGCAGCCGCCCACGCCGGCCCAGCCCATCACGGCGCCGGCCAGGGATGGGCCAAGGATGCGGCTGGTATTCAGGCTCATGGAGTAGAGGGCCAGGGCGTTGGTCAGGCGCTCCCGCCCAACGAGGGCGGGGATCAGGGCCTGGCGCGCGGGGACATGCACGGAAACGGCGGTGCCCATGAGAAACGAGGCCAGCAGGACGTGCCAGATGTTGACCAGGCGCGTGAAGACCAGCACCGCCAGGAGGGCGGTCAGGACGAGCTGGGCGACCTGGGTAGAGATGATCACCAGGCGGCGGTCGAGGCGGTCGGCGAGCACGCCGCCGAAGGGCGAGATGGCGAGCATGGGGATGGAGCGGGCGAAGGACGCCAGCCCCAGGTAAAAGGGGGAGTTGGTCAGATCGAGCACCAGCCAGCCGAGGGCCACCTGCTGCATCCAGTACCCGATCGAGGTGACGGCGTTCCCCTGGAAGAGCAGGCGGTAGTCGCGCACCGTCAGGGCGTCGAAGGTGGCGGCCGCCCTGGACGCCAGGCGCCACGGCAGGGATGGAACGGCTGCGGGGACAGGGGCTGCCGCTTGGTCGCGGCCGGCCACAGGGGCGGCAGCCGAGGCGGTGGTGCCGGCAGTCGACGCGCGAGGGGAGGCGGTCACCGTGGTCAAGAGTGTAGGCATCTCGCGCGTTCCGGACAACCCGGTGCCGTGGGAGTGGGGCGCAGTGGTAGGGGGCGCGCGCACGGCTTCGGGATCAGCCCCCGAGGCGGACCTCACCCCCTTCGGGCGGGGCCGCGCCGCAGCGGGAGAGGAGGGACCTCACCCCCTGGCCCCCTCTCCGACACGGAGCGGGGGACCGCCGGCCATAGGGAGAAGACGTGATCCGGCGCGGGCACGCCGCCGTCGCCCAGATGCGGAGGGGGAGCGGGCCAGGGCTGGGCGTGATCTGGACCTTGAGGGCACCGCCCAGGTACTCGCGCGGTGGCGGGCATCCTGCCTACAATTCCCAGCCGGCGATGGCCGAGAGGAGGGAGCCACCGGCATGAGCCGCTATCGCGCGGAGACCATCACCCAGGAAGGGGAGACCGTGTACGTGCTGCGGGACGGGCACACCGGGGCGTCCGCCCGCGTCTGGCCCGGCTTTGGGAACAACTGCCTGAGCGCCGCGCTGCCCGCGCCCGGCGGCCGGCTGGTCGACCTGCTGCTCGCCCCCGGCGATCTGGACGCCCTGCGGGCGCAGCCCTCCTGGTGGGGGATCCCCCTGCTCTTCCCCTGGCCTGGGCGCATCCCCAGGGGCGAGTACGTCTTCCAGGGGCAGCGGTACCAACTCCCCACGCTGGACATGAACGGCAATGCCGGCCACGGGTTCGCTAAGACGCGGCCGTGGAAGGTGGAGCGCTTCGAGGCCTGGGAGAGCGCGGCCTTCCTGCGGTGCTCGCTCTCGTCGGCGGATCATGCGGAGACGCTGGAGGGGTATCCGTTCCCGTACTATCTGGCGGCGACGTATCGCCTGGACAACGACGGCCTGCACCTGATCGCGGAGGTGATGAACGTGGGGCCGGGCCCGCTTCCCTTCGGCTTTGGGGCGCACCCGTACTTCCGGATCCCCTTTGGCCCGGAAGGGTCGCCGGCAGGCTGCCTAATCACCGTCCCGGCCGCGCGCCGGTGGGACCTGGCGCGCGTGGCCGCGCCGGGGACGGGCGAGCGGCTGCGCTGGGAGGACGTGACCGTCCCCGTCACAGCGGAGACCGACCTGCGCACGCCCCGTCCCCTGGCAGGGAGACACTTCGATGGGGGCTACACCGAACTGGACCTCGGGACCGGCCGGCTAGAGTGCCGCGTCATCGACCCGCAGACGGGACTGGAGGGCGTGATGCAGGCCTCCAGGCACTTCAGCACAGTGGTGGTCTACACGCCGCCCGGGCGGCCGGGCGTCTGCTTTGAGCCGTGGACGTGCCCGCCGAACGTGTTCAACCTGGCGGCCAGCGGGGTAGAGCCCAGCGGGCTGATCGTCCTGCAGCCGGGGCAGCGGTGGGAAGGCAGCATGCGGCTCTTTGTGCGGAGCGCGAGGTGAGCGATCCTGGCCCGACAGGGCATCCTGATGTACCAGACCTGCGGCCGGAGGACTACCGGCCCAGGCCACCGCCGGCGGAGGTGATCGAGCGGTTCCCGATTGGGGTCGCCGGCTGCGGGTCGATCATGCGGGGGGCGCACCTGCCGGCGTACCGCAGCTTCGGCTATCGGGTGCTGGCCGCCTGCGACGTGGTGGAGGAGCGGGCGCGCCTGGTGGCGGAGCAGTTCGGCATCCCGCGGTACACGACGCGGCTGGAGGACCTGCTGGACGATCCGCAGATCAAGGTGATCGACCTGGCGGTGCACGCCAGCCAGCGGGTGCCGCTGGTGGAGCAGATCGCCGCGGCCGGCAAGCACCTCCTCAGCCAGAAGCCGTTCGCCCTGACCTATGAGGACGCGCGGCACATGGTAGAGCTCTGCGAGCGCGCGGGCGTGACCCTGATGATCAACCAGCAGGCACGCTGGGCGCCGGCGCACCGCGCGCTCAAGCTGATCGTGGAGTCGGGCGTGCTGGGGCACCTGTACAGCGTGCTGCACGTGAACCGCTCCTTCCAGGACGTGCCGGGGAGCTGGTACGCGGCGCTGGAGCACTTCAACATCGTCGACCACGGCATCCACTACCTGGATCTCTCGCGGTACTACACCGGCCTGACGCCGGTGCGCATCAAGGCCACCACGACGCGGGTGCCGGGGCAGGCTGCGGTGTCGCCCATGATCTACTCCATCCTGTGCGAGTATGCGCCGCCGGCCCAGGTCATGAGCACGCTGCACTTCAACAACATCGTGCCGGTGCGGCAGGCGCTGGGGCGCTACGAGTGGTTGCTCGACGGCACACAGGGCGCGGCGGTGGCGTCGCAGAGCGAGCTAGCCGTGGCGGTGAAGGCCAACCCCGCGCGCAAGCACGTCTTTGCCATCCAGGGGAGCTGGTTTCCGGAGGCCTTTGGCGGGAGCATGGGCGAGCTGCTCACCGCCCTGGCGGAGGGCCGCGCGCCCCAGACCTCCGGGCGCGACAATCTCCAGTCGATCAAGATGGCCCTGGCTGCGGTGGAAAGCTCGGAATCGGGCCGGGCGGTGGAGCTGGACGAGATCGGTTAGACGGAGTTCAAGGTTCAAGGTTCAAGGTTCAAGGTTCAAGGTTGAATGAGGGGGCCTGCGGGGGCTGGCGTGGCGGCGGGATCGCTGCGGGATGGCTGGTTGCAGCTGCGGCGCCCTTGCGCCCCTGCTCTACCAGATCGCATGGCGAGGGGATCGTTGTGCGATGGCTGGTTGCAGCCGGCGGGCGCAGGTTGGGGCGGTACCGGCGCCAGGGCGCAAGGCGCATAATCTCCGATGATGATGCGAGGGAGGCGCGATGCCTGAGCTGGAAGCCTGGATGCGCGTGGGCCAGCCCCTGGAGCCGGTCCTGGCCGACATGGATCGGATCCTGGACGCGTGGCAGTCCGGTGGCGTGCGGGGGCTGGTCATCGGCCGCCTGACGTTCCTGCCGGACTATCCAGAGCCCGGCGGCTCAGGCGCCGCGACGCCGGAGGGCACAGACCTGAGCGGCGCGCCCCAGGCGCCGCCCGCAGCGAGCTGGGGCGGCACGCGCGCCGGAAGCGTGTGGGCCTTTGCGCCGAACCCGACGGTGTACCGCAAGTGGGGCGTCGAGCCGCCGCCGGACCCCGAGCAGGCGTTCCCGGAGCGCCTGCGGCGCCTGCGCGAGCTGATGGAGAAGGCCAAGCGCCGCGGCTGGCCGGTCTACCTCTTCGAGCCGGCCGCCGGGGCGGGGCCGCCGGCCCCCGGCCTCCCCGGCGCTGGCGGCCCCTTGATCACGGACGAAGGGCGCCAGCGCGCCTACCTGGCGCGGCTGGAAGACACGGTGACGCAGTTCCCCGACGCAGACGGGGTCATTCTGGATGGGCCGGAGTGGGGCTATGAGATCGCGCCGGGGCATCGGTCGAACCTCTTCGAGGATCTGCCTCCCCAGGTGGCGCCGGCAGCGGAGGGGATGGGGCTGGACTACCAGCGGCTGGTGGCGGCCAAGGACCGCCTCTACCGGCGCCTGCACAAGCTGACGCGAGAGCACGCCACCCTGGCGGCGCCGGGCGGGGTCTTCAACGGCCTGGCGCTGATCGGCCATGATCCGGGGATCGTCTCGTGGTTCGCTTTCCGGTCGCGCACCCTGACAGCCTTCTATCGGCAGGTGCACCAGTTGACAGAGGCGCTCACGCGGGCGCGGGGACGGCAGGTGAAGCTGGGGATCGGGCCGCGGATGCCGGCGTTCGCCGCCCTGTGCGGCTACGACTTCCCCGCCATCGCGCCTCTCTTCGATCTGATCCTGCCCAAGCTGTACATCTGGCATCGTGGGGTCGATGGGCTGTACGGGACGGTCTACCGCTACGTGACCACCCTGGCGGACTGGAACCCCGGGCTGTGGGAGCCGGAGGCCTTTGCCGCGGTGCGCGCCCTGCTGGGGGTGGCGTTGCCCAGCGCGGAGCCAAACGCGCCGCCGGGGAAGCTGATGGAGGGGCTGCGGGAGCTGGAGCGCGGGTTTCCAGACGCGTTCTTCAGCGACTTCATGGTGAATGAGGTGAAGCGCAGTATCGCCGCCGCCGATGGCTATCCGTGGAAGGTGCTGCCGTGGATCGACGCCGGTCGCCGGCCGCACGGGGGCGACCCGGTCACCGCCGGCGACCTGCGGCGCCTGCTGGTAGCGGCGAAGGAAGGCGGGGCGCGTCACTTCCTCTACCACAACCACGGCCACCTGACCGCGGCGGAGTGGACGGTGATCAGTGAATATTGCGGCTCCACCTGGCGGGCGGGCCAGGGCCTGTATGGCATGACCTACACCCCGCCGGACGGATAACCTGCATTCTCCACGAGCAGAGCCCTTACCCTGGCCCTCTCCCAAAGAGAGAGGGGACTGCTCGCTGGCGGTAAATAGTCCAGGCTACCTGACCCTATCGGCGGGACAGGGCCCACCGGGTTGGCCGACGCCCCGCCGGACGGGTGAGCGGCGGTAGCACCGGTCTCAGTAGGCGTAGCTGGTCCAGGTCGCGGCATGGGGCTCGCCCCAGCAGACCTCGATCTGGCGGGCGGCGGTATCGACCACGAAGGCGCCGATGGTCCGCTCGCGGCAGATGCTGTCCGGAAAGCCGTGCCGGTCGGACAGGAGCGCCTTCATCTCGGCCACGGTCATGCCGGGGCGCGCCAGCTCGAGGGCCCGCGCCAGGCGCTTGAGCGAGTTCTCGCGCGGTTCGATGGCCTGCGCCGCCAGGGCGCTATCCAGAAAGTGGTTGGTGTGCGCGTAGGCGCCGCCGGCAATCTCCGTCACGGCCACACGGGTGGCGGTGGTCTCCGCGTTGACAGCGCGCGTGCCCTGCACCAGCAGGAAGTTCCAGCCGCCGGCGCGCTGCGTCTGATGCAACAGGTCGAGGGCCGCGTCGATCGACGGCGCGTCGAGCAGGGCGCGAGAGAGGAAGTGGCGCGGGGCGCCGACGCGCCGCTCTGGATCGGGCAAGGCGTCGATAAGCACGACCAGGCCGTACTCGTTCACGGCCGCGGCGCAGCCCGGCAGCGTCTGAGCGTAGTTGAGGGCCAGGAACCGGTGGCGGGGCGCGCCGTTCACGGGGTTGCGCTCCGTCACTGTCGCATCCAGGAGGTAGAGGCCGTCTGCGGCGCTGGGGTAGGAGTCTTCGGTGTGGCCGGCCACGATGCCGTGCCGGCCAGCGCTGACCACGCTGGTGCAGCCATCGATGCCGGTGGGGACCAGCGCATCCGGCGCACCGGCTGGGGCGGCGCCGTTGCCGGCACGGGGGAGCACGCCCGGGTCCTTGACCGGAACGGACGGCGCGGCCGGCGCGGCCGCCGGCGGCGTGCCCGGCGGGCGCGACTCATAGCAGTTGAGCCGGAAGAGCACGGGGAAGGGGACGCCGGCCGCGTCCGCCATGGCGCGCAGCTCGACGAGATATTGGGGGAAGATCCGCTCCGCAGCCTCGACGAAGGGCGCGATCTGCTCGTTCAGGGTGGCGTCATCGATCCCCTGCTCATGGAGAGTAGCCAGGGCCTGCTCCACCGCCGCGCGGATGTGGACGGCGCTGGAGCGGCCCATGGCCTGGCCCAGGGTGGCATGAGTGCCCTCGACGGCCAGCAGCGGCAGGCGTGCGCCCGGTGCTCGTGTCGCCATGTTGGGTATGACAAGTATGAGACGAGGGACGACCGCCGGCGGATGCGGGCGAGCCGCGCCGCGCGGCCCGATCCGTCGCGCATCGTCCCTCGTGCCGGTCTGAGTGCTTTCTATCTATCGTTAAGTCTGCCGAGCGGTGTCAAGGGCCCGGCAGCGTGGGGACGCGGGGACGAGCCCTCAGCCCCTAGCCCCCCTCTCCGCGTCTGAGAGGGGGAAAGACCTCACCCCCTAGCTCCCTCTCCGACACGGAGAGGGGGAACGACGGCCGCGGCCGTGCGGCTTGGCCCTACCGCCCCCTCTCCGACACGGAGAGGGGGAATGACGGCCATTGGGAGAGGATGTGACCCGCGGTGGTCGCGTCACCGCGGGTCGCACGGGGGACGTGGAGGCACGGAGACATGGGGACGCGGAGACGCCGAGACGTGGAGAGGGGAACCACGGCCGTAACCTGGCGCGATGCGGAACGATTGGTCACCCCCGAGCCGGCTTCGCAACTGTAGCCGTGGGCCAACGCCCCACGGCTACATCGTGCACCGCTCTCTCGCGTCTTCGCGCCGGTCAACGGCTGCTTGCCATACTCGCCAGCCGTGCGGTTTTCGCCGGTCAGGCGCTGCGTATGCGCATCAGCAAGCGGTGCACCACTGGGCGGCGAGTGCCGCTGAGGCAGGCAGGCTGCCCGAGAGCGCGAGCAGGGCCAGCGCCATGAGCGTGGCGCGCAGGCACCGGCGCAAGCGCAACCGGGGGCATGGGCCTGGGGTCGTCGTTGGGTCATTGGTCATCCGTGGCGTGTTCCTCCCAATGGTGCGTGGCCGGCGGTGGTCTTGCGGCCGGATCGCCGCCGGGGGCCGGCCAACACGCCGAACGCGACCGGCGGCACGGGCGTGATGGCGTAGCCCAATTGGCGAGGCGCCAGCCGCGGCAGCGGAGGCACGGCGGAGAGCAGGCTCGCTGGCGCGCGCAAGCGTGGCGGCGCGAGAATGGCGTTCAACTTATTGATGCCGGGACGGCCAGACGGAAGAGGGAGGACAAAAGACGAAAGGCGGAGGCGTATTCGTCATTCGTCTTTTGTCCTTCGTCCCGCTAGTGCAGTCGCAGGCAACCTCCTCGGGAATGCCAGCCCGAGTACCAGGGAAAGCCATGCCAGACCGCTGGCCTGATGGTGCACTAGGAAAGAAGTCCCAGGTCTCGGGCTGGCCTGAGGAAGGGCAGTAGCATTGGAGCGGGGGTACGAAGACGCATCGCGCGGCTGCGGTGGCGGCCGGTTGGCGGGCATTGTTCACAAGCTGGGGGAGCACGCGTAGCAGGTTCGGGCACACCGGACGGACCGCCGCAAGGGTGGCGGGCACGTCACGGGCGAGCGGACGGCACTTCGTGCCGGAGCAGGAGTGGGTCAGTTGCCTGGCGTCTCGCCATTGCTCCAGGGGAGCCAATGGCCAGCAGCACGCCCAGTGACCCACCAGGTAGCGCCGGCCGGGAGGGCCGATCCCTTCCTGGGTCGTCTGAGTGCCGGCCGCTCGCCGCGGCAGAGGGCGAGGCGCGCCGGACGGCCGACGGCGCGGGGCAGCCTGACCCGACCAGCCAGGCCAGAGGAATTGCACTGATCAGGGACGAAGCACGGATGGAGTGGAGGCGGTGAGGCTGCCGGCAGTGGTGAAGCTCTACGTGCTCCTGGTGTCGTTACTTGCCGTGGTGGTGGCGGCGGCCTGGCTGGCCGTGTGGCCGGACGGCTGGCGTGGGGCGTGGGGGCCGGCGCTCGTGCTCGGGGCGCTGACCGCGGCTGCCCTGCTCTTCCCGCTGCGCCTCACGCCCAGCTACCTGCTCACGGTCGACGCTGCGCCGAGCTTCGCCGCGCTGCTGCTGTGCGGGCCAGTGCTGGCCATGCTCGTCACCGGCCTGGCGAATGCCGTGGCGAACCTGCTGCTGGCGGCGCAGGGCAAACGCGACCGGTGGAACGTGGCCTTCAACACGGCGCAGAGCGTGCTGGGCATTGGCCTGGCCGGGGGAGTGCTCTACGCCTTCCTGCCGCTACAGGCCCCTCCGACGCTTGACGGTGGGCGCGCGGTCCTGGCGGTGACGTTGGCAGGAGCCACGCTCTACGGGTTCAACTCGCTGGCAGTCGCCACCGCCGTGGGGCTCCAGCACCGGCTGAACCCGCTGGCCCTCTGTCTCCAGAGCTGGCGCGTAGAGGCTGTGCAGTCGGCAGCGCTGCTGGCGGCCGGGCTGCTGACCGCGCTGCTGGCGCAACAGCACCCGTGGGCCATCGGCGCGATGGTACTGCTGGTGGTGCTGCTCTACGTCTCGCTTCGGCGGACGCTCCTGCTCCTGGAGCGCGAGCGAGGGGCGCGGATCGAAGCCGAGCAGGCGCGGGCGCAGGCCGAGCGGGCCCGCCTGGAAGCCGAGCAGGCGCGAGTGGAGGCAGAACGGGCGCGCGCGGAGGCGGAAGAGGCCGTGCGCATGCGGGGGGAATTCCTCTCCGTGGCCTCCCACGAATTGCGCACGCCGATCACGAGCCTGCGGGGCTACGCGCAGATCCTGCTCCGGCAGTGCGCCCGAGCCGGGGAGCTGGACCGTGAGAAGATCGCGCGCGGGGCGCAGGTCATCGACCAGCAGGCGGATAAGCTGTCACGTCTGGTGGCGCAGCTGCTGGACATCTCGCGCCTGCAGGCCGGGCGGCTGGTGCTGGAGCGCCAGGTGGTCGATCTGGCCGCGACGGTGCGAGAGGTGGTGGCGATCACCCAGGGGACGACCTCGCACCCGCTGGCGGTTCAGGCGACCGGCCCCGTGTGGGCGCTGGTGGATCCCCTGCGTATGGAGCAGGTCATCAGCAACCTGCTGGATAACGCCATCCGCTACAACCAGGACGACGGCCCCATCGAGGTCGAGGTGAGCCGCCTGTCGCCGGAGACGGTCCGGCTGGCGGTGCGGGACTGGGGGATCGGCATTCTGCCGGAGGACCGGCAGCGCGTCTTCGAGCGCTTCTACCAGGCGGGCGGCAGCCGGTTCACGGGAGGCATGGGCTTGGGGCTCTACATCAGCCGGCAGATCGTGGAGGCCCACGGGGGCCGGATCGAGGTGGAGGCGCCGCCCGGAGGCGGCACCCGCTTCGTCGTAACATTGCCGGCGGGGGTGCGCGAGGCAACCGGCGCCGGGCGCGAGGTGCACGCCGCCTGAGCACGGGCGGCCATGGCACGGGGCCCCTACTCAGGCGGCTGGCAGGCGCCACGTTGCCGGATCAGCCGCCGTGGCAAACCTCACCCCATCGACCCCGGCCCCCCATGTCCGGACGCGGGGACGTGAAGAGACGTAGCCTACGGGGCATGGATCCCAGTGTACGTGGCTAGACGTTGCCTTCGTCGCTGGTGCCCCCGAGAGGCATGGCCGATGATCCACTGCCGGCGACGCGCCTCCCTCTCCCCGTGGGAGAGGGCTTGTGCACCATCAGGCCAGCGATTTGGCATTGCCTTCCCTGGTGCGCGGGCTTGCATTCCCAAAGAGGTCGTCTGAAACAGCACTAGGGTGAAGGCTCGGCTCGGAACAAACAGGGGCTAGCGCTGTGGCCAGGCCAGCACGCGCCGCACCTCCACCGTGCCAAACCACGGGTCGGAGACGACGCCCACCAACTCCGTTGACGCGTCGATGTATTGATAGAGGCCTTCCCACGGTGGGTAGATGAAGTGGTAGCGCTGGCGCGGCGCTCCGGCGCCGTCGGTCCGGTGCAGGACCAGGTACCGCGGGCGCTGGGTGGCGATCAGCTCCAGGACGGAGGTGCGGAAGGCGGGCACGGAGCGGAACTCAACGGTGTAGGCGGGGTTGCGCCCGGCGAAGGCGAACCACTCGCGCATGGCGCACGCGACCGGCTCACCGGCCGGCACGAGGGCGCGCAGACGGCCGGCAAACTGGGCGTAGCTGGAGGGCGGGTGCAGCAGCATGCCGGCGCCGACAGCGCCCCAGACCAGGGCGCCGGCCAGGAAGACGGCGCCCGCGAGCTGGCGCCGCCCTGGGATGGCCCACGCCAGGAGAACGGCCAGCAGCGTCGAGTAGGCCGCGACGGCTCCGGTGTAGCCCTGCCATTTGTTTGGGATCAGCGCCAGGCCCAGCAGCCACACGCCGAGTGGCAGTCCCAGCCAGCGGAGAGCAGGGGCCAGCGTTGGCTGCCGCCTGGCTGCCGCCACCAGCGCGCCGCCCGCGGCGGCGACGAGGATCGCAAGCCCGAGCCAGCGGGCGATGAGCGCCGGTCCGGCATCGAGCCAGTATCGGGCGACGTGGGCGGCGCGGCGCAGGGCCGGTGCGGCGGGATCGGCCTGCGGCCCCGCGGCCCGCGGGCCAAGGAGATCGACCAGCGCCTCTTCCCAGGGCCGCCAGCCGGCCGGGTAGTCCTGGCGGTTCAGCACGTAGCGTGCCGGAAGCTCGATGAGCGCGTTGCGTGCCAGCGTCGCCTGCGGGTAGCGCCAGCGCTGGTACGCGAGCTGGGCGCCAAGCTGGGCGCGAAACTCCGGCCAGTCGGAACCGATCCAGATCAGCCAGGGGGCGAGAGCCAGCCCGAGGCCGAGCAGCGCCCAACGCCCCTGCCGCAGGGCGTAGCCCAGGGCGTTTCGGGGGCGCAGCAGATAGCTGGCTCCCAGCGCGACGATGGCGAAGGCCCCGTACTGGTGCATCAGGAAGGAGAGGCCGGCCGCCGCCCCGGCCGCAAGGTGCCAGCGCCGGCGCTCCGGGCTGCGCCAGGCCCGCACCCCAAGGGCACTGCTCAGGATGGCGAAGGCGGCCACCGCGATCTCCGGACGCCCGAACCGGCTGAGGAAGAAGATGGTCGGGTGCAGCGCGACCAGAACGGTGGCCAGGAGCGGGGCTGCGTGGGGTGCCACCCGCCACAGGCGCGCCGGGACGCCGTGCCGGGACGCCGTGCGCCGGGGCGGCGGGGCCTGCCGCCGGCGCAGGGAACTGCACGTTGACCCCTCAGGTGGAGGCTGCACTGTGCCCTTTGCGACGGGGCCTGCCGCCGGCACGAGGCGAGCGGGCGCACAGGGCGCGTCGCGTAGCACCTGGCGCGCCAGCCACCAGGTGGCCAGTAAGAGTACAGCCCCGAAGGCACCCGATAGCAGGCGCACCGCCACGACCTGGGCGCCGAAGAGGGCATAGGGGACCGTGGCGAGGATGCCGTATCCTGGCCACAGGAAGTACCACCGGCGGTCGATGGCGAACATGCCGGTGTACATCGGAGCGGCAAATCGGGCACTGGTGAGCAGGGTCCACGCCGGCTCGGTATAGGCCGCTTCGTCCGGATTGAGCAGGGGTACGCGATCCAACCGGAAGAGCAACACGGCGGCGTACACCAGCGCCAGCGCGGCGGGGATGGCGATACATAGCAGCCAGGCGCGCTGGCCGCGTGGTTGCCGACCGGTCAGGCCGTTCACCCGTTCTGTATCCACGAGCGAGGAAGACATGAGGGTGCAGTCTCCAGGGGGACGCCGGATGTGGCGCGGCCCCGGCCTCTTCCCGCTTGTACTTGCCCTGGCGCTCGCCGTGCGTCTGCCCTGGCTGCCCGCGGAGGGCTATGCCGGGGACGTGCTGATGTACGCCGGCTGGGGGGCCTACGTTGCTGATCACGGTCTGGGGCCGGCCTACGCCACCCAGGACTTTACCCACGGGCCGGTCTGGCCGGCCCTGGCCGGTGGGGTGAGCTGGCTCTGGACCCACGTGGCCGGCTGGGCGGGTGTGCCCGCCCGCCCGGTTCCCCATCCACTTATCAAGCTTCCGCCGCTGATCGCCGACCTGCTGATCGGCTGGCTGATCTACCGCGCGGCGCGCCTTCGCCGGTCGCCTGGGGCCGGGAGCGCGCTGGCCGCGCTCTATCTCTTTAATCCCGGCGTCGTGCTGGACAGTGCGTGGTGGGGCCAGACCGACGCCCTGGCCGCGCTCTGGGTAGTCGCGGGCGTCCTGGCGCTGGCCACCGGCCGGCCGGGCGCCGCCTCGGCCGGCGCGGCGCTGGCGCTGCTCACCAAGCTCCAGACCTACTTCCTGGCGCCGCTCACGGCGGTCGTGCTGGCACGGTGCGGCGGCTGGAAGGCCCTGGCGCGGGGCGTGGGCGCGGCGATCGTCGCTGCGCTGGTGGTCAGCGCCCCGCTCATCGTTGCAGGAACTGTCCTGGACCTGCCGGCCAGATACGCGCACCTGGTGGACCGCCACCCCACGGTGCACGTCAACGCCTTCAACCTCTGGTGGCTGGGCCGCGAATGGAGCGGGAACCGCCTGCCGGACGCGACGCTGCTGGTGGGGCCCTGGTCGTTCAAGCAGGTGGGGCTGTTCCTGGTGATCGTGTACAGCGGTGCCGTGCTGGCGTGGCTGTGGTGGCGCTTCGACCTGAGGGACATCCCGCTGACGGCGGCCTGCCTGGCGATGGCATTCTTTATGCTGCCCACTCAGATCCACTCGCGGTACCTGTTTCCGGTGCTGCCCCTCCTACTTGTGGCCAGCGTGAACCGGCCCCGCCTGCTGATCGCTTACAGTATCCTGAGCGCGACTTTCCTGCTCAACCAGCTCCATCTCATCCTGCGCGCCTCCGGTCCACCGCCGGCGTGGCTGGACGCGACGGAGGCGATGGGGCTGAGTACGACCTTGCTCGCCTGGGCCAACGTGGCGACGTTCCTGGCCCTGACCTCTCTGCTGCTCCGGCCGCGGGCATCGCTCAGCGCTGGACTGGCCCGCAGCGTTCCCGCGTCAGGTACGCCGGCTCCCGCGCGGGCCAGGAGCTAGCGTGACGGGCAGGGCCGGCAAGAGGGACCAGCACGTGGCCTGGCGATACGTCGAAGCGCGTGATGCGGAAGCGCCCGTGCTGCGCCGGCTGGCGGCGGTGTACCGGCACCGGCGCCTCTGGCGCCGGCTGGCGGAGCGCGACCTGCGCCAGCGCTACGTCGGCTCGACCCTCGGCTTCGCCTGGGCGGTGGTGTACCCGCTGCTGTTCGTGGCCATCTACGCCTTCATCTTCACCTTCGTCTTCAGGGGGCGACTGAGCGCCGAGGCGCCGACGGAGCAGTATGCCCTGTACGTCGTGAGCGGCCTGCTGCCGTGGGTCGCTTTCTCGGAAGTGGCCGGCCGCGCGACGCAGGCGATGGCCGAGCACCGCAACCTGGTCAAGTACGTCGTCTTTCCAGTGCAGATCTTACCTCTCACCAGCCTCTACGCCACGGCCTTCTCGCAGCTGCTCGGGCTGGGGGCGGTGCTGGCCTTCGCTGCCTGGACGCGGGGCGGACTGGACGGGGCCGTGCTGCTGCTGGTGCCGGTGCTGGCGCTCCAGGTCCTGTTCCTGGCCGGCGTGGCCTGGGGGCTGGGGGCCGCCGGAGCTGTGCTTCGAGACGTGAAGGAGCTGGTGCAGGTGGCGCTGACAGTGGGCATGTTCCTGACGCCCATCTTCTACGTGGAGCAGATCGTTCCCGCACGGCTTCGGTTCCTGATTGAGCTGAACCCGCTGGCGCACCTGGTGCGCCTGTACCGCGACGCCTTGCTCGGCTTCGGGGTGCAGCACCCCGCCAGTCTGGCCATCTTCGGCGCCTGCGCGGTACTGGCGCTGCTCGCGGGCTTTCTCGTGTTCGAACGTACCCGAACCTTCCTGGCAGACGTGCTCTGACTGCCAGACGCCAGATCGCCATGCTCAACGACACGGCCACGCGGCGAACCAGCGACGCGGTGATCGATCCCGCGGCGTCGCGCCATCCCCGTGGCACGGCATCCGCTCCGATCGCCATCTCCGTCCGGCACGTGTCGAAGCGCTACGCCGTCTACCGGCGCCAGAGCGACCGGATCGTGGAGTGGCTGACGCGCCGGCAGCGGCACCGGCCGTTCTGGGCCTTGCGCGACGTCTCCTTCGACGTGAGGCGGGGGGAGATCGTAGGCATCGTCGGGCGGAACGGCGCGGGTAAGACGACGCTGCTGCGCCTGCTGGCCGGCATCAGCGCGCCGACTGCCGGCGAGATCGAGGTCAACTATCGCCTGGCCGCCATTCTCGAGCTGGGCAGCGGCTTCCATCCGGAGTTCAGCGGGCGCGACAACGTCTTTCTCGGGGGCGCCGTCCTGGGGATGAGCGACGACGAGATCCGGCGCAAGTACGACGACATCGTCGCCTTTGCCGAGCTGGGGCCGTACATGGACCTGCCGTTCAAGACGTACTCGCTCGGGATGCAGGCCCGCCTCAGCTTCTCCGTGGCGATCAGCGTCGAGCCGGAGATCCTGATCATCGATGAGGCGCTGGCCGCGGGCGACGCCTCCTTCATCGGTAGGTGCTTCGAGCGCATCCGCCAGATCTGTCTCAGCGGCGCCACGGTGCTCTTCGTCTCCCACAACGCGTACCTCGTCCAGCGCCTGTGCTCCCGCGCCCTGTGGATCGAGAGCGGCCAGTTAGCCGGCGACGGCGATCCGGCGGTGATCTGCCGCGACTATGAGGCGTCGCTCCGGCGGCGGCAGGAGGAGGAGCTGGGAGCGCGCAACGCCGCCGAGCTAAGGCGCTTTTCCGACGACGGCGACGCCCGCGCCGCGTCCGGCGAGCTAGGCGAGTTGGAGGCAACGGCGGATGCGTCCCATCTGGCCAGGCGCGGGAGCTACGTCTGGGGGACGGGAGAGGTCAGGATCACGTCCGTCGAGGTGCTGGACGCCACCGGGCGCCCCGCGGCCGTCGCCTTCTCCGGCGAGCCACTGACCATTCGCATCGGCTACGAGGGCGACGCCCCGTATGACGATCTGGCCGTGATCGTGCTCGTTACGCGGGAGGACGGCGTGCCGGCGTGCAGTCTGGACGCCGGCGAGTGCGGCCTGCGCGTGCCGGCCCTGCACGGGCGCGGCGTCTTCGAGGTCACGCTCGATCCCCTGCTCCTTGGCCGCGGGCGCTACTTTCTCTCACCGCACATCTACCGGGACCGCTACGGCTTCGCCAGCCGCAATGACGTGCTGGTGTATCACGACCGCCTGTACGCCTTCCAGGTGGAGCGCCGCGGCCGGCCGTACGACGTGGCGGTCGAACAGCCGGCGCGCTGGCGTCACCTGCCTGCAGGCGCCCCTTCCTGAACGCCGCGCGGCAGCCAGCGCCGCGCGGCGCCCATCATGGCCCCAGGTACGGCCGCTACGCAGAGGGCCAGGAACGGAACGCTGGTCATGAACAGGCGCGCGTCCACACCCCCGAAGGGATCCACCTGGCTGTAACGGAAGGCCTTGACGTGCAGGAAGGCGAACTGCAGCAAGAGCACCAAGGCGGCCAGGGCCAGGTAGCGATAGGGGCGCAGCGCGGTAACTGCCACCCCGAGCAGCAGGAGTAGAGCCAGCGCCAGGCGCGCGGCGTCCGCCGCCTGTGGCAGGGTGTAGAACGTCACGCTCTTCATGATCTGGACGCTGCCTTGCGCCGTCGTCACGGCCAGGTCCTGCGGGGTGTGCAGGCCAAAGTAGTACCCAAACCAGGTGATGGGGGGTCCGGCCAGGAACTGGTCCCGATCCATGTCCTCCCGTGTGGGAAAGCCCGGCAGGTCGAAGAACTCGTAGTTGCGAAAGGCGCGCGCCTGGAGATTGGCCGCATAGAACGGGTCGCCGTGGTGGCGTCCATTGACCCATAGGTAGGGCGCGACTAGGCCAGCGGCCACGGCCAGGGTCACGATCCCCTGTCGCCAGGGCCAGCGCCTGGCCAGCAGAGCGTAGCCGAGCAGCGCCAATGTGACCAGGAGCATGTCCAGCCGGAGCAGCACCAGGCCGCCCGCTAGGGCGCCGGCGCCGAGCGACCTCAGCAGGCGGGGTCGGCCGGCGGGGGCATACAGGGCCACGATCAGCAGAAGCAGGAGGCAGAGGCTGGCGTCCTCACGCAGGCCGCGGGTGCTGCTCCACTGTAGGAAGGGATGAGCGGCCACCGCCGCCGACGCCAGCAGGGCCGGGACCGTCCCCACGGCATGGCGGCCGGCAGCATAGGTGAGGGCGACGACGCCGGTGGAGCAGGCCAGACTGAGCAGGCGGAGCGCCACCGGCGTCGCGCCGCTGACCAGAAACCAGAGGTGGGCCAGGTAGGGGAAGAGCGGCTCTCGCTCGAGCGGGGCGTAGAGCCCCCAGATGGAGAGCGACTGCGCGGCGCCGAGGTATCCGCGCGCGTCCGGCTCCAGCTGGCCGGCGCCGTGTACGACCAGCGCTGCGAGGCGGGTGAAGAACGCCCACAACGTGATGCCGGCGGCGGCGAAGCCGGCGAGCAGGGGCGGTGGGCCCAGCGCCCCGGCCCGAGCGGCAGCGAGCGCGCCGGCCAGGCCGTAGGCGCCCGTGGCCGCCCAGAAGAGCTCCGCGGCCGAGGTGTGCAGCCACCACGGAAGCGGCGACGCGGGGAGAAAGAGCGCCCCTGCCAGAAGCAACCCGGCAACCAGGGCAATCGCTCCGCTCCGCGGATAAACGGTGCGGAAGCTACCGATGGCGAGCCCGAGGAGCGCAGGCAGCGGCAGCAGGTACAGCAGGCGCGCGTGGTGGGCCGTCCAGAATGGCCCCGCAAGGTGGACGCCGAGCTCCTCCAGCACCGGCTCCAGGCCGCCGCCGCGGTTGCGGGCGCGGACCTCAATGGCGATCCGGGTATGGCTGTGCAGCAGGGGGGCGAGGTCGTAGCTCGCGCCCTGCAGGCGTCCCGTGAGCCAGGCCCCGACCAGGTGGCGGAGCGCCGGCACATTCCCGCCGAGCGCCAGTGAGCACATGGCGCTTGCGCTACAGAAGAGGGTCCGCCGCGGCGTTGGAGGTGCGCCACCGTCTGGCGCCCCCTCGCCGGACGCGCGCCAGGGAGCCGTCGAATGGGAGGCTCCATCGGCCGGCGCCTCGAGCGCCAGGGCTTCGATCGCGAGGTCGACGTCCGGCCGCAGCCGGGCCCACACCAGCAGTCGCGAGTAGGCCACTGGCTCGTCCACGTCGAAGCGGTAGCGAAGCACCGCCGTCTGGCCGGGCATTACGGCCAGGCCCCCCGGCACGGCCTGCCAGCCGCGGGCCTCCTCGGCAAACGGCAACAGCCTTTCGCCCCGCTCGCGGAAGTTCGGCTGATTGCGATAGGCGCGCAGCTCCGGCGGAAACCATGCCTCGCGGCTGAGCAGCCCCGCGGCCGCCAGCCACAGCAGCCACAGGACGCCGGTCACGGCAAGCAGCAGGCCGGCGAGGTGGGCCGACGCGAGCAGGGCGCCCTGCTTCATCCTAGGCCAGCGCGGGGACGCTCGGGCCTGGCGCCGGCTCGCCCTGGGCCGCGGAGGCGGTGGCGGGTTGGGACATACTGAACGGCGCTCGTTCCTTGCCCCTGGCCCCGGCCGGCGGCCGCTCGCCTTCGACGAAGATCCGCTGCCACCATTCCAGGCAGAGCAGCGACCAGAGCAGCTTCTTGTGGTTGGCGACGCCTGCGGCGTGCTCCTCTACCACGCGCCGCACCTCAGCCGGCTGGAAGATGCCCCGCTCGAGGCTGCGCTCGGAGAGTAGCACGTCACGGATGTAGGGTAGGGCGGCGCCGCGGTACCAGGTGTCTTCGGGCGGGGCGAAACCTTGCTTACGCGCGCGCAGGATGTGGTCGGGGATCAGGCCGTGCATCGCGCGGCGCAGGACGTACTTGCCCTGGCCATCACGCAGCTTGTAGTGGCTGGGCATGGCGGTAACGAAGTCCACCAGGTCATTGTCCAGGAAGGGCACGCGGCTCTCCAGCGAGTGCGCCATGGAGAGCTTGTCCTCCACGATGAACAGCCCCTGGAGGTAGGTCCGCGCCTCGAAGGTGAGCGCGAGGTGCAGCGGATCATCCCAGACGGCGTCGGCCACGACGGCCGCGACCGCGTCGACGGCGGAGAATTCGCGCGCCACGTGTGCGGCCTCGCCGGCGAAGAAGCTGCACCTGGCGGCATCGGAAAGGAGGATGGACCAGTAGCGGCCGTAGCGGCGGGCGAAGTCGGCGTGGTGGCGCGCGCCGTCCGCATGCGCGTAGCGCCAGGGATAGCCGGCGAAGAGCTCGTCCCCACCTGCCCCCGCCAGCACGACGGTGACAAACCTGCTGGCCAGGCGCGCCACGTAGTAGTTGTGATAGCTGGAGCCGACCCGCAGGTCCTCCAGGTGCCAGACCAGCTCGGGCAGCACGCGAGGCATGTCGGCTGGCTGGATCACCATCTGGTAGTGCTCGGTGCCCATCGCCACGGCCATGCTCTCCGCCTGCGCCCGCTCGTCGAACAGGGCCTCGTCGCCTTTCACGCCCCCGATGTGGAAACCGCCGGTGAAGGTGTGCAGGTGCGGGATGTGGCGACTGGCGACGGCGCAGATAGAGCCGGAATCCATGCCCCCTGAGAGGTAGCTGCCCAGGGGCACGTCGCTCATCAGCTGGCGGCGCACGGCCTCCTCAAACCGTTCGCGCACCCCCTGGACGTAATAGGCCTCGCCGCGATCCCCATCGGCCGCGAACTGGAAGCTCCAGTAGCGTTCGCGGGCCGTCCGCCCCTGCTCGTCCACGGTCATGATGGCGCCGGCGGGCAGGAGGCGCACGCCGCGGAAGAGCGTGCGGTCGGAGAAGACGTTCTGGAAGGTCAGATACTCCACCAGCGCTTCGTGGTCCAGCTCCACGCGGAACTCGGGTAGGGCCAGAAAGGCCTTGATCTCGGAGGCGATGGCCAGCGTGGGGCCGATCCAGGCGTAATAGAGGGGTTTCACCCCGAACCGGTCCCGCGCCAGGAAGAGCCGGCCACCGGCCGGATCACGCCGGTCCCAGATGGCGAAGGCGAACATCCCGTTGAAGTGGCGCACACAGTCAGGCCCAAACTCCTCGTAGGCGTGGACGATGGCCTCGCTATCAGTGGCGGAGCGAAAGCGATGGCCGCGGGCGATCAACTCGCGGCGCAGCGCCTGGTAGTTGTACAGCTCGCCGTTGTAGACGAGGGCCACCGAGCCGTCCTCGTTGAACAGGGGCTGCCGGCCAGCCGCGGACAGGTCGATGATGGCCAGCCGGCGGCTGGCCAGGGCCACGGGGCCGTCCACCAGGAAGCCGTCCGCATCCGGCCCGCGGTGGGCGATGAGACGGGCCATGGCCTCTACGCCGGGCAGGGAGCCCTGGCCACCGGGCTGAAAGGTGCCAGCAATGCCACACATCAGTGAGACCGCCCGTGGCCGGAATGTAGCAGATGGCGCCGGCCGGCCTTGATAGACTCGCCCCTTGTCCCGCGGGCCCGCGGGCGCCTTAAGGAGATCATGGTGCAGCTATCTGGTCAACGGTTCTTGGTTACCGGCGGCGGCGGGTTCATCGGCCGCCACGTGGTGGAACAGCTTTGCGCCAGTGGCGCTGGCGTGCGCATCGCCGACCTGCCCGGCAGGGGCGAGTCGCTGGCGGAGCGTACCGGCGCGGAGTTCGTCGCCACGGACATCCGGCGGCCGGAGCAGGTCCAGCAGGCGGTTGATGGGGTGGACGGCGTCTTCCACCTGGCCGTGCTGGCCCTTCAGCCGTGCGCCGAGCACCCCCGTGCCTGCCTGGAGATCAACGTGGATGGCGCGTTCAACGTGTTTGACGCGGCGCAGCGTGCGGGCGTACGGAAGATCGTCTTCTCATCCGCCTCATCGGTCTACGGCGACACGCTGGAGGTGATGGACGAGCGCCACCCGCTGGGCGCGCGGACGATGTACGGGGCGTCCAAGATCGCCGGCGAGTACCTGCTGCGGGCCATCGCCTCGACCTACGGCCTAGAGTACGTCATCCTGCGCTACATGAACGTGTACGGGCCGTTCATGGGCTACGGCCTGGTAGATAGCGTGCTGAAGCGGATTGCGTCGGGCCAGCCGCCGGTGATCAACGGTGACGGCTCGCAGTCGTTCGACTTCGTCTACGTCACGGACGTGGCCGCGGCCACGGTACGGGCGATGGAGAGCGAGGTGACGGACGAGGTCTTTAACGTCGGCAGCGGGGAGGAGAAGACGGTGAAGGACGTTGTCACTACCCTATTGGAGCTGGCAGGCTCACCGCTCCAGCCGGAGTTCCGCGACGTCCAGGTGCCGATGGTGCGCCGCGTTGGCTCTAGCGAGAAGGCGTCGCGCCTGCTGCACTGGCGGGCCACCGTGCCGTTTCGGGAGGGGATGCGGCGCGTGGTTGCGGAGCAGCTGCTGGGGGCGCGCCCCGCGCCGCCGGCCATGCCCCATGGCTGAGAAGGCTGAGGGGCCGCCGCGCGTCGAGGGAGCAAGCTGCATGGACATCGTCGTGACGGGGGCCACGGGGTTCATCGCGGGGCACCTGATCCCCAGGCTGCTGGGCGCCGGCCACCGCGTCTACGCCGCCGGCCACGATCCGGCGCGCCTGGCTCGCCTGCAGGGCGCCGAACCGGTGCTCGTCGACCTCCGTGCGCAGGAGATTGCGCCGGCTCTCCCGCCCCGTGCCAGCGCGGTCATCCACCTGGCCCAGGCAAACGTGCCCGTTCCCGAGCGGGCGAGCGAGTTGTTCGAGGTGAACACGGGGAGCACGGCGCGCCTGCTGGACTACGCCCGCCGCGCTGGCGTCGAGCGATTCGTGCTCGCTTCGTCGGGATCGGTGTACGGTGGTGGCGACCGGCCCTGGCGGGAGGACGACTACCCGCGGGGCGACGACCTCTACGCGGCGACCAAGCTGGCGTCCGAGCGGCTGGTGCAGGCGTACCAGGGCGAGTTCGGCACGACTATCCTGCGCCTGTTTGCCCCCTATGGCCCGGGGCAGCAGCGCCGGTTGGTGCCGCGGCTGATCCAGCGGGTGCGGGACGGCCAGCCGGTGACGCTCCAGGAAGGGCGCGGGCCGCGGTTCAACCCCATCTTCGTGACGCACGTGGTGGACGTCATCGAGCAGGCGCTCGCCGCCGAGGGGCATCATCTGGTTAACCTGGGTGGCGATGACATCCTCTCCGTGCGAGCGATGGCGGAGACCATCGGGCGCATGCTGGGACGCACGCCCCAGTTTCAGGACGTGCCGGGCCGGCTGGCGGGGGACTTCGTGGGCGACATCGGCCGCCTGCGCCGCACCTTCCGCCTCCCCGACCGGCTCACCTCCTTCGAGCAGGGGGTCCAGGCGACCATCCGCGGGGACTGATTACAGAGCTGTTTACAGAGCTTGGGGCTTGATCACGAAGCGTGGCGGGGAATGACCATGGAGCAGGTATGGACGAGGGCGCCCAAAGCCGGCGGCCGGCGGGCGGGGGGCCGCACGGGATGGAGGAGTAGGATGAAGCCCCCCGCCCGCGAGATGAACGAATGGCCCTGGCGGAAGTTCTGACTGTGCCCGAGGCGTCGCTGGACTGATGGCTGCTGCTGCCGCTGCTGTCGACCAGAAGTCTGGCGGGGGAGAGCGCCTGCGCATCCTGCACGTCATCACCTCGCTGGCGCGGGGTGGGGCGCAGACCCACCTGCTGGAGCTGATGCGCGGGCAGAAGCGGCGGGGCCACACGCTGGAGCTGGCCTACCTGAAGGATCCGGAGATGGTGGAGGAGTTCCGTGAGGTGACGCCGTTCCCCACCGCCCTGGCCATCGATACCACCACGTCGGCGGCCCTGCTCGGCCGACTGTGGGGGCTGGTCTCCGCATTCAAGCCCCACGTGCTGCACACCCACCTGCTGAAGGCCGACGCCTTTGGGGCGATCGCCGGCCGGTTTGGCGGGGCGCGCGTCACCATCGCCTCCAAGCACAACGACGAGGCCGTCCTGCGCCGCCCCTGGGTGGCGCGCCTGCACGGCTGGCTCTCGCGTCTGGACGACCGCGTCATCGTCGTCTCCGACCACGTTGGGCGCTACATGGTGGAGGTGGGGCGGGTCCCGGCGGCCAAGATCCGGCGCGTGTACTACGGCATCTCCATGAACCGGCCGTTGGCCCTGCTAGATTCCCAGGTGCGCGAGATCCGGCGCGAGCTGGATCTGCCGCCCGCGGGGCCATTCCTGCTGTGCGTGGCGCGCCTTGACCCCCAGAAAGGACATCCCTACCTCTTCGACGCCATGCGCGAGGTGTGCCGGCAGATACCGGATGCGCGGCTGGTGGTCGTCGGCGCTGCCCAGCAGGGGAGCGAGGACTACGTTCGGCAGCTACGCAGCAAGGCCGCCGAGCCGGACCTGGCGGGCAAGATCATCTTCACCGGCGAACGTCGGGACGTGCCCCGCCTGATGGCGGCCTGCGACATCTTCGTGCTGGCGTCCCTCTGGGAGGGCTTTGGCCTGGTCTTCGCTGAGGCCATGGCGGCCAGCAAGCCGGTGGTGGCCACTCGCGTCTCGGCGGTCCCCGAGGTTGTAGTCGATGGAGAGACGGGCATCCTGGTGCCGCCGCGAGACCCGCAGGCGCTGGCGGGGGCGATCATCCGGCTCTGCCGCGATCCGGCCGAACGGCGCCGGCTGGGGAACAACGGCTACCGGCGGGTGCGCGAGCGCTTCACCGCCGACCGCATGGTGGACGAGACGATGGCGGTCTACCGCGAGGCGCTGGCGGAGAAGGTGAGGCGCTAGATGGCGGCGGCACACGCGCCTCCGGCGGCCGTGCCGGCGGAAGGAGGGAGCCGGCGAGAGAGCGGCGTGGCGATGCCGTCGTCACTCGCGGGGCACGCGCCAGATGGGCGGCGTGGCGCCGCGGGCGGCCTGGCGCCGGGTCCACTCCAGGATCTGTCCCAGAGCCCGCTCTGCCGGCCGCGGCGCATCCTTCAGGTACTGGAGGCCACCATCGGTGGGACGAAGCGCCACCTGTACGATCTGGCGCTGGGCCTGCGTGCCGCCGGCTGGGAGGTGGAGGTGGCTTGCCCGCGCGTCCGCGACCAGGCCATCGGCGACATCTCCTTCTGGGATGATCTCCGCATAGCGAGGATCCCCACGCATGAGGTGTCCATGCGCCGCTCGCCGGTGGCCGCCGCCAACCTGCGCGCCGTGCTGCGTCTGGCGCATCTCATCCGGCGCGAGCGCTACCCGATCGTCCACGCCCATTCCTCGATTGCAGGGGCGGTGGCCCGCACGGCCGCGCTGCTCTCCGGCCGGCGCCCGCGGATCGTCTACACGCCCCACGGCTTCGCCTTTCTCACCCCCGGCAGCGCGCTCCGCCGCGGCCTCTTTCTGGGTACCGAGCAGGCGCTAGGCCGGATCACCGACCGGCTGATCGCCCTCTCGCCCACGGAGGCGCAGACCGCCCTTGCCCGTAAGATCGTGCCGGCGGAGCGGCTGGCGACGATCCCCAACGGGATCGTTTCCGCGGAGACCGCCCTCCCCGAGCGGGCGGCCCTGCGCCAGCGCGAGGGCTGGGGCGACGGCCCCATTGTCGGCACGGTCTCACGCATGACGGCGCAGAAGGATCCCGGCACCTGGCTGCGTACGGCCGCGCTGGTGGCCCAAGCGCGTCCGGACGTGCGCTTTATCTGGATCTGGGGGGGCGAGCAGGAGCGGGAGGTGCGCGCTATGGTCCGTGTGCTGGGGCTGGAGGGCCGGGTGCAGTTTCTCGGCTACCGGCCCGACGCTCGCGAGCTGATGGCCGCCTGGGACGTCTTCCTGCTCACGTCGCGGTTCGAGGGGCTGGTCTATTCCGTGATTGAAGCGCTGGCTGCGGGCACGCCGGTGGTGGCGACCGACGTGGTCGGGACGCGCGACATCATTCGCCACGGGGAGACGGGCCTGTTGGCGCCAGCCGGCGATGCGGCGGCCCTGGCCGCCGCCGTGCTGGGCCTGCTCGCCGACGCGGCGGAGGCGCGGCGCCTGGCCGAGGCGGGCCGCCGCGATGTGCTGGCGCGCTTCTCGGTGGAGCGCATGGTGGCGCAGACGGCCGCGCTGTACCAGGCGCTGCTTGCCACGGCCTGAGGCGGGCACGCGCCTGGTGCGGGCGGCATGTGGGACCACATGCCGCCCGCACCAGGTTCGTCCGGACGCCCGTTGTACAATGCGGGCACCGCAGACGGCGCGCCACATCTCTAGTGCCGCATCCGGCGACCTCCCTGGCATCCCGTCTCCTGAAGCAATGGCGGCTGTACCGGGAAGGTGGTCGGAGCTAGCACTAGCTGATCCGGTCTAAATCGGTCCGGCGCATCCGGAGCACGGTTGTAGGGCTGCGGGCGCCGCAGGGGTGCGTTACCGATCCTATGCTCAAGGGTTTCGCCGACCGGCTGCTTGCGCTCCTCTTCGTCGCCGACGCGGGGCTGACCTGTCTAGCGCTCCTGGCGGCCGACTGGGCACGCCACACTCTGCCATACGGCGGGCCGGTGGCGCCCGGTCCCTTCATCAAGCCACCGATCCTGCTGGCGGCTGCCGTCATCTGGCCATTCTTTCTGCGCTTCTTCGGCGCCTACGACTCGCGGCGCACCCGCACCTACCTGGACGAGCTACGCGCGGTGGCGCCGGCGGTGGCCGTCTCTACCCTGGTCCTGATCGGCTTCTTCTACGCCTTTGAGTTCCGGTTCATCTCGCGGCTCCTGCTGGCCTACTTTGTGGTCCTGGACCTACTCCTGCTGCTGAACTTCCGGCTGGCGGCGCGGGTGCTGCTCAACTGGCTAGCCGCGTCCGGCCACGCGGGACGGCGTCTGCTGATCGTCGACGCCGGCGACGTGGGGCAGGAGATCGCCTCCCTGATTGCCACTCATCCGTGGAGTGGCCTTTCGCTGGTCGGCTTTGCCGACGATGATCCGTCCCGCGCCGGCCGGCCGGTGCTGGGCCATCCCGTGCTGGGCACGACGGCGGAGGTGGTGCAGCTCGTGCAGCGGCACCAGATCGATGACGTGATCGTGGCCCTGCCGGCACGGGAGCATGAGAAGATCGTGCGACTGGCTCTGGACCTGCTGCCCCTGCCGGTGCAGGTGCGGATCGTGCCCGAACGGTTCCAGATGATCTCGGCCCGCGCCCGGGTGGAGGACTTCTGGGGCGTGCCCCTGATCGGCATCCGTGATCCAGCCATCACCGGCCTCGACCTGGCGATGAAACGCCTCTTCGATCTGGTGATCGCCGTAGCGGCGCTGGTCGTGCTTTCGCCCCTGATGGCGGCGGTGGCCCTGGCGATCAAGCTCGATTCGCCCGGGCCGGTGTTCTACGGCCCCTGGCGCGTGGGGCAGAACGGGCGCCTGTTCCGCATGTGGAAGTTCCGCACGATGTACGACGGAGCCGACCAGGAGCAGCGGTATAAGGACCCCGCGGACCCGCGCCGGACGCGCGTCGGGCGCATCCTGCGCCGGTGGAGCCTAGACGAGCTCCCCAACCTCTGGAACGTGATCGTGGGGGAGATGAGCCTGGTGGGACCCCGCCCCGAGCAGCCGTGGATCGTGGAACGCTACGAGCCCTGGCAGCGCAAGCGCTTTGCCGTCCCGCCCGGCATTACCGGTTGGTGGCAGGTCAATGGGCGGGCGGAGAAGCCCCTGCACAAGAACGTCGAGTACGACATCTACTACATCCAGAACTACTCGCCTCTGCTGGACCTGGTCATCCTCTTCAAGACCATCCCTGTCGTGCTGAAGGGGAAGGGGGCGTACTGAGCCATCGCCGACCGGCGCGGGGGCCGGGAGGGAGGGCAGTTTTCACCGGCACGCGGGAGAGGAGGGACCGCACCCCCTTCGGTCGGGGCCGCGCCGCACCCCTGCCCCACCCTGCCCCACCGTAGGGCTTGGCCCCCCCGCCCCGCTCCGCTACGGCGCGGGGGCACGCCCGCCACCGCCGTGGGGCTGGGCCGGGAGTGAGGAGTGACCTCACCCCCTAGCCCCCTCTCCGACACGGCGATGGGGAACGCCGGCCACCGCCGTTCGGCTGGGCCCCGCCACCCCCACTCCGATATGGGAGGAGGCAACGACGGCAAGGCCTGGCGCCGTCCGGAATGGTTGCGCACACCCCGTTGCCGGCTCTGAGCGGGGGCTGCCGCCCGGCGCGGTATGCTGGCATGCTGTGAAGCGGACGACAGGAAATCCGGGCTACCGGACGCCGAGCTTGCGCTCTCTGGCCGTCCGGCGCCGACGGGGAGGCGGGAGGAGGTGGGCCAGCCACTGGATCTCGCGGTCGCCGATGCGCACCGTGTCCCCCGGCTGGGCGCCAGCCTGCTCCAGGGCCTGGGTCACGCCAAGCTGGCGCAGGCGCTGGTACAGGTAGCGCACGCCCGCCTCGCTCTCGAGGTCGACGGTCGCGGCCAGTCGCTCGGCGGCGGGGCCGCGCACGCGGAACACCCCGTCGCCGGTGCGCTCAATGCTGAACTCGCGCGACTGGGCCAGGGGCGAGTAGACGCGGTGGCCGGCCAACGTCTCGTACTGGTCGAGCGTGGCGGCCTCAGCGGCGGCGCGCTCGGCCTCCGCGCGGCGGATCTCGGCTAGCTTCCCCGCGATGGCGCGGAGCAGAGGCTCCAGCCCTTCGCGCGTCGCTGCCGAGATGGGGAAGGCCGGCACGCCCTGCGCCTCCAGCGCCGCCTTGATGCGGGGCCAGTTAGCCCGCGCGGCCGGCAGATCCATCTTATTGGCTGCAACGATCTGGGGGCGCCTGGCCAGCTCGGCCGAGTACTCGGCCAGCTCGGCGTTCACACGCTCGAAGTCCTGCAGGGGATCGCGCCCTTCCGTCCCTGCCGCGTCCAGGACGTGCACCAGCAGGCGCGTGCGCTCGATGTGGCGCAGAAACTGCAGACCCAGGCCGACGCCGCGGTGGGCGCCTTCAATCAGCCCGGGGATATCGGCGACGACGAACGACTGGTCGTCGATGCCGGCCACCCCCAGGTTCGGCTCCAGCGTAGTGAAGGGATAGTCGGCAATCTTGGGGCGGGCGGCGCTGATGGCCGCCAGGAGGGACGACTTGCCGGCGTTGGGGTAGCCCACCAGTCCCACGTCGGCAATGGACCGTAGCTCGAGCTGGAGCACGCGCTCCTCGCCCGGCTCCCCCTTGAGCGCGATCTCTGGCGCGCGCTGGGTGGCGGTGGCGAAGTGGACGTTACCCAGCCCGCCGCGGCCGCCCCGCGCTACCAGGACCCGCTGCCCCGGCTCGGTGATGTCGCCCAGCACCTCGCCGGTGGCGGCGTCACGCACCACCGTGCCCAGGGGCACGGGGATGAGCAGGTCGGCTCCGGCGGCGCCGTGGCGTTTCTGGCCCGCGCCCGGCTGGCCGCTCTGGGCCTTGAAATGGCGCTTGTACCGGAACGCCAGGAGCGTATTGACCGACGGGTCACCGACGAGATAGACGCTTCCCCCGCGCCCCCCGTCGCCGCCGTCCGGCCCGCCTCTGGGCACGTACTTCTCGCGGCGCCAGTGCACCACCCCGTCACCGCCGTCTCCGGCCTTGACCTCAATTGTTGCCTGGTCGTAGAACATGGTCCCGCTATACTGGCATCAGCTAATGCTACCCACATCGCCCAGGCCGTGGACGATCGCCCCCGCGGCCCCGGCCGCGCTGCTCGCCGCCCTGCCGGAAGTGCATCCGGTGGTGGTGCAGGTGTTGTTCAACCGCGGCCTGGCGACGGCGCCGGCGATCCGCGCCTTCCTGCGCGCCGACGATGAGATCCACGATCCGTACCTGCTTTCCGGCATGGATCGGGCCATCGTCCGCCTGCGCCGCGCCCTGGCGCGGGGCGAGCTGGTGGCGGTGCACGGCGACTTCGATGTGGACGGCGTCACCGCCACGGCGGTGCTGGCCGAAGGATTGCGGTCCGCCGGCGGGCGCGTCCTGCCCTACGTGCCCCTACGCACCACGACCGGCTACGGGGTACACGCCTCGGCCATCGAGAAGCTGGCGGCCGAGGGGGCCACACTGCTCATCACCGGAGATACCGGCACCCGCTCTATCGAGGCGGTGGAGCGCGCGGGCGCGCTGGGCCTGGACGTCATCATCACCGATCATCACGTGCCGGGCGCGGAGTTGCCTCCAGCGCTGGCGCTGCTGAACCCCAAGCAGGAGGCGTGCCCCTATCCCTTCAAGGCGCTGTCCGGCGTCGGCGTGGCCTGGAAGCTGGTCCAGGCGCTGGCGCAGGAGGGCCTGCTCGGCCGGCCGCAGGCCGACGACCTGCTGGACCTGGTGGCGCTGGGTACGATCGTCGACGTTTCCCCGCTGCTGGGCGAGAACCGCGCCCTGGTCCGGCGCGGGCTGGCGCGACTGGCGGCGTCGCCCCGTCCCGGGATCCGCGCACTGCTGGCCCAGCCGGGGGTCTCAGCCTACCGCCCGCGCATCGACGAACGGACCGTCTCCTTTTGGATCGGCCCGCGGCTGAATGCCGCGGGGCGGATGGACGACGCCGCCCTGGCGCTCGAGCTGCTATTGACTAGAGACAGCGAGCGCGCGGCGGCGCTGGTCCAGCTCCTGGAGCGGAAGAACGCCGAGCGCCGCCTGCTCACCGACGCGGTGTGGCAGCAGGCGCGGCGCCAGGCGGAAGGGATGGCCCGCGAGCCGGTGCTGATCCTGCAGGGCGAGGGCTGGCCCGCCGGGGTCATCGGGCTGGTGGCCGCGCGGATCGCGGAGGAGTTCGGGCGCCCGGCCTTCGTGATCGACGTCGGCGCGGAGGCCTGCCGGGGCTCGGCCCGCAGCGTGGATGGGTTCAATCTGGTGGATGTGCTCACCGCCTGCGCCGACCTGTTGATCGAATACGGCGGGCACACCCTGGCGGCGGGGTTTGCCGTGCGGCGCGAGCGCCTGGAGGCGCTGGCGGCGCGCCTGCTCGAGGCAGGGATGCGGCTGGGCCGGGCCGAGCCGGGACCGGTGGTGGCTGATTACGAGCTGGGCGAGACCGAGCTGGACTGGGCCCTCTACCGGGCGCTGGCCCTCCTGCGCCCGTTTGGCGCCGGTAACCAGGAGCCGCTGTTCGCCAGCCGGCAGGTGCCCTTGCTGGACGCGCGCGCCGTGGGGGCGGATGGGAAGCACCTGCGGACCAAGCTGCGCTTTGGCCGGCAGGTGCTCACCGGATTTGGGCCCAACCTGGGGGCGCACGCGGGAGCGCTCCGGCCCGGCAGCCGCGTGGATGCCCTCTACGCCCTCGACGTCTCCACCAGGGATGGGATCGAGTCCCTGGAGCTCCGGCTGCATGACATACGCCCCGCGTGAGCGCCGCCGGCGTGGGTCTGCTTGAGTTAGTACGTCAGCCGCGTTAAGCTTGCAGCGAAGGGCGCAGGAAAGCAGTATAGTGGGTGCTCGCACCGTTCGGCAGGGTGCGGCCGTCCGTCGCGCCGAAGAATTGCAGTTTATGGCCCTAGCCGTCAGCGAAGTCAAGCGGGAGCAGGCGCAGGAGCGGCGGTTGTCGACAATCGATGATCTGCTGCGGAAGCTGCGTACCTATCTCCCCGGCGCCGACCTGAGCGTGGTGCGCCGGGCGTATGAGTTTGCCGCCCTGGCGCACGAGGGGCAGCGCCGGGGCACCGGCGAGCCGTACGTCCAGCACCCGCTGGAGACGGCGCTGCTGCTGGCCGATCTGCAGCTCGACCAGGGCACGATCGTGGCCGGCCTGCTGCACGATGTACCGGAGGACACCTCTCACTCGCTGGATGAGATCCGCGAGCGCTTCGGCACGGAGGTGGCCAGGCTGGTCGACGGGGTGACCAAGCTGTCGCGCATCTCTTGGGAATCGCGCGAGGAGCAGCAGGCGGAGAACCTGCGCAAGATGTTCCTGGCCATGGCGGAGGACATCCGCGTGGTCCTGATCAAGCTGTGCGACCGCCTGCACAACGTGCTGACCCTGGACGGCAAGCCCCCGGAGGATCGCCGGCGCATCGCCCGCGAGACGCTGGAGATCTACGCCCCGCTGGCCCATCGGCTGGGCATCTGGGAGCTGAAGTGGCGCCTGGAGGACGGGGCCTTCGCCCACCTGGAGCCGGACAAGTACCAGGAGCTCAAGCGCCTGCTGAGCGAGACGCGCGCCAGCCGCGAGCGCTACATCAACCAGGCCATCCAGGTCCTGCAGCGCGAGCTACAGGCGGCCGGCATCAAGGCGGAGGTCACCGGCCGCCCCAAGCACATCTACTCCATCTACCGCAAGATGGAGCGCACGGGGCGCACCTTCGACCAGCTCTACGACCTGCTGGCCATCCGCGTGCTGGTGCACAGTGTCCAGGATTGCTACGCCGCCCTGGGCGTGGTGCACGGCCTGTGGAAGCCGGTGCCGGGGCAGTTCGACGATTACATCTCCATGCCTAAGGGCAACATGTACCAGTCTCTGCACACGGCGGTCATCGGGCCGCAGGGCCGCTTCCTGGAGGTGCAGATCCGCACGTATGAGATGCACGAGGTGGCGGAGCACGGCATCGCCGCCCACTGGCGCTACAAGGAAGGCGGCCGGCCGGACCCGCAGTTCGAGGCCAAGCTGGCCTGGCTGCGCCAGCTGATGGCCTGGCAGCAGGACCTCTCCACGCAGGAGTTCGTGGAGAGCGTGAAGATGGACGTCTTCCAGGACCAGGTGTTCGTCTTCACGCCCAAGGGGGAGATCAAGGACCTGCCGGCCGGCTCGACGCCGCTGGACTTCGCCTACCGCATCCACACCGACGTGGGCCACCGCTGCATCGGCGCCAAGGTGAACCAGAAGCTGGTGCCGTTGGACACCGAGCTCCATAACGGCGACGTGGTGGAGATCCTGACCAGCAAGTCGGCGCGCGGCCCCAGCCGCGACTGGCTGAAGCTGGTCAAGACGGCGCATGCGCGGGAGAAGATCCGGCAGTGGTTCAAGCAGCAGGAGCGGGCGCAGAACATCGCCCGCGGCAAGGAGCTGCTGGACAAGGAGCTGCGCCGGCTGGGCCTGGGCGGGCTGGGCGCGGTGCCGGATGAACGCCTGGCCGAGGCGGCCGAATCGCTGAAGATGGGGAGCGTGGACCACCTCCTGGCCGCGATCGGCTATGGGGGAGTGGGCACGGAGACCGTGATCGGCCGGCTGGGGCTGCGCACACCGCCGGCGGAGCCGGTGGCCGTAGAGCTGCCCGAGCAGGCGCCCAGCACGACCGGCGCGACCCCATCGGGCACGGTGAAGGTGATGGGCGTCGGTGACCTGCTGACGCGCATGGCCACCTGCTGCAAGCCCGTCCCGGGGGATGACATCGTGGGCTTCATCACTCGCGGCAAGGGCATCACCGTTCACCGGCGCGACTGCCGCAACGTGCAGCGGGAGGATGAGCCGGAGCGGCTGGTGCCGGTGGAGTGGGGGCGCACCGCGGCGCACCTCTATCCAGTAACGATCCGCGTGGAGGCGTTCGATCGGGAGGGGCTGCTGCGCGACGTGGCCACCATCGTGGCGGAAGAGAAGCTGAACATCATCGGCGCGTCGGTGCAGGTGGATGAGGCGCAGCGCCGCGCCACCATTCTCACCACCGTCGAGCTGGGGGGCCTGGCGCAGCTCACGCGCCTGCTGGCGCGGCTGGAGACGATCAAGGACGTGACCAGCGTCTCGCGCGACCTGCGCACGGCGAAGGTGGCGTCCTAGCTGTTCGACCATCCCCGCGCGCCGGCGACCTGCTCGACGGCGCGCCAGGGGGCTGTCTGCTCGGGGCCTCTGGGCTCGTCGCGGAAGCGGTAATCCTGCTTGCGCAGGTATTCCTCCAGGTCATGGTCCAGCGCCGACCAGCGCTCCAGTTGCAGGCAGGCTAGCCAGGCCGCCGCCGCGGAGCCCTGGCCACGCTCCATGGCGCGCACGAAGTGCGCGCGGCAGACGCCGCCGCTGCGGCACAGCGCCTCCTGAGCGCCGGTCACATGGCCGTCCTCGGCGAGGAGGCGGTCGAGTGTGGCGGCTTCGGCCTCGGCGCGGTCGACGCACCACCGGCACTCACCCGGCGCTGCCAGGCGCGCCGCCAGGCGCTCGCCAGGGGTGGAGCGATCGAAGAGCGCGGCCAGGGCGAAGGACGCCCCGTTGGGGCAGCCGCGGTGGGGCGCCGACGTCCCCCGAAGGTCCCGTGCCAGCTCGCGTATGGCCGTCTCGCACGCCGGCCCCAGCGCCGCGGCGTAGCCGCGCTCCACCAGGCGCCAGGCGTGCGCGTTGCACAAGGATCGCACGTCCGCAACGGCCAGCGGGCCGGCCGCGCCATTCCCGGTCGGCGGCCGGTCCTCCGCCCGCAGCGCCAGGCGGCAGACCGCGCAGGCCCCCGACACGCAGACGTGGTCCCAGGCGAGTGCGCCCTCGGCTCGCTCCGGCGCCGGAGGCAGGCGCGCCTGGCCGGCAGCACGGGGGCCGCCGGCCGGCGTCACCGCGCGTGGCCGGCCGAACAGCATCTCCACCGGCAGGGTGCGCGGATCGCTCAGGGATGCTGGCTCAGGGGCGGCGAAGCTGGCGGCGCTGATGGTTCCGGTCAGGCCGGCGACGCCCCGATAGCGCCGGGCGCCGGGCCGGAGCTGGGCGCTCCCGCGCGGCGCCTGCAGGGCAGTCTCCCAGCGCGCGGCCAGCCATTCCGCGGCTGCCTCGGCCATGGCGCGCGACGCCAGGCGCTGCAAGACGGCCTGCGCGTGGGGCACGCAGAGCGCCCCTGGGCCAGTCTCGCAGGCGCGCCGAAACTCGCGGTCCGGTAGCGACTCGGCCAAGACGTCCAGGTAGCGCCGCGCGGCCTCGTCCAGGACCAGGCAGGCACGGCACACGCCGGCCGGCGACAGGGCCGCCGGGTGGTGCACCGCGGCGGTGACGTGGGGAAGCAACGTATGGATGACGTCGCGATAGACGATGGCCGCCCCCACGACGTCGTGGATCTCGTCCACCAGCTGCCAGGCATGCACGGGGCAGAACCCCCTGGATGCCCGCAGGGCCGCGCGGACGTCTGGGTCGTTCACGCCCTCGTAGGCGAAGGAGTCCAGCCAGCGATAGACGCTGGCCAGGGCGAGGCGGCAGACGGGGCAGCCGCGCCGCTCGCAGGCGTCGACCAGGTTGAAGTAGTGATTGTGCCGCCCCACACTGCCGGACGGGCGTCCGGCGCCGGCTCCCGCAGCGTTCCTACCCATAGCAGCTCCCGGACCGCGGGCCGCCCGTTCGCGCGCTGGAACAGCGCGCTTCCCTGAAAGCAGGCGGTGCCGCGGACAATGATTGGTGCGGGTAGAAGCCATCAGCCGGGCGCAACGCGCCGGCAGTGTGGCAGGCCGGCCTGCGGCCAGCGGGCCTGCCGGGCGAGCCTCATCGCCCAGAAGCGCCGGTGAGCAACGCCTCCGTTCCCAGTATAGCGCTCCTGCATCGTCCTCCTACCGCCGCTGCCGGGGGCCGGCACGGTCTGCTATCTTCATCCATCTCTGCAGCAAACGCTTCGTCGAGACCGGCACTGAGACCAGCCCGCATGCTTCATGAGCCAAGCGCTCACCCTCGGCCGGAGTTCCCGCCTCCGGCGCGACGACCGGAGGGGGAAGCGACGAGCGAGTAACGGGCGGCAGCGGGCAGGTGGGAGAAGATGCGCGCCTTGCTCTTGATTAGCCTGGGCGGGATCCTGGGCGCCAACGCCCGCTATCTGGTCACGGTGTGGGCCGCTGGCCGGTGGCGGGCGAGCTTTCCGCATGGCACGCTCATCGCCAACGTCAGCGGCAGCTTTCTGCTCGGCTTCTTCCTGGAGGCCGCGGCGTCAGGCTGGGTATCCGGCGCCGACGCGCGCCTGCTTATCGCCACGGGGTTCTGCGGCGCCTACACCACCTTTTCGACGTTCGCCTTTGAGTCGGTGGCGCTCAGCCGCCAGCGGGACCTGCTGCCGGCGATGGTGAACGTGGCGGGCAGCGCGCTGCTCGGTCTGGCCGCGGCGGCCGCCGGCATCTTGGTGGCGGGGGCCCTGCGCTGAACGCGTCCCGCCAGCCGGCACGGAACGGGGCGAAGGAGGGGCCCCTCTCGCCGGAACGCAGACGCCACCATTGCGCCGGCAGCGACCGCGGCGCGGCGCGCCCACCGGCGCCACCGGCCGAGGCGGCGGGCCCCGCCCGCCCCGCCGGGTCTCCCCCGGTAACGGGTCAGACGGGGCCGGTCGAACCGAAGAAGGTGGCGCCGTCTCTCCGCGGGGCGGAATGGCGCGCCAGCGCGGCCCGCCTCGGCGCTCGCCTGGGCCCCTACCTGGCGATTAGCGCGGGCGGTCTGCTCGGCGCCAATGCGCGCTACCTGGTGGGGCAATGGGCCGCCGCCCGCTGGGGCAGCGACTTTCCCTGGGGCACGCTGCTGGTGAACGTGACCGGCAGCTTCGTGCTGGGCTTCTACCTGACGCTGGTGACGGAACGGTTCGTCGGGCGGGCCACCACGCGGCTGTTCATCGCCACGGGCTTCCTGGGCGCCTACACGACCTTTTCCACCTTCAGCTACGAGGCGGTCACGCTGCTGCAGCATGGCGCGCTGCCGGCAGCCCTGGGCTACGTGGCCGGCAGCCTGGGCCTGAGCCTGGGCGCGGTCGTGGCCGGCATCCTGGCGGCGCGGGCGCTGTAATGGCCGCACCGATCTAAGTATCCGCTGGTATGTTCGCGTCGCCCTGTCCATCGATGCCCGGCCGTCCTGTCCCGCACGAACATACCAGCGCTGACTTAGC
>DAOTTI010000289.1:0-38296 GCA_034437795.1 Chloroflexota bacterium | reverse complement strand
GGCCGGGGATCGCCGGGACCAAGTCCATGACGGTGGGCCGGCCCCGCGGATCGCGCACGGTGCTCAGGTAGCCCGGCGGCTTGTGCAGGGCCAGGTAGACCGGCTGGGTCGCGACCTGGACCGGACGGCCGTCCACGGCGATGGCGTCGACCTGGGGATCCACGCGCACGCCCAGCTCCGTGACGACGCGGCCATTCACCGTGACGCGGCCGGCGCGGATCAGGTCTTCCGCGCGCCGGCGGGAGGCGATGCCCGCCTGCGCCAGCACCTTCTGCAGGCGCTCCCCACTCCCTGTCCGCTGGGGCTCGCCGGCGCCTCCGCGCCGGCCGGCGGTGACCTCGGCGCTCACACGTGGGAGCGTAGCAGACACAATCCGCGTGGCCCTCACCTGCCGCGTCATCTCGCGCCAGCCCTGCCGCCACAGTGTCGCGCTCCGGCCCGTTGCCTGGCACGGGCCAGCGCTGGTATTGTTGGCGCGGGACGGAACGAATGGCGAGAGCAGGGGCCGCAGGCATTCGCAAGGCCGTGATCCCCGTGGCGGGGCCGGGGACGCGCCTGTACCCGGCCACGAAGTCGCAGCCGAAGGAGATGCTGCCGGTCGGGCGCAAGCCGACGGTGCAGTACGTCGTGGAAGAGATGGCGCAGGCGGGGATCACGCAGATCCTCTTTGTCACCGGCCGGAAGAAGACGTCGATCGAGGACCATTTCGACCGCGACCCTGAGCTGGAGCGCATGGTGGCCGAGACGTCCGACGTGGTGCGCAGCGAGATCGATACGACCAGCGGCCTCAAGTTCTTCTACACCCGCCAGAGCGTGCCGGCCGGCACCGCCGACGCCGTGCGCCAGGCCGAGCAGTTCGTCGGCGACGAGCCGTTCGTCGTCGCCTTTGGGGACACCATCATCCGCAGCGAGGGGCGCCAGACGCTGGTCCAGCGCCTGATCGCCGCCCATCTGGACGGCCAGGCGGCGTGCACGCTCTCAGTGGAGGAGGTGCCGCCGGAGGACCTCTACCGCTACGGTGTGGTGGAGCCAGCGCCGCGGGCAGCGGTGGACGCGGGGCCGTTCCGCCTGGCCTCGGCGGTGGAGAAGCCGGAGCGAGGGGCCGCGCCCAGCAATCTGGCGATCGCCCCCCGCTACGTCTTCAACCGCGCCGTCTTCGACGCCATCGCGGCCACGCTCCCAGGCAAGGGCGGCGAGCTGTGGCTGACGGATTCGATCAACATCCTCATCCGGCAGGGGATGGCGGTGCAGGCCCTCAAGCTGCGGCCGGAGGAGCGGCGGTACGACATCGGGACCTTCGAGACCTACTTCAAGGCCTTCATCGACTTCGCAGTGGCGGACGAGCGGTATGGCTACATGATCCGCCAGTACCTGGTGTGGAAGGCAGACCAGATCTAATGGCTGAGCGGGCCACGATCATCGCGTCTGCGCCGGGGCGGTGCGGCATCATCGGCAACCCGACGGACATGTACGGTGGGAGCGTCATCTCCTGCTCCACGCGCGAGCGGGCCTACGTCAGCATCGAACCGTGCGACCAGCTCATTCTGGAGGCGGACCAGGGTCCCGTCCGCATCCAGCAGCGGGCCGACCTGCAGCTCAAGGGCGATCACGTGGACATACTGCGCGCCGTCCTGGCCCACCAACGCGCCTACCGCCTGCGCGCCCGCATTCGCTGCTGGAGTGAGATCCCGTTCGCGGCCGGCCTGTCCGGATCGACGGCCCTGCTGGTGGCGGCCCTGCGCGCCATTCTCGCCTTCCAGAGGATCGAGCATCAGCGCCACTACTTTGCCGAGTGCGCTCGCTCCATCGAGCTGAACTACCTGGGCGTGGTGTGCGGCTATCAGGATCAGTACATGGCCACCTTCGGCGGGATCAACTACATGGACTTCCGCGACAAGGAGTTCTACCGCGAGGTGGGGAGCGAGCCGTACGGCACGATTGAGCCCCTTGAGCCGTACGTCGATGACCTGCCGTTCATCCTGGCCAATACCGGGGTGCAGCACCATTCCGGCGCGGTGCACAAGCCGATCCGCGAACGCTGGCTGGAGGGGGATCGCGAGGTGGTGGAAGGCTACGTGCGGATCGGCAAGCTGGCGCGCGAGGGCAAGAAGGCGCTCCTGAACCGGGATTGGAAGCTCCTGGGCGAGCTGATGAACGAGAACCATGAGATCCAGCGCCGTCTGGGCGGCTCGGGGCCAGAGAACGACCACCTGATCGACGCGGCGCTCAAAGCGGGAGCCTGGGGCGCCAAGCTGGCGGGGGCGGGCCAGGGTGGGACGATTATCGCCCTGCACCCGGAGCCCCGCTCGCTGGCAGCGGCCCTGCTGGAGGCGGGGGCTCGCCGGATCCTGTACCCGCAGCCAAGCCCGGGCGTGCGCCTGGAGGAGGCGCCCGCCGCGGTGCTGGCGTCGCACTCGACGTAACGCCTCGGCGCTCCTGGTCCGGCGATGAGCAGAAAGCGGCTGGTCATCTACGCGCTCATTGCGCTGGTCCCGCTGGCCATGGGGGTGGGCCTGGCCGTCTGGGACATCTGGCGGGCGTCCACGAGCGTGGCCGGCCTGCCATAGGGCCGCACACCGCGGTAGGGGAGCGCCGCTGGCCTGGCGCCATTCGGGTCTTTTGCGCACGCAGGTGCCGCGGTGACATATCGTCCGGCAGGCGGAGGCGGACCTCACCCCCTGGCCCCCGCTCCCACACGGAGAGGGGGAACGACGCCCGCGGGGAGAGGAGACACGTCACCCCCTGGCCCCCTCTCCGACACGGAGAGGGGGAACGACGCCCGCGGGGAGAGGACGTAAACCCACGGCGGTGTCGCTTCCGCTCTGACACAGAGAGGGGGAACGATGGTCACGGCCTGGCGCCATTCGGGTCTTTTGCGCACGCAGGTGCCGCGGTGACACGCAGGTGCCGCGGTGACATATCCTCCGGCAGGCGGACGCGGCCGTCGGGCGCGGCCGGGGCGGGAGCGGGTAAGATGCCAGTGTGCTCGACGCCTTCCGGTATCTGCGCGCCTCGCTGAGCGAGTTCTACTACGAGCTGCCGCGCATGGTGCTGCTCAACCTGATCTGGTTTCTCTTCTCGCTCCCGCTGATCTTCATCGCATTTGTGGCCTTCACCGTGATCCGCGGGGCGCCGCCCGGGCTGTGGGCCATCTTCGCCCTCCAGGCGGTGCTACCCGTGGCCGCGGCGCTGGCCCTGGCGGGGCCGGCGACGGCGGCGGTCTACTACTGCACCAACCGGCTGGCGCACGGCGAGCTCCTGGAAGTCCGCCAGTTCTGGCCGGCCTTCCGGCGCTTTCTCTGGCGCGGGTGGCTGCTGGCGCTGGCCGACCTTGGCCTGGGGCTGCTGCTGGTGCTCAACGTCTGGTTCTACTGGTCGATCGGGCAGCCGGGGCTGTGGATCCTGAGCGTGATCTTCGCCTACCTGCTGGTGCTGTGGTTCATGGTGCAGGGCTATCTCTTCTCCTTACTGGTGGAGCTGAACCAGCCAGTGCGTCTGGTGATCCGTAACGCCCTGTTCATGGTCATCGACAAGCTAGGGCTGACGCTGGGGCTGACGATCGTCAATCTGCTGATCGTGCTCCTGAGCGTCCTGACGCCCCTGGCGGGCCTGCTCCTGCCGCTGGCCATGATGGTGCTCCTTTCCAGCGTGAACAACAAGGCGGTCGTGGAGGCGGTGGAGCGGTATCGCGCGGCGGGGCGGATCATCCCCAGCGAGCCGCAGTAGCAGGCTGCCCGTCGCCCCGTGGCCCCTCGCCGACGCGAGGACGCGGGGACGCGGAGACGCGGGGAACAGACCACACCCCCTTCGGTCGGGGCCGCACCGCGAGGGAGGGCAGCCCTCACTCCCTTCGGCCGGGGCCGCGCCGCACTCCTGCCCGACCCAGCCCCACCGTGCGGCTGGGCCCCGCCGCCCCCGCTCCGACACGGAGAGGGGAACGATGGCCAGGGGTGTGTGGCTTGGCCCCGCCGCCCCCCGCTGTGGCGGAGAGGGGGAATGTAGGCCACGGGTGTGTGGCTTGGCCCCGCCGCGTCCGCTCCGATGCGGAGTGGGGGAATATAGGCCATGGGGAGAGGATGCCAGCCAGGAATATAGGCCATGGGGAGAGGATGCCAGCCAGGGGGGCTTTTTCCGGCGCGGAGGTGGGCCGGCGCGGTGGTATACTGGTCTGGGCAAGTTTGTACGAGCGGTGCCCGTGAGCGTTGCGAGAAGTGGGGATGCCCCACTTTTCTTGTTCATGGGGCCGGGTAGAGCGCTTACCGTTCGCAGTTCTCTGTGCCACTGCCGGCGCGGCCGGGACGGCCACCGCTTGCCAGGGACTGAGCGCGGTGAGCGGTGAACTCAGATGAGAGGAGGGATGATCGATGCGCAGCGACTTTGCCGCGTCCCTCGCGCAGCTGACAGCGGAGAAGGGGCTCCAGAAGGACGAGCTCATCGAGATGGTGGAGGCCGCCATGGTCTCTGCCTACAAGAAGGATTTCGCCGGCAGCGAGGAAAAGAACATCGTCGTGCGCATTGATCCGCAGTCGGGCGTGGCGCGCGTCTACGAGGTGCTGGACGTCGTCGAGCACGTGGAGCACCCGCCGACCCAGATCACGCTGGCCGAGGCGCGCAAGATCGATCCCAACGCGCGCCTGGGCGGGACGGTGCAGCGGGAGGTCACGCCGCCGAACTTCGGGCGGATCGGCGCCCAGACGGCTAAGCAGGTGATCCTGCAGCGCATCCGCGAGGCGGAGCGGGAGCACATCTACGAGGAGTTCATCGATCGCGAAGGCGACATCATCACCGGCATCGTCAGGCGCATCGATCCGCGGGGCGTCATCCTGGAAACAGGCGCGGGCGGGAAGGCCGAGGCCCTGCTCCCGCCGACCGAGCAGGTGCCAGGGGAGCGCATCCGCATGGGCCAGCGCCTGCGCGTCTACCTGCTGGAGGTGAACCGGGCGCTCAAGGGCCCCATGCTCATCGTCTCGCGGGCGCACCGGAACTTTGTGCGCCGGCTGATGGAGCTGGAGATTCCGGAGATTTACAACGGCGTCGTCGAGATCCGGGCCATCGCGCGGGAGGCGGGGAGCCGCACCAAGGTGGCGGTGCACTCGCGGCAGATGGGCCTCGATCCGGTGGGGGCCTGTGTCGGCCAGCGGGGCATGCGCATTCAGAACATCGTCAATGAGCTGGGGGGCGAGCGGATCGACGTCATCCCGTGGAGCGACGATCCGGCCAAGTTCGTGGCCAACGCGCTCAGCCCGGCGCGCGTGATCAGCGTGCACATTGACGAGGCGACCAAGACGGCCACCGTGATCGTGCCGGACTCGCAGCTTTCCCTGGCCATTGGCAAAGAGGGGCAGAACGCACGCCTGGCGGCGAAGCTGACCGGCTGGCGGGTGGACATCAAGAGCGAGACGGCGCCGAGAGAGACGGTGGAGTCGGTCGCTCCGGAAGCGACGGCGCCGGCGGCCCCAGCGCCGGCCCAGACGGCGGCTCCGGCAGGGTAAGATTTACAGCGGCCCCGGCCGTCACGAGCGCGAACTGCTGGGATGGGCCGCGCGGCTGGCGCCGCGTCTCTGCCACGCGCCCCGCTCATCACCTGCCGGGCACGCAGGGAGCTTGAACGGGGGTGGCCGGACTCCGCGTGGCGGGGCCGGCGCCCACTCGCAGGGTGGCGTACAGGCAGCAGAGAGCAACGGGGGCAAGTACGGGCAAGAAGGTGGAACCGACGAGCAAGCCAGCCCAGCCTGCTTCGACCGCCAGGCGCCGGCGACCGGCCCGCGGCCCGCGTCCCAGGCACGTGCCGCAGCGCACGTGCGTCGCCTGCCGGCAGGTGGACGCTAAACGCCAACTGATCCGCATCGTTCGCACTCCGGCGGGGAGCGTGGAGGTCGATCCTACGGGCAAGAAGAACGGCCGCGGGGCGTATCTGCATGCCGATCCGGCCTGCTGGGATACGGCCTTCAAGCGGCGGGCGCTGCAGCACGCCCTCAAGACGGAGCTCAGCGACGCGGACCGCGCCGGCCTGGAGGCCTTTCGCGCCGCCCTGGCAGCGCAGCAGGAGACGTGACGCCCAAGGCCCAAGGCCGTAAGGCGAACTGCCGGGGCACGATCCCGGCGCGCGGCCGAACCGCGCGAGCGATCGCGCCCGGCGGGTGGCGCCCGGCCGGCGCCCGGTCGAGCCGGGCGCGCCGGGGAATAATGAAGTAAACGAAGAAGCAAACGAAGTAGAAGAAGTAGAAGTAGCGAAGTAGCGAAGTAGAAAGAGAGCAAGACAAGGTATGAGCAGATTCCATGGTGGTGGACGTCCGCGCCCGCGTCCGGCGCGCACCGGCGGGCGGCCGGCCCCCCGCGCGGGCGGGGGCACGGCTGTTGTCGCACCCCCGGCGCCGGCGGTGGCCACCGCCACCAGGACCGTCCGGCTCCCCGATTCCTTGAACGTGGGGGAGCTGGCTGAGCTTCTGGGCGTGTCCGTCGCTCAGGTGATCACCACCTTGCTGCGCCACAAGATCGTGGCCACGATCAACCGCCAGCTGGACTTTGACACGGCCAAGCTGGTTGCGGAGGAGCTCGGCTTCCAGGTGGAAGCTGAGGAGCCGAAGCCGGAGGCGACCACCAGCATCGCCGCCCACCGCATCGAGATCGAGGAGGAAGAGGCCAATCTCGCGCCGCGCCCGCCGGTGGTGACGATCATGGGCCACGTCGACCACGGCAAGACGTCTCTCCTGGACGCCATCCGCGAGTCGCACGTGGCGGAGAGCGAAGCGGGCGGGATCACGCAGCACATCGGCGCCTACCAGGTCGACTACCAGGACCGCAAGATCACGTTCATCGATACCCCGGGCCATGCGGCCTTTACCCAGATGCGTGCGCGGGGCGCCCAGGTGACGGACATCGCGGTCATCGTCGTCGCGGCGGACGACGGCGTGATGCCCCAGACGCTGGAGTCGATCCAGCACGCTAAGGCCGCCGGGGTCCCCTTCATCATCGCCATCAACAAGATCGATCGACCGAACGCGAACCCCGATCGGGTCAAGCAGCAGCTGGCCGACCATGGCGTGCTGGTGACCGGCTGGGGGGGTGACGTGGAGGTGGTGGAGGTCTCCGCCCTGCGACGCTTGGGCCTGGACGACCTGCTGGACACGATCCTGCTCGTCTCCGACGCCCTGGTGGAGCCGAAGGCGAACCCCAACCGGCCAGCCGCGGGAACGGTCATCGAGGCCAAGCTAGACCGCAGCCGGGGCCCCGTGGCGACGGTGTTGGTGCAGAACGGCACGCTGCGCGTGGGCGACTTCGTCGTGGTGGACAAGATCGCGGGCCGGGTGCGGGCCATGACCGACTTCACCGGCGCCCGTCTGCGCGAGGCGGGGCCGTCCACGCCGGTGGAGATCACCGGCCTGGAGGCCGTCCCGTCGGCCGGCGATCGGCTGACCGTGGTGCCGGACGAGCGGGCCATGCGCTCCCTGATCGAGGAGCGCTTGGAGCGGGAGCGCGAGGGGGCCGAGGAGGGCCGTGTCAGCCTGGACGAGATCCTGGCGCGGATCCAGACTGGTGAGACGAAGGAGCTGAACATCATCCTGCGCGCCGACGTGCAGGGGTCCGTGGAAGCGATCCGCACGGCCCTGGAGAAGCTCAATGACCAGGTGGAGGGGACGCAGGTCCGCATCATCTTCGATGGGGTCGGGTCCCCAACCGAGACGGACGTGAACCTGGCGGTGGCCTCGCGGGCCATCATCATCACGTTCAACGTGCGCGTCGAGGCGGCCGTCAAGAGCTACGCCGACCAGCAAGGGGTCGAGATCCGCGAGTACCAGATCATCTACAACCTGCTGGACGACATTGAGCAGGCGCTGCGGGGCCTGGTCGAGCCGCAGGTGCAGGAGGTGGTCTACGGCCACGCGGAGGTGCTGGCCATCTTCCGCGTCGGGCGAGGCCAGACGATCGTGGGCTGCCGCGTGCGCGACGGCGTGGTCCGCCGCGGGGCGCTGGCGCGGGTAGCGCGGGACGGGCAGGTGGTGTACAACGGCCGCGTCTCGTCGCTGAAGCGGTTCAAAGATGACGTGCGCGAGGTCAGCGCCGGGTACGAGTGCGGGATGGGGCTGGAGAACTGGGCCGACCCCCGCGAGGGCGACATCATTGAGGTGTACGGCCGCGAACGGGTGTAATCGCCCGACCGGCCTGAGGACAGGTGCGGATCGCAGCTAGCCGCGGACGTGCGGCGCGGCGGCGCGCGCACGGCGACGGGAAGGATCCGCGCCTGCCTGCGACGGCAAGGGAAGGGAAACGCCATGCCTAATCCGCGCCGGGTCGAGCGCCTGGCGGCGCTCATCGAAGAGATCGTGAGCGAGCTGCTGCAGCGCGAGATCAAGGATCCGCGTGTGGCCGGGCTGATCTCGGTCACCCGCGTCCAGTTGAGCCAGGATGCGCGCCATGCCAAGATCTACGTCTCGGTGCTGGGCAGCGAGGAAGAGCGGCAGGCGACGATGCAGGTGCTGGAGCGCGCCAAAGGGTTCATCCGCTCCAAGCTCGGTAGCGAGCTGACCATCCGGCACGTGCCGGAGGTGCAGTTCGTGCTGGATCGCAGCCTGGAGCAGGGGGACCGCGTGCTGGCCATCCTGCGGGGGCTGGAGATCCCGCCGCCGGAGCCGGAGGGCGGGCAGGGGCGGACGTAGCTTGGTGGCCGTCGAAGAACGCATGCGCGAGCCAATGGAGGCCACCGCCGGGCCAGTGGCGGGCATCGGGGAAGACGAGTGGCAGGCGGCGGTGGCGCTGATCGGCCAGGCGCGACGCGTGCTCCTGTGCACGCACGCCCAGCCGGACGGCGACGCCATCGGCTCCAGTCTCGGCCTGGCCCACGCGCTGGAAAGCGCCGGCCGCACGGCGACCGTCGCCTGCGCCGACCGCCCTGAGAACGCGCTGGCCAGCCTGCCCGGGGCCGAGCGGATCATGACCGACCTGGCGCCCCTGTACCCGCCCGATGGCCCCCTGCCTTGGGACCTGATCATCGTCCTGGACGCCTCCGGCCTCGGGCGCCTGGGAGCGCTCTACGAGCGGCACCGGCTGCTCTTCCAGCGCCTGCCGCTGATCAACCTCGACCACCACGTGACCAACGAGCGGTTTGGCCTGGTGAACCTGGTCGATCCTGCAGCGGCCGCCGCGGCGGAGGTGGTGATGCTCCTGCTGGAGCGGCTCGGCCTCCGGCCGAACCGGCCGGCCGCCCCCTGCCTGCTGATGGCCCTGATGACCGACTCGCTCTCGTTCCAGACTGAGAGCACGTCGTCCCGCACGCTGCGCCTGGCGGCGGCGCTGGTGGACGCGGGGGCGCCGCTGGCGGCCCTGGCGGCCACCTTCCGGCAGCGGCCGCCGGGGAACGCCCTGGTCTGGAGCAAGGCGCTCCCTTCCCTGCAATTCGCCGCCGGAGGGCGGATCGCGTGGGTGGAGGTCCCGCGGGACGTGGTGGCGAGCAGCGGCCCCGGCGCGGACAGCAGCGGGCTCTCCGGGTTCGCCGGAAACATCGCCGGGGTGGACGTGGGCATGGTGATCGAGGAGGGGCCGGATGGCGTGATCTACGTGGGCCTGCGCTCGCAGACGGTGGACGTGGCCGCATTGGCCGCGGCGTTCGGCGGCGGGGGGCACCGCCGTGCGGCCGGCTGCCACTTCCCACCCCCCGCCACGATCGAAGACGTGCGGGCGCGCCTGCTGGCGGCGATCGAGGGGGCGCTCCCGCCGCGCCCCGAGTAACCGGCAGGGGGCCGTCAGCCGTCGGCCGCGAGCAGCTCCGGCTCGTGGCCGTCGCGCGCCGCGGCCAGCAGGGCCCGCACCGCCGCCACGTCGCGCTGCATCTGGGCCACCAGGGCCGGCACGTCGCGGAAGCGCTCCTGGCCGCGCAGGCGGGCGACAAAGTGCAGGCGAAGCGACTGCCCGTACAGGTCGCCGGCAAAGTCGAGCAGGTGGGCCTCAACCACCCGCCGGTCGCCGCCGAACTGCGGGCGCGTGCCGATGCTCACGGCGGCGGGGACGCGCCGCGCCTGGGCGGTGTATGGCGCCAGTTCGGCCCAGGCGGCGTACACGCCGTCGGCGGGGATGGCGAACGGGAGGTCGAGGCGCAGATTGGCTGTGGGGAAGCCTAAGGCCCGGCCCAGGCGTGCACCTTCCACCACCGTGCCGGTAAGGGTGGGGGGATGCCCCAGCGCCTCGGTCGCGCGCCGGATCTGTCCCGCTTCCACCAAGGCGCGGATGGCGCTGCTGCTCAGTACCCTTCCTGTGGGGGCGCTGTCCGCGGTGGAGGCCACGGGCCGGTCGCCGCCGGCGATCAAGGCCAGCGGCGGCACCTCCTCCACGTCGAAGCCCAGGCGCCGGCCGATGGCAGCGATGACCTCCGCGCTCCCTTCTCGCCCGCGGCCGATCGCAAAGCCAGGCCCGTGGAGCAGCCGGCGCAGGCGCACCCAGCGGTTGAGGCGCTCCAGAAAGGCCCCCGCCGGCAGGTCACGCGTCTCCTGGTCGAACCGCCAGACCAACAGGAGATCGATCCCCAGCGGCGCCAGAAGCTCGGCCTTATCCTGCGTGGTGCTGAGCAGGTGCACGGGGTCATCCGGCGTGAGCACCAAACGCGGGTGCGGGTCGAAGGTGACCACGGCGCTATGCAGGCCCATCTCCGCCGCCCGTTCCACTACCTTGCCGATCAGGTTCCGGTGGCCCAGGTGGACGCCATCAAAGTTACCGATGGTGGCGACGACCTCGGGCGGCTGCGCCGGCGGCGGCTCGTCCGGGATGCGGATGATCCTCATGCCCCGCCTCTTGGAGTGCGAGACGCGGCCACGGCGCTGGCATCTGGAGAGGACGAGCGGGAGCGGACGGGGGCCGCGCCGTCCGCTGGCGCAGGGCCCGGCTCCGCCTCGGAGCCGCGAGACGGGGCAGCCGCGGTGACCAGCACCTTGACCGGCCGCCAGACCGCCTGCCCTTCGTGCTCCGACGCCTCGACGATGGCCAGGAGCCGCCCGTCGGGTCCATGCACGCGCGCCAGGCGGGATGCGTCTTCAGGCGCCCCGCCAGCCGGCGCGGGCGCGAACGCGGCGGGCTCGGCGGCTCTGGCTACCGGCAGGCCGTGCGCCAGCCGGCGCGCGTCCGCGGGGCCGGCGTCCACACGCGGCAGGTGCGCCACCGCGGCGTCGACCGGAAGGGCCACGGCCGGCCACTCGCCACGGCGCAGGCGCTCTTCGAGCTCGTCCAACGGAACGGCATTGTGCGCCACGAAGCGACCGACCCGCAAGCGGACCAGCCCGCTCAGGTAGGCGCCGCAGCCCAGGGCCCGCCCCAGGTCGCGGGCCAGGCTCCGGATGTAGGTGCCCTTGGAGCATTCCACCAGGAGCTTGGCCACGGGGGGCGACCACTCCTGGAGCGCCAGGCGCGTGATGCGCACCCGCCGCATCGGCGCCTCCACGTCCTGGCCGCGCCGCGCCAGCTCGTACAGGCGCCGGCCCCCGACGTTGACAGCGGAGTAGGCGGGCGGGCGCTGCTCGATCTCGCCGACGAACTGCGGCAGGACCGCCTCAAGGCGGCCACGATCCAGCCCCTCGATCGAGCGCTGCGCGATGACGCGCCCTTCGGCGTCATCGGTCTCCGTCTCGACGCCAAAGGTGACCTCCGCCAGATACTCCTTCTCGGCCTTGGCCAGGTACTCGATCAGGCGCGTGGCCTGCCCCACGGCTACGACCAGCACGCCCTCCGCCAGGGGGTCCAGTGTCCCCGCGTGGCCGATCCGTCTGACGCCGCTGGCGCGGCGCAGCCGGGCCACGACGTCGTGCGACGTGGGGCCCTTCGGCTTGTAGACGTTAAAGAGAGCATCCATGCCAACGGGGGTCCTGCACCGCAGGGGCGCGAGGGATTAGCGAGCGGTGGGGACCACGCGCAGGTAGTGCTTCTTGCCCTTGCGAAGCAGGAGGATGCCGTTGCGCAGGTCGGCGGTGGTAATGGGGCGCATCTGGAGCCGTTCCCCGTGCAGGTAGGCGCCGCCCTGCTCGATGAGCCGGCGGGCGGCGCTCTTGGAGCCAGCCAGGCCGGTCTCCACCAGCAGGTCGACAGCGGCGATGCCCTGCTCGAGGCGCGCTCGATCGATCTCAGCGGACGGCACCGACTCGGCGGCGGCCAGGTCCTCCTCCGAGGCGCGGCCGAAGAGGAGGCGTGAGGCCGCCTGGGCCTCGCGGGCCAAGGCCTCGCCGTGGATCAGCCTCGTCACCTCGAAGGCCAGGCGCTCCTTCGCCGGCCGGAGCGCCTCCCCGGTGACGGACGTCAGGGCGCGGATCTCGTCCATCGGCAAGAAGGTGAAGATGGCCAGGTAGCGCGCCACATCGCGGTCGTCCGTGTTGATCCAGTACTGGTAGAAGTCGTACGGGGACATTAGCTCGGGGTCGAGCCACACCGTCTGGCCGCCGGCGGTCTTGCCCATCTTCTGGCCGGAGGCATCGGTAATGATGGGCGTGGTGAGGGCGAAGGCCAAGGCGCCCTCCGCCCGCCGGATCAGATCCACGCCGGCCAGGATGTTGGCCCACTGGTCGCTCCCCCCCACCTGCAGGGTGCAGCCGTAGCGCCGGTAGAGCTCCAGGAAGTCGTAGGCCTGGAGCAGGGCGTAGTTGAACTCCAGGAACGTGAGGCCTTCCTCCAGGCGCGTCCGGTACGTCTCCATGCGGAGCATCTCGTTCACGGAGAAGTAGCGCCCGTAGTCGCGCAGGAACTCGATGTACTTGAGCTCAAGGAGCCACTCGGCGTTGTCCACCATCAGGCCGCGGCCCTCGGTGAGGTCGAGCAGCCCCGCCAGCTGGCGCCTAGCGGCGGCGGCGTTGGCCTGGATCTCCTCGCGGGACATAATGCGCCGCGCGGCCGACCGGTCGGTCGGATCGCCGATCATGGCCGTGCCGCCGCCGACGATGACGATGACGCGGTGGCCGGCCCGCTGCAGGTGGGCCAGCGCCATCAGGGGCACGATGTTGCCGATCTGCAGCGACGGGGCCGTGGGATCGACGCCGTAGTAGGCCGTCAGGGGCCCGGCGGCGAGGGCGCGGCGCAGGCCCTCCGTGTCGGAGCACTGATAGACGAAGCCCCGCTCGGCCAGGATGTCGTACGGATTGCGCTGCGGGGCGGTCGTCTGGGTCGTGGGCGCTACGGCAGCAGTGGCCATGGGACGTACTCCGGTGGGGTGGCCGGCGTCAGGCGGCGCCGGCCTTGCGGGTCTTGGCCTCTTCGATCACCTTCTGGGCCACGTTGGGCGGCACCTCTTCATAGTGGTCGAAGCGCATCTTGAAGGTCCCGCGCCCCTGGGTCATGGAGCGCAGGTCGGTGGCGTAGCGGACCATCTCCGCCATGGGCACCTCCGCCTCAATGGTCGTGGTGCCGTTCCCTTGCGGGTTCATGCCGTGCACGCGCCCGCGCTTGCTGGAGAGGTCGCTCATGATGTCGCCGGTGTACTGGTCGGGCACGGTGACCTCGACCTTCATGATCGGCTCCAGGAGGACCGCGCCGGCCTTCTCCGCCGCCGCCTTGAAGGCGAGCGAGCCGGCGATCTTGAAGGCCATCTCGGAGCTATCCACCGGATGCTCTTTGCCGTCGAACAGCGTGGCCCGCACGTCCACCACGGGGTAGCCGGCCAGCACGCCCTCGGCCATCGCTTCCTGGATGCCCTTATCCACGGCCGGCCGGTAGGAGCCTGAGATCACGCCCCCGACGATCTTGTCGACGAACTCGTAGCCCGTGCCCCGCGGCAGCGGCTCGATCTCGATCGAGCAGACGCCGTACTGCCCGTGGCCGCCGGTCTGGCGGACGAAGCGCCCTTCCGCCGTGGCTTTCGAGCGGATGGTCTCGCGGTACGGCACGCGCAGGGGCTCGATCTTGAGGTCGGCGCCAAACTTGCGCCGGATCTTCTCAATCGTCATCTCGACGTGGCTATCACCCATGCCGGAGACGATGGTCTGCCCCGTGTCGGGGTCGCGGTGCACACGGATGGTCAGGTCCTCCTCCTGCATGCGCTGCAGGGCCGGCCCCATACGGTCCTGGTCCTGGCGGGTCCGCGCCTCCACCGCCACGGCGTACACCGGCTCGGGCATCTCGAGCGCGGGCAGGAGCAGCGGGTGCTCGCGCGTGCTCAAGGTATCGCCGGTGGCCGTGACCGCCAGCTTCGCCACGGCGGCGATGTCGCCGGCGGGGACGGCCGTGACCAGCTCCTGGTTCTTCCCCCGCATGGTGAACAGGCTCCCGACCCGCTCCTCCTTCTCCTTGTTGGCGTTCCAGAGGTGGCTGTCGGGGCGGACGGTGCCTGAGTAGACGCGGAAGAAGGTTAGGCGGCCCATGAACGGGTCGGCCAGCGTCTTGAAGACCAGGGCGGCCAGCGGGCCGTCGGGGTCGGGGGCGAGCGTCTCGTCCTTCCCCGTCTGGGGGTTCTTGGCCGTGACCGGGCCGGCCGCGACCGGCGACGGCAGGTACTCGACGATGGCGTCCAGCACCAGGCTGGTGCCCTTGTTGGCCAGGGCGGCGGCGGACAGGACGGGCACAATCGCTCCGGTCCTCACCCCTTCACGCAGGCCCCGCTTGATCTCGTCCTCGGTCAAGGGCTGCCCGTCGAGGTACTTGCTGACCAGCTCGTCGTCGGTTTCGGCGACGGCCTCCACCATCTGCTCGCACAGGCGCTCCACCTCGTCGGCCAGGTCGTCGGGAATCGGCCCTTCCGTGACCTGGCCATTGCCGGTGAACATGAGCGCCTTACGCGTGACCAGGTCCACCACGCCCCGATACTGGTCGCGCGTGCCGATCGGCACCTGCACCGGCACGACGCACTTGCCGAAGCGCTCGCGCATCTGCTCCAGGGTCTGGTGGAAGCTGGCGTTCTCCCGATCCATGCGGTTAATGACGGCGATGCGGGGCAGGTTGCGGCTCTGGCAGTACTCCCACACCTGCTCGGTGCCCACCTCCACACCATCCACCGCGCTGGCCAGAATGATGGCGCCATCGATGACGCGCAGCGCGCTCATGACCTCACCGACGAAGTCGGCGTAGCCAGGGGTGTCCAGCACGTTGATCTTGCGATCCTTCCACTCCACAGGGAGCAGGGAGAGGTTCATCGACATGCGCCGGCGCTGCTCCTCGGGATCATAGTCGGACGTCGTGGTGCCCTCGTCGACGCGGCCCATGCGGCTAATGGCTCCCGAGGTGAAGAGAAAGGCCTCGGATAGGGTGGTCTTGCCGTTGCCCATATGCGAGAGCAGCCCAACGTTACGGATGGCGTCGGGCGCGTAGATCTTCATCGTGTCCGTCTCCCAACGAGTGATTTGGCGCTATCTAGATTCTCGCTCTTTGGCGCGCGTACGCCGGGCGTCTGCCGCCCGATTATACGGAGGTGCGCCGGGCGCAGGTGACGTTAGACTCGGCGTAAGATGAGCCGGCTGGTCGCCGCGTACGGGCTGTACTACATCGACAACCAGCCAGTCGTGCTGCGCCTGGCCGAGCTGCCGTACGCGGGCCTGGCGCGCGAGCGGTGGGCGCCCACCATCGCGCGGCTCCGTGGCGCCGACTGCCAGGGGCTGCTGCTCCCGATCCCCTGGAGCTGGCACGAGCCGCAGCCGGGCCGGGTCGACTTCCACGGCGAGACCGACCCGCGGCGCGACCTGGCGGGGCTGCTGGCCATGGCCCAGGCGCACGATCTGCTGGTGGTGGCGCGCCCCGGGCCTCGCCTGCCGCAGGGCGGCGCGGCCGGCGGCTACCCCGCCTGGCTGCCCGACGCCATCCCCGACGCCCTGGCGCGCCGGCCGGACGGCAGCGCTGGCGCGGCGGATGGCGACCAGGTGTACTCGCTGCGCCACCCGCAGCACCTGGCGCAGGTGACGAGGTGGTATCGAGCCGTGGCCGGCGTCCTGCAGCCGTTCCTGGGGACGGTCGTCTGCGCCTGGCGGCTGGACGACCTGGCGGGGGAGCCCTTCGCCGCGACCGTTGGCCGCCTGGACTTCAATCCGGACACGGTGGCGCGGTACCGGACGTACCTGCAGGAGCGGTACGAGGATGAGGCCAGCCTCTCCAGAGAGTGGGGCTACCGTGTGTCGAGCTTCTTCGCGGTGCAGCCACCGGTCGCTACCCGGCCCTGGACGTGGGGAGAGCTGAACGACTGGCAGGCGTTTCTGGAGCAGTGGGTCGCATCCTATGTGGGCGAGCTGCGGCGCATCGTCCGCAGTCTGAACGTGGACGTGCCGCTGGTGGCCAGCGCGCCGGCCGGGCCGCTCAGCCCGGGCCACTCGCTGGCGCGGGCAGGGGCCGGCGACTTCTCCGGCTTCGACCTGCTGGCCGGCGCCGGCGGCCAGGCGGGGATGAGACGCGGCGAGAACGGAGGCCAGCCGTTTGCGGGAAGCCTGCGCGCCACCCAGTTCCAGACCGTGGCCGCGGATGTGCGCCCGCTCACTTGCTGGTGGCTCGAGATGGCCGCACGCGGAGGGCCGCCAGCGCGGACGGCGGCTGACCCATCCGGCCGACGGGATGGCGGTGCCGAGGCGGCCTTGCTGCAGGAGCTGGCTGGCGCCGTGGCCCATGGCCTGAAAGGCTATGCCCTGGGCTGGACGGCGGCGAGCCTGCTCGAGGCCTCCGGCGGGGAGGAGGGGGGCGAAGGCCCCCTGGTTCGGTTCCAGCGCCTGCTGGCCGACCGCGAGGAGGAGCTGACGGCCTCGGTCGAGGCTCACGATCCGATCGCCTACCTCGATTATCTGCCCTACCGGCGCCTCACGCCCTTCGACCTGGATGGGCACGGCCGGGGCCCCGATCCGGCCCGCCTGCAGGCATGGCCGAGCCTGGAGGGCTTCCACGCCCTGCTGCTCACGGCCGGCTACAACCCTGTCCGCCTAGACCTGGAGCAGGCAGCCGACGAGACGCTGGCCGAGTACCGGCTGGCGGTCTTCCCATCGCGAGGCTACCTTGACCTGGACAGCTACGGCAAGCTGGTCATCTTCGTCCTACGGGGTGGGAGCCTACTAACCTTCCCCGAGCCGGCCACGCGGCAGCTGGACGGCACTCCCTTCAACGCATCCTTCCTGTGGCCGCACCGCGCGGCCGAGACCGGCGCGGTTGGCACGGGGCCCCTTGGCCGGATGCTCTCTCGCCTGGCCGGGCGCAGGGCAGCCACGCCGGCCGCGCCGCCAGGATGCGGGCCGGAGCGCGTTGACGCGTCCCATGCCTTCCGCCCGCGCTGGCTGCTCCCTGCCGCGGGGGTCCGCCTGCGCCGCCCGGCGCGGGGACGGCCGGGGCGATCGGGGCGACAGGGCGACGAGGTGCGGGGCGACGTGCGCCTGGTCGAGTTCCCCGACGCGGGCGCGCCGGTGGCTCGCTACGGCACGGGGTCGATCCCCGGCCACGTCCGCAAGGCCACCGGCGCCATCGTTCAGGCGGAGGTCCTGCTGCGGCGGGGGACATCCCCTGTGGCCTACCGGATCCAGGTCCGCGACGGGGTCTCGACCGTGGTCGGCACCGTCCTCGGCGGGGCGTACGTCACGCCCGATTACACGCGCCTGTCTCCGACAGAGCGCCTGGCCCTGCGCCGTTTCGCCGTGGATCTGGTGGCCCAGAGCGTGGCCCGCCGGCTGGTCCCCGACGACACGCTGGAGGTGGAGGCCGTCGCCCGCCTGAGCCCGGATGGGGGCTGCCTGCTGTTTGTGATCAACCGGCTCGGCGCCCAGGCGGGCGACCTTCACCTGCCCGACCCTGGCGCGCTTAACCTGGACGCGGATCCGAAGGTGCAGGTGCTGTATAGCGCCTACGGCTCGCAGGCCGAGGCCTGCGCGGGCGGTGTGCGCCTGAGCCTGGCGCCTCTGGACGTGCTGGTGGCGCGGTTATGGTAGCCCGCTGGCCGCACCGCGCTTCGCCGGCCACCGCATCCGTTGGGTGGGCCGGCGTGGGCCTCGATCACGGCTTCGGGGGCGAGTGCCTATAATCTCCTGGCCATGGACAAGGGGAGCCGGCTGGTAGTCAAGGTCGGCACGGGGGTGCTGACCGGCGGCGGTCCGACGCTGGACCGGCATCGCATGGCAGACCTGGCACGGCAGGTGGCTGCCCTACGGGCCGGCGGGCACCAGGTGCTGCTGGTTAGCTCGGGGGCGATTGCCGCGGGGCGGGCCCGCCTACCCCTGGACCGCTCGCGGCGGGACATTCCTACCAAGCAGATGCTGGCGGCGATCGGCCAGCATCTGCTGATGCAGTGCTATGACCAGCTCTTCACCAGGTACGGCATCACCGTCGCTCAGACGTTGCTCACCAAGGCCGACCTGCGCGACCGCCAAGGCTATCTGAACGCGCGCAACACCCTACTGGGCCTGCTGGAGCACGGCGTGCTGCCTATCATCAACGAGAACGACGTGGTCGCCGTCGAAGAGATCCACGTAGGGGCCAACGACCGGCTGTTCGGCGAGAACGACAACCTGGCGGCGATGGTGGCCAACCTGGTCGACGCCCATCTGCTGATCAACCTGACCAATACCGGCGGGCTCTTCACCGCCGATCCGCGCACCGACCCGTCGGCGCGCCTGATCCCCGAGGTGGCGCGCATCACCCGCAGCATCGAGGCCCTGGCCGGTGGCGCCGGCACCGAGCAGGGGACCGGGGGCATGCGCACCAAGATCGAGGCGGCGAAGCTGGCCACTGCCTCAGGGATCACGGTCGTGATCGCCCCGGGGACCGAGCCGGACGTCCTGGTCCGCCTGGCCGCGGGGGAGGCCATCGGCACGCGCTTCCGGCCGGCGACGACGCGGCGCGAGGCCCGCACGCGCTGGATCCTCTCCGCGCTGGCCGGCCGCGCCGCCGTGGAGGTGGACGAGGGAGCGGCCGAGGCCATCCGCCATCGGGGCAGAAGCCTGCTCGCCGCGGGGGTGCGTAGCGTCAGGGGCCGCTTCAGCCGCGGTGACCCCGTGGCGGTGCTTGGGCCGGATGGCGAGCGGATCGCCTGCGGCCTGGCCAACTACTCGTCCGCCGACGTGGAGCGGATCAAGGGGCTGCACTCGCAAGGCATCGCCCCCGCCCTCGGCTACGCCTTCGGCGACGAGGTCATCCACCGCAATAACCTGGTGGTGCTGACCAGAGACGAATAACGAAGGCTTTCGACCGATCGTGACCCGTCCTTCATCGTCGGTCGGTCCCGATGAGCCTGGCTGGTTCATGGGGGAGCCGCCACCGCCGCCCGCTTCGCGGGCCCCCGCGCTTCCGCAGGAAAAGAGCACTTTCGGTGCAGCCCTCACCCTAACCCTCTCCCAAAGGGAGACGGATCCTTCGCCGGCCGTGGACAAGCCAGGTCAGAGGATCCGGTTGCGGTTGATGGTCAGGCGGAACTCGCAGCCGAGGAAGGTGACGGCGCGCCGGATGAAGATCATCCGGTTGAGGAAGATCTCAAAGTAGTCCATCAGCGGGGCGATGCTGGTGTCGATGATCATCTCTAGATCAATCCGCTTCTCCTCGCCGTCCACGCGCACGAAGCTGTGCTGGCTGGCGTAGTTCACGCGATCGTGGATGTCGAACTTGGTCGGATTGGTCTCGCGCACGCGGCTGCGGTGGACGTCGGACTTGTCGGCGATGTTCAGGGCGGCTGAGATCTCGCCCACCGGATCGCCGGACGTCTCTTCGTGGTTGCCGATGGCCCCCATGATCGTCGCCACCTCGTCCACGTCCATGCCGTGGCCGAGCAGGATGTCCTTGGCCATGAGGGCGCCCACGGCGGCGTGGTCTCGCCGGTTGACCGTATTGCCGATGTCGTGGAGATAGCCGGCAATCGCCGCCAGCTCGCAGGTGCGCTCGGGATAGCCGAGGCGCTGCAGGATGTTGCGGGCGATGTTGGCCACCAGCGTGGTGTGGCGCAGGCCGTGCTCGGTGTAGCCCAGGACGCCGAGCTGGGCGTCCGCCCGCTTGATCAGGGCCTGCACCATCGGGTCGCGGCGCAGGGTCTCCAGCGTGACCGGCTGCACGACGGGCCCGTTCCTGGAGGCCGTCACCTGACCCGGCTCGCGGCCGGCGGGGACCAGCTTCTGTCTGGGCTCCTGGCCGGCGTCGACCGGCAGGCCGCCGGCCTGATCCGGCCCGTGATTGGGAGGAAGGGTCATCTTCATTGATGCCTGCTCACGATTAGCCATCTTCGTCGATGCCTCACGCGTTCTTATCCATGTGGCCTATACTGTGCGGAGCCCGTTGGAGGCGGTGAGCGCGAGCTAATGCAACGTGCCGGGGCCACCGTCATACGCCCTCTCCACTCCCCCTCGCTCGCCTACGTGACGTACGCCCAGCGTCGGCGCGGGGCGCGGCGCCGGCCGCGCCCCGGCCGCTCACCGGGCGCCCATGTCGCCAGACTGCTGCTGGGTGCACTCGCGATGGTGCTGGCCGCGCTCGTCGTCTCGGGAGCCTTCGTGCACACAGCGTACCAGAGGCGGGCCCTGCCGGGGGTCCGCCTGGGAGACCTACGCCTCTCGGGACTGACCGAGTCTGAGATCAAGGACCTGCTCGACCTCTCCGCCCAACCGCTGCTGGCCGCGCCGGTGACGTTCTTCTTTGGCCCGCGTGAGTGGCGCCCGCCGGCGCCGGAGATGGGGTTGACGATCAATACCGCAGAGATGGCGCGGCAGGCGCTGGCCCTCGGCCGTTCCGGCCCGGCCGTCCTGCGCGGGGCGGAGGCCCTGCTGACGGCCCTGCGCCGGCCGGAGGTGGAGCTACGCGCCCACGTGGACGAGGCGCAGGCGGCGGCCTTTCTGGGAGCGGTCGCGCTGGAGGTGGACCGCGCGGCGGTGGACGCGGCCCTGGCCGTCCGCAACGGGCAGCTCGTCGTCGGCCAGGCCGCCGAAGGGCAGAAGGTCGAAGTGGCGGCTACCCTGGCCCGCCTGCGCCCGCCGCGCTCCTTGAGCGACGTGCAGCGGGTGGAGGTGGCGGTGGCGCCAGTGACCCCGGCGATCACCGAGGCCGGCCTGAGCGAGGCCAGGGCCGTCGCGGCGCGGATCCTCGGCGCCCCGCTCACGCTCACCTATGGCCAGCGCCAGTGGACGATGCCCCCCGCGCTGCTGGGTAGTATGCTCGACATCAGGCGGGCGGCCCTGCCCGGGGGCGGCACGCACCTGGTCGCCTCGCTGAACGAGGCCAAGGTCGCCGCCTACGTCCGCAACCTGGCGGCGGAGATTGACCAGCCGGTGGTCGACGCCAAGCTTCGCTGGACCGGCTCGGGCGTGGTCGTCACGCGGGAGAGCCGCGACGGCCTGAAGCTTGACCAGGCCGCGGCGGTGCGGGCGATCCTGGCCCAGGCGACGCAGGACCACCGCGAAGTCACGCTCACGGCCAACGTAGTCAAGCCGGCCGTCTCAAGTGAGCAGGCGCCCCAGCTAGGGATCAAGGAGCACCTGGCCACCGGCTCGTCCAAATTCGCCGGCTCGTCGCCGGAGCGGGTGAACAACATCCAGGTAGCCGCGGCCCGCCTGAACGGGACGGTCATACCCGCCGGCGCGACGTTCTCATTCCTGACCTCGCTGGGGCCGATCACCAAGGAGAACGGCTACAAGGAGGGCCTGACCATCGTCGGCGATGAGACGGTCCCGGGGATCGGGGGCGGGGTCTGCCAGGTTTCCACGACGCTCTTCCGCGCGGCCTTCTTCGCCGGCCTGCCCATCGTGGAGCGGCACCAGCACACCTACCGCGTCGGCTACTACGAGCAGGACGGGAGCCCGGTCGGCTTCGACGCCGCCGTCTACGATCCCGGAGTAGACCTGCGGTTCAAGAACGACACCGGGGCAGCGATCCTGATCGAGAGCGTGGTCGATCCCGGCGCGTCCACGATCAGCTTTCGCCTGTACGGCACCGGCACGGGACGGGAGGTGAAGCTGGCGGCCAGCAAGGCCAACGAGGTCAAGGCGGGGCCGCGCCTGCCAGACGTGCCCGATCCGACGCTGCCCAGGGGCGTGCGCAAGCAGGTGGAGTGGAAGGCGGATGGCGTGGACGCCACCATCCGGCGCACCGTCCTCCAGGGGGGGCAGGTGCTCTTCACCGACTCCTTCTTCAGCCGCTACGCCCCCTGGCAGGAAAAGTGGGTGGTCGGCACCGGACCCACCGCGTAGCGCCCGCGATCAGTTTCCCCCTGGCCCTCTGCCAGGGGGAGGGCTCGTCTCGTTCCCTCTCCCTGTGGGAGAGGGTGAGGGCTCTGCGCCTTCACGTCCAGCCAGGAGTTCCCTCTCCCACAGGGAGAGGGGTATGGTGGGGGCTCCGCTGCTGAATAAGCTGACGTTGCGCTGGCCTATGGCCTCGGGTTGTGCGGCACGTCCAGGCCCAGGACGATGCGGGCCACGGGCGCGGCGGCGCGCCCCAGCCAGGCCAGCAGGCGCTGCACCTCCTCCCGCGGCGCGCGGCTGGGCGGCAGTTGGACGGCGATCTCCCCGTACGTCCCGGCGGCATCCTGCACGGGCGCGGCCAGACGGGCGCCGTCCGTCTCACAGGGCGGCACCTCGTCGCCGAAGGTCAGCGGCGCGGCCGCGCCGGGTGGGGTGAGGGTCAGGCCACAGGCGGTGGCTTGGGGCAGGCGCGCGCGCAGGATCAGGACCAGGCGCAGGAGCGTGATCCGCGGTGAGACGGTGTCGCGCAGGATCCCCGCAAGCTGGGCCTCGATGGCACTGACGTCCAGCGCGGCGGTCTCCAGGCCCGCGGACGCGGGCTCCGCCCCGCCGGCCGGGCTCACCTGCCCGTCTCCACGGGCTGGGCCGCCTCTGTGACCTCCGTGGCGGCGTCGGCCACCTCCGGCGGCGCGTCGGTGACCACACGCGTGGGGTCGGCGGGCAGCCCCGCGCCCTCGCCGGCCGGCCCACCGCCCAGCCACTCCTGGATCCGCTGCCGGAGCCGCGCCCGCGTCGTCTGGCCGTCGGCGGGGGCTAGCAGGTAGCCGGCCGCGGCGCCCACCAGCGCCCCCAGGATCAGGCCGGCCACCAGGATCAGCACGTTCTCCCAGGAGAGCGGGCTCCGCTTCCGCTGACGCCGGCCGACGAGCTCTCTCAGCGCCTCCAGGGCCTCCTCGCCGAGCTCGCGGGTCTGTTCCACCAGCTGCTCCGGTTGCTTCATCACGCGCGTCGCTACGGCCATGTCTCCCTCCTGTCTTCTCTCATGGTGGGATCAATCAAATGCTACGGCACCCGCTCCGGCTAATGGCGGCCCACATCCGCGCGGCCGCCGGCAGATCGCGCGCCGTTTCAGAAGCGCCCGGCGCCGGCAAATATCAAGCCAGGCCGGATCACGGAGAACGCCAGGCGTTGGCCAGCATCAGGACGAGCCAGGCGCCGACGCTGGCCTCGATCACGTGCAGGTCGCCCAGCATGGGCAGGGGCGAGCCGGCCAGCCAGGCCAGTAGATTTCCCACCGAGAAGCCGAAGAGGCCGAAGGGGGCCAGATAGAGAGCGGAATGGGCCTCGGCCGCCACCACCACGTGGAAGATGAGCACGTTCAGCGCGGCGAGCAGGAAGGCCAGCACCCAGGCAGGGGAGACGAGCGCCAGGATGGCACCCAGCGCGTCCAGGGCGGCGGACTGCAGTGTGATGGCCAGCTCAGTCATGGCGGCGGTCACGAGGGTGCTCCGCTCGGGCGCCTGGGGCGGCCGGCGGCAACGGATCGAGACCCGCTGCTCGCCCATGAGCCGGCTGAGCGGTTCCTCCGGGCGCGGCGCCTGCGGTGGCCGGCTGCGGCGTGTTCACGATGGGGCAGGCCATCGGGTTCCACCGGTTGCTGCGGTATTGTCGGCGCCGAGCGCGGGGCACCGTCCTGGGGGCGTGGCACGCAGACGGCGCACGAACGACGCACGAGCGGGTGTCGGGACGACGGGTAGCGCTTCATCCTGGTGGGGTGCGGTCAGCGCACCAGGGGGTAGACGCCAAACCAGGCCGTGGCGGCCACGGCGCAGGCAAGCCAGAGGCCGAAGGCCGCGGGGAACCGCGCGGCGACGCCTGGCGAGCGCACGGCGGCCCAGGCCCCGATCGAGACCGGCAGCAGGCCGGCCAGCGGCCCCACCACCAGGAACACCTCCGCCCGCTCCACGGGCATCTCGAAGAGCGTCCGTCCGGCCAGCGCCAGGCCGCCGGCGGCCGCGCTCAAGCCGGTGATGAGCCCGGCCACGGCGCCCCCGAGGTACAGCAGGGGGTGAAGCAGGCGCAACCACATGAGACCAGCCAGCGGGGCGCTCCACGGCGCACGGCGACGGCTCAGCGCAGGCGCTGATAGCCGACGATGCCGGCGACGAGGACGAAGAGCCAGAACGACCAGCTCTGGAGCAGGCCCAGCGCCACGACGATGAAGGCTCCCACCAGGTACAACGGGAGCAGCGCGTCCGACGCCCCAGCTGAGGCGCGCACGAAGGGGAACGCGATGGCCAGCTGCACCGCCGCCCGGCCGGCCAGCGCGCCGGCGATGAGGATGAGCAGGGCCAGCGCCGTCATCACGCCTCGCGTGCGCCGGTTGACCGACGGGGAGAGCGCCTGCCCGCCGAAACCGCCGGTGAATGCGGCGATGATGACGCCGAAGAGGGGCCCGGCGAAGGCGCCGATAGCCGACCCGATCATGACAATACCGAGGGCCTTGAGCAGTCCCTGGCCGGCCATGACCTCGGCCGACCGGCGCCGCACGCCAGCACACTCATAGCAGCGCTGTCCGGCGGGGGTGTGCAGCAGGCACTCCGGACAGAAGGGGCGGCCGCAGCGCCCGCAGGCCACCAGGGTCTCGCGGGACGGGTGCCGCACGCAGCGCCGTGCCGGCGCCCGCTCCTGGGCCGCGCCGGTGGCGCCGGCCGATGCCACGCGGTGATCAAGCTCCACAGTCACTCAGCCGTTCAGGGCTTCCCATGCTCGACCGACGTTCTAGGCGCCGGCGGCCAGGGGGCGCTCGCCGGCAGGAACGGGCGAGCCGGTCGGCAGGGGGGAGAAGACCGGCGACATGGCGCGCAGGGCGGCGATCGCCGGCGGCAGCTCGGCCAGGACGCGGTCGATTTGCTCCACAGTGTTGTCCAGGCCAGTCGTCAGCCGGAGCGAGCCCCGCGCCGTCTCCGGCGGATAGCCCAGGGCCAGGATGACGTGCGACGGCTCGAGCGCGCCGGACGTGCAGGCGGAGGCGCTGGAGGCGTAGATCCCCCGCACGTCCAGGCTGAGCAGAATGCTCTCGCCCTCGACGTACTTGAAGACGAAGCTGGCGTTATTGGGCAGGCGCCGCACCGGATGCCCGGTCAGCTCGCACTCCGGCACGCTGGCCAGGATGCCCTCGATCAGGCGGTCCCGCAGGGCCTGCAGATGGACATTCTGCTCGTCTAGGCGGGCGTAGGCCAGCTTGAGGGCGGTGGCCAGCCCGACGATGCCCGGAGTGTTCTCCGTGCCGGCGCGCCGGTTCCGCTCCTGCGCCCCGCCCTGCTGCTGGGGCTGCCAGCGGGTGCCGGAGCGGACGTAGAGCACGCCCACGCCCTTAGGGCCGTAGAACTTGTGCGCCGAGAGCGAGAGCAGGTCGACGTTCAGCCGGTTGACGTTGAGGTCAAGGGCGCCGCCCGCCTGCACCGCGTCGGTGTGGAAGGGGATGCGGTGGGCCCGCGCGATGCGCCCGATCTCCGCGATCGGCTCGATGGTGCCGACCTCGTTGTTGGCGTACATCACCGAGATGAGGATGGTCCGGCCGGTAATCGCCTGCTCCACGTCCGCCGGATCGACCAGCCCGTAGCGGTCGACGGGCAGATAGGTGGTCTCGAAGCCGAACTGCTCCAGCCACTCGCAGGTGTGGAGCACGGCGTGGTGCTCGATCCTGGTGGTGATGATGTGATTGCCCCGCGCCCGCGAGGCGAAGGCCACGCCCTTGATGGCGGCGTTATCGGATTCAGTGCCGCCGCTGGTAAAGATGATCTCCTGCGGCCGCGCGCCGAGTATGGCCGCCACGTCCTGGCGGGCCTGGTCCACGGCACGGCGCGCCTCGCGCCCCCACTGGTAGATGCTGGACGGGTTCCCAGCCAGCTCTGCCCAGTACGGGCGCATGGCCTCAATCACCTCTGGCCGCACGGGCGTGGTGGCCGCGTGATCGAGGTAGACTGGCTCGATGGTAGGGCGGGCGGTGCTCATCGGGGTCCGTTCGGTATCCTGGGTCGATTCTAGCACCGGCCGGCAGGCCGGCACCTTGTGATAGAATGCACAAACTGAGGAAAGGGAGGGCCCAGGGTACGTGCTGTTTGACTACGTCCCGATCCTGATCCAGGTGCTGATCGCCCTTGGCGTAGGGCTGGGCGTGATCGCCATCTCCAACTTCCTGGGCACCAAGCGGCCCACGCCGGCCAAGCTCATCCCGTACGAGTCCGGCGTGGTGCCCGTGGGGATGGCCTGGCGGCGGTTCCCGATCAAGTTCTATCTGACCGCCATGCTCTTCGTGATCTTCGACGTGGAGATCATCTTCTTCTTTCCCTGGGCCGTGCTGCTACGCCACATGAAGGCGGGCGGGGCCGCCTACGTCTGGTTCGGCCTGATCGAGATGCTCGTGTTCATGGCCTTCCTGGTGCTGGGCTACGTGTATGTTTTGAGGAAGAGGGCGCTGGAATGGGAGTAACGCCACCCTCGGGATCGAGTGAGCCAGGGCGGGGCGCCGCGGCCCACGGGCTGCCGGCGACGACCCCCCAGCCCCCGCCGGCGGGTCCGGGCATGGTCGCCCGGCCGTCGCCGGACCAGCCGGACGCGCTCCAGCCGGTGCCGGGGCAGGTGGCCGGCCGGCCGATGCCCGCCACGGCCATTCAGGGCGGGCGCTATACCGGCGAGATGGGCGTGGCGCTCACTACCATCGACCGCGCAGTGGGCTGGGCGCGGGCCAATTCGCTCTGGCCGCTTCTGTTCGGATTGGCCTGCTGCGCCATCGAGATGATGGCCATGAGCGCCTCCAAGTTCGACGTGGCGCGGTTCGGCGCGGAGGTGTTCCGCACCTCGCCTCGCCAGGCGGACCTGATGATCGTCGCCGGTCGCGTGTCGAAGAAGATGGCGCCGGTGCTGCGCCAGCTCTACGACCAGATGCCGGAGCCCAAGTGGGTGCTCTCGATGGGGGCCTGCGCCTCGTGCTCGGGCGTCTACAACAACTACGCCCTGGTCCAGGGCGTGGACCGGATCGTGCCGGTCGACATCTACGTGCCGGGGTGCCCGCCCCGCCCCGAGATGGTGATCGACGGGATCATCAAGCTGCAGGCCAAGATCGAGCACGAGAAGCAGTTCGGCAAGCAAGCAGCGCGCGCGCCGGTGGCGGTCTCGGCCTAGCCGGCGATGACCACTATGGACGACCGTGACGACGACAGGGTGAGAGCAGCATGACCAGCGGCCCGTCGGAGCGCACCCCCGGTACGCAATCCGTTCCCGGACAGACCCCGCCGGCCGAGCCGGCGCCGGCGGTGGCGCCGGAGCATCCTGAACACCTGCAACACCTGCTGGACCGGTTTCCGGAGTGCTGGGTGCCGCGGTGGCGCTTTGCCGACGGCATCCCCACGGCGGCGGTGCCGCCGGAGCGGCTGGTGGAGGTGGTGCGCTGGCTGCGCGACGAGTGCCAGCCCCGCTTCGACCTGCTGGTCGACGTCTGCGGGGCGCACTGGCCCCAGCGCGAGTACCCGTTCGAGGTGACCTACATCTTTCACTCCCTGGCCGCCAACGCGCGGATCCGGCTCAAGTGCGCCACGGGCGGCGACGAGCCGCGGCTGCCGTCGATCGCTACCCTGTGGCCGGCCGCGAACTGGCAGGAGCGGGAGATCTACGACATGTTCGGCGTCACCTTCGACGGGCATCCGGACCTGCGCCGTATTCTCATGCCGCCGGACTGGGAGGGCCACCCCCTACGCAAGGACTTCCCGCTGGGCGAGGAGCCGGTAGAGTTCTACCTCCAGCCGGAGCAGCCGGCGGTGGCCGCGCCGGCCGGCGGGGAAATGGGCCCCGACATTGCGTAGGAGTTCAAAGTTCAAGGTTCGAGAGTTCGAGAGCAGGGAGCCTGTGGGTTCCAGCTTTGAGTTCGGGATAGCAAGATGGTGATGCTCCAGGAGACCCGCACCGAGTCGGGCACGATGATCCTGAACATGGGGCCGCAGCACCCATCGACGCATGGGGTGCTGCGCCTGCTCCTGGAACTCGAGGGCGAGGTGGTGGTCAACTGCGTGCCGGAGATCGGCTACCTGCACACCGGCATTGAGAAGACGATGGAGGCGCGCAACTACCACCAGGCCATCGTCCTGACCGACCGCACCGACTATCTCGCTCCCCCGGTCAATAACCTCTCGTACATCCTGGCCTGCGAGAAGCTGTTCGGCATCGAGAACGAGATCCCGCCCCGCGCGCAGGTGATCCGCGTGATCATGTGCGAGCTGAGCCGGATCGCCAGCCACCTGATCTGGCTGGGGACGCACGCCCTCGACCTCGGCGCCACGACTGTCTTCCTGTACTGCTGGCGGGAGCGGGAGCGCATCCTGTCCATCATGGAGCTGGCCTCGGGGGTGCGGATGATGACCAGCTACTTCCGGATCGGCGGGCTATGCGCCGACGTGCCGGATGGCTGGGAGGAGCAGGTGGCGGAGTTCGTGCGCATCATGCCGTCCAAGATCGACGACTACGAGGCGCTCCTGACCAGGAACCCCATCTTTGTAGACCGCACCCGCGGCATCGGCTATCTGAGCAAGGAGGACGCGCTCTACTTCGGCTTCTCCGGGCCTTGCCTGCGCGCCTCCGGCGTGCCGTTCGACATCCGCGTGCAGTTCCCCTACTGCGGCTACGAGCAGTACGACTTCGACGTGCCCTACAGCCACGACGGGGACGTCTATGCGCGCTATCTGGTGCGCGTGCGGGAGATGCGGGAGAGCGTGAAGATCATCCGCCAGGCCCTGGACAAGCTGAAGGGGCTGCGCGGGGGCGAGATCCGCATCGATAACCCCAAGATCGCCTTCCCCAAGCGGGAGAAGATCCACACCAGCATGGAGTCGCTGATCCACCACTTCAAGCTGGTCAGCGAGGGGCCGGTGCCGCAGCCCGGCGAGGCCTACGCCGCCGTGGAGTCGCCACGGGGCGAGCTCGGCACCTACGTTTTTAGCGACGGCTCCAACAAGCCCTTCCGCGTGCGCTTCCGCGCCCCCAGCTTCGTCAACCTCCAAACGCTGCCGCGGCTGGTGATCGGGCGCATGGTGGCGGACGTGGTGGCCTGTATCGGGAGCATCGACATCGTACTGGGAGAGATTGATCGCTGATGGCGCTCAGCCAGGAAGTCCGAGACCGCATCGTGCGGGAGGTATTCCCCAAGTACCCCACCAAGCGGGCCGCCCTGATGTCGGCCCTGTGGTTGGCCCAGAACGAGCAGGGGTGGCTCTCCAGCGAGACCTTCGACGAGATCGCCGAGCTGCTGGAGCTGCACCCAACGGAGGTGGCGGCGGTCGCCAGCTTCTACACCATGTTCAACCGCCGGCCGCTGGGCAAGAAGCTGATCGAGGTCTGCGAGAACCCGCCGTGCTGGGTCAACGGGGCGGCGGAAACCAAGCGGCGCCTCTGCCAGCGCCTGGGCCTGCACCCCGACGAGGCCCACGGCCACGAGTGGCTGACCACCGCCGACGGCGAGTTCAGCGTGCGCTCCACGGAGTGCATCGCGGCCTGCGACTACGCGCCAGCGGTGCAGGTGAACTATCGCTACTACGGGCCGGTTCGGCCGGAGGATGTGGACGCCTTCCTGGCGGATATGGACCGCTTCTTCCTGGAGAAGGAAGGGTCGACGCCGGCCTACGGCGCGCATGAGCCTCGCTTTCGGGAGGAACGGGCGTAATGGCTGAGCAGAAGCCTTCGGAGACCCCCCGTCCGGGGACGCCGGGCCCCGGCGCGCCCGCCGGCTCCCCGCCAGCGCCCAAGACCGGGCCGGGCCAGCCGGTGCCATGGGAGCCGGTCTTGACCGCCGCCTTCGGCCGCCCGTCCAGCCACGAGATTGGGGATTACCTCAGCCGCGGGGGCTACGAGGCGCTGCGCAAGGCCCTGCGCGAGATGACGCCGGCGGACGTGATCAAGGTGGTCACGGACAGCAAGCTGGTCGGGCGCGGGGGCGCCGGCTTCCCGACGGGCGTCAAGTGGTCGGGGACGGCCCGCAACCCTGCCCCGCGCTACCTGGTGGTCAACGCCGACGAGTCGGAGCCGGGGACCTTCGGCAACCGCTACTGCATGGACGCCGATCCGCACATGCTCCTGGAGGGCATGCTGATCTGCTGCTACGCCGTCGGCATCGAGCAGGCGTACATTTACATCCGCGGTGAGAACCTGCGCGGCTACGAGCGCCTGGAGCAGGCGATCCGCCAGGCCTATGAGCGTGGCTTCCTGGGGCGCGACATCCTGGGCAAGCGGGGCTTCAACGTGGACATGGCGGTCACCCGCGGGGCCGGCGCCTACATCTGCGGCGAGGAGACGGCGCTGATGGAGTCGCTGGAAGGGCGCCGGGGCCAGCCCCGCATCCGGCCGCCGTTCCCCATCGACGTGGGCGGGGGCCTGTTCGGGCGGCCGACGGTGGTGAACAATGTGGAAACGCTGATGAACGTGCCGCACATCATCCTGCGCGGCGCGGAGTGGTTCGCCAGCGTCGGGAACCCCGGCTCGCCCGGCCCCAAGGTCTACTGCATCAGCGGGCACGTCAACCAGCCGGGCATCTATGAGCTGCCCATGGGGGTGACGCTGCGGGACCTGATCTTTAAGTACGCTGGCGGCATGCAGCGGGACCAGAAGGTCAAGGCGGTCTCGCCCGGGGCCCTGGCCTGCCAGCTCCTGACCGGCGACGACCTCGACGTGACGATGGACACCGCCACCCTGACGCGGCCCCCGTACTTCAATAAGATGGGGCCGGTGGGGTTCGGCGCCGGCGGGATCATCGTCTACGGCGACGAGGTGAACATGGTGGACCTGATGGTCCAGATCTCCGGCTTTTTCGCCCGCGAGAGCTGTGGTAAGTGCGTGCCCTGTCGCGAAGGGACGCACTGGATGCTGGACATGTGGCGCCGCATCCAGGCCGGGCGGGGTACGCTAGAGGACCTGGACGTGCTGGAGGACGTGGCGACCAGGATCGGGGGCCGGAAGACGCTCTGCGCCCTGGGCGACTTCGCCGCGGGGCCGGTGTGGTCGGCGATCCAGCGGTTCCGGCCCGAGTTCGAGGCCTACATCCGCCAGGGGGCACGCGCTCGCGAGCGCGAGCTGGTGGCGGCCGGGTGAAGGAAACAAGGCATGACGGCGACTGATCGACCCAACACCGTTACGCTGACCATCGACGGCCAGGAGGTCACCGTCCCGGCCGGCACGCTGGTGGTCGAGGCGGCGCGCATGGCGGGGATCGACGTGCCGGTGTTCTGCTACCACCCCAAGCTCTCGCTGGCCGGCGCCTGCCGCATGTGCATGTGCGAGATCCAGCTTCCCGCCCCGCCTGGGCAGCAGCCCCGCCCGCCGGCCCCGATGACGGCCTGCACCACGCGGGCCATGAACGGGATGGTGGTGAACACGATGGGCCCCGCCGCCCTCACCGCCCGTGAGGCGGTGATCGAGTTCCTGCTCATCAACCATCCCCTGGACTGCCCGGTGTGCGATGCCGGCGGCGAGTGCCCCCTCCAAGATAACTCCCACGCCTGGGGACCGAAGGAGAGCCGGTTCAGGGAGGAGAAGCGCCTGGCCCGCAAGGGGGCCATGCTCTCGCCCCTGGTGGTGCTGGACCAGGAACGGTGCATCGTCTGCTACCGCTGCACGCGCTTCATGGCTGAGATCCCGGGTGAGGCGGAGCTGGACTTCTTCCAGCGGGGCTACCGCTCCGAGCTACGCACCATCGACGACCAGCCGATGCAGTCCCGCTTCCAGGGGAACATCATCGAGCTCTGCCCCTGCGGCGCGCTCACCAGCGAGACCTATCGTTTCAAGGCGCGCCCCCATGACCTGGATCACGCCGACAGCGTGTGCGCCCACTGCCCCGTCGGCTGCAACCTGATCCTGGACTCCCGCACCAACGTGATCGCGCGGGTGCGCGGGCGCCAGAACGAGGCGGTGAACGAGATCTGGCTGTGCGACAAGGGGCGGTTCGGCCACCACTATCCGTCCGGCGAGGAGCGCCTGGTGCAGCCCCTGATCCGGGGTGAGGACGGCGCCCTGCGGGGCGCGTCTTGGCCGGAGGCGGTCGGCAGCGCCGCCGTGCGCTTGCGCCAGATCAAGGAGCAGTACGGCGCCCAGGCCATCGGCGTGATCGGCGGGCGCAACCTGACCAACGAGGACTGCTACGCGCTCTCCCGCTTCGCCCGAGAGGTGTTGGAGACGCCCAATGTCGACCACCGCATCGGGGCGCGGGTAGCCCCGGCCAACCCGCTGGCGCCGTACGGGCTGAACGCCTTCAACAGCACCTACACCGACGCGGAGCAGGCGGGGGCCATCCTGCTGCTCGGCACGGACGTGTACGAGGAGATGCCGGTCTTCTGGCTGCGCCTGCGTAAGGCGGTCAAGCTGGGCGCGCGCCTGATCGTGGCCAATCCGCGGGCCACCGAGGCCGACCGCCTGGCCTACCACCGCCTGCGCTACCGGCCCGGCAGCGAGATGGCGCTGCTGCAGGGGCTGCTGGCGGCGCTGGTGGAGGACGCGCCCGCGTCCAGCACAGGCGAGGCTGCCGCGCCCGAGGCGGTGGGGCCGGCCCCAGCGGGCACCCTGGCGCGCCCGCGCGACCTGTCCGGCCTGCGCCAGGCGCTGGGCGGCGTCACCGTGGAATCGGCCGCAGGGGCGTGCGGCGTCACGGCCGAGACGCTCCGCGCCGCCGCGGCTACACTGGCCGGGGCGCGGCAGCCCCTGATCTACGCCGGCGCCCGACTGGCCATCCGCGGCGATGCGGCAGGGATTGCGGCGGCCCTGGTGAACCTGGCCACGGCGCTCGGCCATCGGCAGGCGGTCAACTTCTTCACCGAGGGGGCCAATGGCCGTGGCGCGGAGTACGCCCTGCTGGTCCCCGACGAGGGGGGCCTGCCGGCGGGGGAGATCATCGCCCAGGCCGCCGAGGGCAAGATTAAGGCCCTCTATCTGGTGGGAGAGAACATCCTGACCACGCATCCGGACGCGGCGCAGGCGCGCCGCGCGCTGCAAAACGCGGAGCTGGTGATCGTCCACGAGCTCTTCCCGACGGAGACGGCGCGCGAGGCGGACATCGTCTTCGCCGCCACCGGCATTCCGGAAAAGGACGGCACCCTGACCAACGCCGAGGGGCGCATCCAGCGGGTCCACGCCGGGCTGCGAGCCGACGCGGCGGCGGTCCGCCCCGACTGGCGCATCCTGAGCGACCTCGCGGGCGAGATGGGGGTCCCGCTTGGCTACGGGGCGCCGGCCGAGATCACCCGCGACCTGCTGGCCGATCTGCCGGCCTACGCCGGCCTGGCCGGGGGCGCCATCCCCGCCGAGGGGTTCGTGGCGCGGGAGGCGCTCCCCGAGCCCGAGGGGCCGGCCTGGGCGCCGATGCCGGCGCCAGAGGCGCCGGAACAGGCTGGCGCGGCGCCGGAGCAGGGGCTGATCCTGCTCACCTACAGCGAGCTGCTCGGCGACGAGACCATGGTCCGGCCGACGGTCGAGCTGTGGCAGATGGTGCCGGAGCCGTACGTGGAGGTGAACCGCGCCGACGCCGCCCGCCTGGGCCTTTCGGACGGCCAGCTGGTCGAGTTGCGCACGCCCAGGGGGAGCCTGCAGCGCACCGTCCGCGTCAGCGGGCGCTGCGCGGCGGGAGTGTGCTTCTCGCCCGATAACATTGGCCGGCCGCGGATCAATGAGCTGCTGGACTGGGGCACGCCGTGGACGCGCGTGGAGATCGTGCCCGCGCCCGCTCCGGCCGCGGTTCCGGCCGGGGTGGAGGCAGGAGACTAAGGGGAGATGCCGGCACTGCTCAGCGCCATCGACTGGAACGTGGTCCTGGCCGTGGTCACGGCCTTCATCAAGGCCTTCGTGGTGGTAAACGCCCTGCTGGTGGCCTTCGCCTACCTGACGCTGACCGAGCGCAAGGTGATGGGGCGCATCCAGGTGCGCCTGGGGCCCAACCGCGTGGGGCCATTCGGCCTTTTACAGCCGATCGCCGACGGCATCAAGCTGGCGCTGAAGGAAGACGTGACGCCGTCGCAGGCGAACGTCTGGATCCACACCATTGCGCCGATGATGGCGCTGGTGCCGGCGCTGATCATCTTCGCCGTGATCCCCATCGGCCCGTCGCTGATGATCGCCGGGCAGCCGTGGACCTGGTACATCGCCAACATCAACGTCGGCTATCTCTACGCCACCGCCATCGCCTCGCTGGGGGTGTACGGCATCGTGCTCGCCGGCTGGGCGTCCAACAACAAGTACTCGCTGCTCGGGGGGCTGCGGGCCTCGGCCCAGATGATCAGCTACGAGCTGGCCCAGGGGCTGGCCGCGTTGACGGCGGTGATCCTGGCGGGCTCGATCAACCTGTACGAGATCGTCGAGCAGCAGAACCGGAGCCTGCTGCCCTACGCCCTCTATGTCCCCGTGGGGCTGATCGCGTTCCTGGTCTATCTGATCGCCGGCGTGGCGGAGACCAACCGCGCGCCCTTCGACCTGCCCGAGGCGGAGGGCGAGCTGGGCGCCGGCTTCCACACCGAGTACTCGGGCTTCAAGTGGTCGATGTTCTTCATGGCCGAGTACGTGAACATGATCAACGTCTCGGCCCTGGCCATCGTCCTCTTCCTGGGCGGCTGGTGGCCGGCCGTTCCCGCGCTGGGGCCGCTGGCCGGTATCCTCGGCCCGATCTTTTTCCTGCTCAAGCTGGGCCTGTTCATCTTCTTCTTCATCTGGTTGCGGTCGACCCTGCCGCGGCTGCGGTACGACCGGCTGATGAACCTGGGATGGAAGGTCCTGTTCCCCGTGGCGCTGGTCAACCTGATCGTTACCGCCGTGGTGGTGGCGGTCTGGCCCACCGGCGCCTGGCCGTTCGTCTAATGAGTTCAAGGTTCAAAGTTCAAAGTGGGAGACGTGGCGTGCCATGACCTTGAACTTTGAACTTTGAACCTTGAACCTTGAACTTTGAACCGAGATTCCCATGCCTGGCAGATACGTTGAAGTTACGGCGCCGCCCGAGCCGGCCGATCCAGTCTCGGAGACGATTGCCGACCTGACGGCGATCGCCAAAGGGTTGAGCGTGACCCTGCGCCATCTGTTCACCAAGCCGGTGACGATGCAGTACCCGGAGGAGCGCCCCAACCTGCCGGCGCGGCATCGGGGCCGGCACGAGCTGGAGCGCCACGAAAACGGCCTGGAGAAGTGCGTCGGCTGCGAGCTCTGCGCCCTGGCCTGCCCGGCGAAGGCCATCTACGTCGAAGGGGCGGAGAACCCGCCAGACAACCCCGTCTCCATCGGCGAGCGGTACGCCAAGGTGTGGATCGTGAACATGATCCGCTGCATCTTCTGCGGCTTCTGCGTGGAGGCCTGCCCGACGGAGGCGCTCCAGCTCAAGAAGGTCTTTGAGCTGGCCGATTACACCCGCCAATCGATGATCTACACCAAGGAGCAGCTCCTGGCGCCGATGCCGAAGAAGGAGCCGGAAGACTCGTGGCTGCCGGGGTAAGAGCGTAAAGCGTAAAGCATAATGCGTAGCGTTGAAGGCGGAAGGCGTGCGCGCAGTGCGTAAGGTGAAAGACCGTCGAGATTACGCATTACGTATTATGCATTACGCTATAGAGATTGAACGATGGAGTTTCTGATCTTCGCGATTGGGGCGGCGGTGAGCGTGGCCGCGGCCATCATGATGGTGCTGCAGCGGAACGCCATGTACAGCGCGCTGTTCCTGGTGCTGGTGTTCTTCTGCTTCGCCGTCTTCTACGTGCTGCTGGGAGCATTCTTCCTGGCGGTGGTGCAGGTGGCGGTCTACGCCGGCGCCATCATGGTGCTGATGCTCTTCGTCCTGATGCTGCTGAACGTGGCGCACCCCGAGCCGGTCGACCGGCGGCTGGCGGCGCTCAAGCCGTTCGGCGTGCTGGCGGCCATCATCCTGATCGTGGAGATCGCGGTGGCCGTGGGGCGGAGCTACGCGCCCCCCGCGGGGGCGGCCGCGGCGGGAGGCTTCGCCACGGCAGTGGCCACCCCGACCCCGATCGCCTCCACGACCACGCCCGCCAGCGGCGCCGCCCAGATTGGGCACACCCAGCTACTGGCGTCGGTCCTGTTTACGCGCTTCCTCTTCCCGTTCGAAGTGACCAGCGTGCTGCTGCTGGCGGCGATCCTGGGCGCCACCGTGCTGGCCAGGAAGCGGCCGGGGGAGACCAGAGGCTACGCCGAGCTCAGGGAGTAGCGAGCGAGAGAGAGAGCGAGAGAAAGCCGGAAGCCATGCCTGAGCTACCCTTTCCACTGCCGGCGCTCCCGACCACGGTGGCGACGGAGGCCTACGTGGTGCTGAGCGCCATCCTGTTCGCCATCGGCACGCTGGGGGTGCTGATGCGCAAGAATGCGCTGACCATCTTCATGTCCATCGAGCTGATGCTCAACGCCGTCAATCTCTCCTTCGTGGCCTTCGCCCGCCAGTTCGGCCACTTCGACGGGCAGATCTTCGTCTTCTTCGTGATGGCGGTGGCCGCCGCCGAGGTGGCGGTAGGCCTGGCGATCATCGTGGACATCTTCCGCAGCCGGCACAGCGTCGACATCGACGACGTGAGCTGGCTGAAGGGCTAAAGGATCAAGGGAGAAGCAGACGGATCGCTACGTCCACTGGGACGGCGAAGAGCGTCAGCCGACTGCGAACTCGACTTGGGGGTGACGACCATTCTCGACCTGCTGTGGCTGGTACCCGCCCTGCCCCTCCTGGGGTGCCTCTTTAACCTCTTCTTCGGCCGGCGCGTGCCGCGGGCGGTCTCGGGGGGCGTAGCCTGCCTGGCGGTACTGGGGGCGTTCATCGTCGCCGCGCTGGCGGTGCTGGAGTACGTCTCTGGCGACACCGGCCACGTCTTCCAGCAGCACCTCTTCCCCTGGATGGCCTGGGAGTCGGGCCGGACCGCTATCGTCCTGGCGGAGGCCGGCCTGCTGCTGGACCCGCTGGCGTGCGTGATGGTGCTGGTGGTGACGGGGGTCGGTTTCCTGATCCACGTCTACTCGCTGGGCTACATGGCCCACGACGACGGCTATCCCCGCTTCTTCACCTACCTCAACCTGTTCACGGCCTCGATGCTGATCCTGGTCCTGGCCAACAACTTCCTGTTTATGTTCGTTGGCTGGGAGCTGGTCGGTCTCTGCTCCTACCTGCTGATCGGCTACTGGTTCACCCGTCCGTCGGCCGCGTCCGCCGGCAAGAAGGCCTTCGTCGTGAACCGGATCGGCGACTGGGGCTTCCTGGTTGGCCTGTTCCTCATCTGGAGCACGTTCGGGACCTTCCAGTTCTACGGGGAGGGGGCCAGTCGGGGGGTGCTGGACGACCCGAGCCGCGTGCTGGGGACGCACGCCGCGTCGATCGGCGACGCCGTGGCCTGGCTCTTTGGAGCGGGAGGGGCGGAGATCACGCCCCAGGCGGCGGTGGCCCTGGCCATCCCGCTCCTGCTCTTCGTCGGGGCCACCGGCAAGTCGGCTCAGGTCCCGCTCTACGTGTGGCTGCCGGACGCGATGGAGGGCCCGACGCCGGTCTCGGCGCTGATCCACGCGGCGACGATGGTCACGGCCGGCGTGTACATGGTGGCCCGCACCCACAGCCTGTACGAGCTGGCGCCAGACGCGCTGGCCGTGGTGGCGACGGTGGGCGCCCTCACCGCGCTGCTGGCGGCGACCATCGGCCTGGTCCAGAACGACATCAAGCGCGTCCTGGCCTACTCGACGGTAAGCCAGCTCGGCTACATGATGCTGGGAGCGGGCGCGGGCGCCTTCGCCGCCGGCATCTTCCACCTCATGACCCACGCCTTCTTCAAGGCCCTGCTCTTCCTGGGCGCAGGGTCGGTGATCCACGCGCTGGCGGACGAGCAGGACATTCGCCGCATGGGAGGGCTGTTCCGCTACCTCAAGGTCACCGGCCTCACGTTCATGGCCGGCTGGCTGGCGATCATCGGCTTCCCCGGCTTCTCAGGGTTCTTCAGCAAGGACCTCATCCTGGCGCGGACGTTCGAGCGAGGGCTGAGCGAGCCGTGGTACCTGGCGCTCTTCGGCATCGGCCTGCTGACGGTGGCGCTCACCGCCTTCTACATGTCGCGGCTGGTCTTCCTGACCTTCTTCGGCGTCTTCCGCGGTGGCGCGGGTGCCGGCGAGACGGTGGCGGCGGCGCACGCCCTGCCCGAGCACGAGCCGGCGGCTGCGGCCGCGGCCGCCGCGGAGCG
>DAOTTI010000288.1:0-10560 GCA_034437795.1 Chloroflexota bacterium | reverse complement strand
CGTCGGCTTCGACTGCCCGCCCTGCCAGACCCTGCGCCCCGGCGCCACCTTCACCGCCCCCGTCTTCATCTCCCACTGGGACCGGCGCAAGCTGGCCAAGGGTCGGCTGCGCTGGCGGGCCACCGCAGTGGATCGGTTCGGCGAGTGCCGGCAGGTGGCCGAGGGCGAGCGGAGCGTCGCGCTGCGCCAGTACGGCGTCGTGTCGGCCGGCGAGGTCCAGGTGCCGCTGCCGGACGAGCTCTGCCTGGTGACGGTGGCCCTGTGGCTGGAGGACGAGACCGGCCACACCCGCGCGCGCAACTACGTCAACGTGGACGTGTATAGCGCGCGGCGCGAGGTGGACATGGAGCAGACGGAGCGAGGCTACGTGCTCCGCTTCCTGCCCGGCGATTTCATCGCCTCTAGCTGGCCGGATGTGCGCGTCGGCCCGCGAGGCAGCAAGTTCGGGGCGCCTGGCGCCGGCTGGGTCGACTACACCATTGCCCTCCCTGAAGAGCTGGACCTGCGGGCCTGCCGGCGCCTGCGCCTGCGGTTCGAGGGCGCCGCCCGTACAGCGAACCATCGCATTGACTGGAAGGACCCCATCCATCTCACGGGAGCCGATTACCCGCAGACGGAGGCGCGCAAGCTGCCCAGTGAGGTAGTGGTGTGGGCGAACGGGATCAGGCTGGGGGAGGCCTTCCTGCCCGACGACCCGGCCGACGCGCGGGGAGTGCTCAGCCTGCACAACAGCGAGTACTGGGAGACGGCCTCCTACGGGTACCTGATCACCCTGGAAGCGGACGAGGCCACCACGCGGCGCATTCTCGACAGCGTGCGCAACGGGCGGCTGGTGATCCGCTTCGAGGTGCCCCGTAGCGGGCGCGCGGGGGGCCTCAACCTCTACGGCGCCCGCATGGGCGCCTACCCCGTGGATCCCACACTCTTCCTGGACCTGACCTAACCCCTAGCCCCTTCCCTCGTGGGAAGGGGAACGCATCAGGCGCGCCCTCCCATTCCCTACCATTCCCCCTTCCCGTGCCGGGAAGGGGGCCAGGGGGTTAGGTCAACACCTCTCCAGGCTTCAGCTCCAGCACCTCCAGCCCATCCGGCGCCCCGGCGGCGCGCAGGCGCTCTGGTGTGCCGGCCAGGATCGGCCAGGTGCCGTAGTGGATGGGCACCACCCGCTTCACCCGCAGCAAGCGCGCGGCGCGGGCGGCGTCTTCCGGCTCCATGGTGTAATGGCCGCCGATCGGCAGGCAGGCCAGGTCCGGCCGCCAGCGCTCGCCGATCAGCGCCATGTCGCCAAACAGGTCCGTATCGCCCGCATGATAGATGCGGAACCCGTTCTCCAGCTCCACGACGAAGCCGGACGCCTCGCCGAGCGTCACAAAGCTGTCGCCGTCCTGGAAGGCGGAGCTATGGACGGCCAGCGTCTGCGTCACCTTGATCCCCTCCGCGTCGTACGTCCCGCCGCGGTTCATGCCCACGGTGTGCTGGACCCCCTTGCGCTCGAGGTAGGTGGCGATCTCATGAATGGCCACGATGTGCCTGGGGCGCCCTGATCTGGCCACGGTGTACACGTCGCCCATATGGTCGTTGTGGGCGTGGGTGATCAGCAGCAGGTCGAGGCTACCTACGTTGTGAAGCTCGCGCGGGCAGGCCGGATTGCTCTGCACGAAGGGATCAATCAGGATGCGCCTGCCCCTGGGGCTGGTGATCAATACCGTCGCGTGCCCGTACCAGGTGATCGATACTCCGTTGTTCAACACGCCTGCCGGCATGAGTACCCTCCTTGCGTTCGGCTGAGTCGGTTGCTCGCCAGATCCGGCCGGGGCCGGCCGGGTCCGACGGGTTTACCCGGGTTCGACCAGCCTTGGCCAGCGTCGGTCGAACCCGGCCAGAGGCTGGCGCCAGGACTGCGCGCCACGCGCACCATGGGTGATCAAGCGCTACTCCTCCGTCGCCCGCTTGAAGGCCGCCTCGTCTAGCTCCAGCCCCAGGCCGGGCTTCATCGGCACGGTGATGTAGCCGTCCTTAAACTCCAACGGTTCCTTGAAGAGGGCGTTGAGGCGCTCGTCCACGCCGGTGAACTCCTGCGGCCGCGTCGCATCACGCAGGCTGGCGATGAAGTGCAGGTTGGCGGCGGTGCCGATGGTGGGCTGGGTCTGGTGGGGCACGATGTGCCTGTGGTGCGCCTCTCCCAGGGCGGCGATCTTGCGGATCTCAGAGATCCCGCCGCACTTGACGATGTCCGGCTGGATGATGTCGACCTGCGCCCGCTCGATCAGATCGCGGAACTGCCAGCGGGTGTACTCGTGCTCGCCGGCGGAGATGGGCACGTCCAGCGCATGCGCCACCTGGGCATAGCCGGCATAATCGTCCACCATGACCGGCTCCTCGAAGTGGTAGATGCCCAGGCTTTCGAAGCGCCGCCCCTGCATGATCGCCGTGGATGGGGAGTAGCCGTTGTTGGCGTCGAAGCTGAGCGGCACCGTGTCGCCCGTCAGGCGCTTGCACTCCTGGAACATGGCCCAGTCTTTGTCGGGGTCGACATCCACCTGGTAGCCCCAGTCCATGCGGATCTTGATGGCAGTGTAGCCCTTCTCGAGGTGCTCTTCCACCAGGCGCGCCTGCTGCGCTGGCGTGCGGCGCGAGCCGCCGCCCAGGCTGGCGTACATACGCACCTTCTCGCGGTAGCAGCCACCCAGCAAGATGCAGATGGGCAGGCCCGTCACCTTACCCAGGATGTCCCAGAGGGCGATATCCACCCCGGCGATCGCTTCCAGGTGCACGCCCATCACGCCCAGCTTGTACGGGCGGTAGAACATCGCCGTCCACAGCTTATCGATCTCCAGCGGGTTCTGGCCGACGCAGATGGGCTGGAGCACGGTGTTCACGAAGTGCGCCACGATCCGGCCCCCGTGCATCGGGCTGCACTCGCCGAGGCCGGTAATGCCCTCATCGGTGAAGACGCGCACGAACACCTTTTGCCCAAAGACCATGTATGCCTTGACATCCGTAATCTTCATGGCGGTTCGCTCCAGAGTTAGCTCCACAGGTCATCGATGGGGATCTCTAGCGCGGGGAAGCGCTCCGGCTGGAACACGGCGCCCGGGCCGCAGGCGCCGGTGCGCCGGTAGCCGGACCTGGTGAGGCGACAGGATGTGAGGGTTTTCGCGCGAGGGTCGATGATCCAGTAGTGGGGAACGCCCGCCGGCGCATTCCGGCGCATCTTGATGCCAAGCTCGCGGGAGCGCGTCTTGGGGGGAGCACCTCGACTACCAGATCCGCGACCCATCCGATCCCTCTTCCGGCGAAAATGCCGGCGCGCTCGGCCGACACGTAGACAAGGTCTGGCTGGAGGCCGTTGTGCTCGTCGAGCACCGGCCCCACAGGCGCCACGAACACCTTTCCGGCGCGGTGGCGACGCACGCAGGGCGCGACGTGCTCATGAAGGGCGCTGACGGCACTCTGGTGCTCCAGGGTCAGCGGCGGCGAGACGTATAGCTCCCCATCGGTGACCTCTTGGCGGTTCCCGTCATCCAGCGTGTCCCAGATGTCGTCGGCTCTAAAACGCACCTCACCGCGCACGGCCGTCGCGGCCATCGAGTACCCTCCTATGCTTCCGCGAGTGCAGCGACCGGCTTCGCCGGCACCGCCGGCACTGCGTGCCGTGTGCCTTCCACGCGGCCCATTATAGGCAGCCGTTACTGCCGTGACAGGCAGGAGCCGTCGCTGGGCGTGCGCTGAACTTCCTGATTGGCCGCCATGGCAGACCTCACTCTCCTTCGGTCGGGGCCGCGCCCCACCTGCCCCTTGCCTCACCTCGCCATGCGGCTTGGTCCCGCCGCCCCCTTTCCGACACGGGGAGGGGAACGCCGACCACGGCCTGGCGCGATCCGCACCTCTTACGCGCACCCGCTAGCGCTTGCCCTGCCGTGCGGTTGACTTTAGCGCGTCGGGAGCGTAGCCTACTGCCTGATAGCTGGCGCCAATCAATGGCTGAGGCAAGTGCGATCCACGCAGGAGGTGAGACCCAGCTTGATACGGCCGGCTGAAACTGGTAGGCCCGATCACTGAGTGGAGGGAGTAGCCATGCAGGCAGAGGCAGCACGCCCGGCAGGTCCCGCCTTCCCGCGCACCCGCGTCCGGCTCGAGCGCCGCCAGCTCGCGCGTTACGCCGGCGCGTGCTGCGCCCTCGTGGCCCTCGTCTGTTTCTACCAACCGTGGGTCTCCGCGTCCCTGCCCAATGGCGGCGAGAGCGTGCTCACCGGCATCGAGCTAGCCCGGGGTGAGGCAGGACGCCGCGCTGGCGAGGCCGGCGCCCGCAGCGGGCTCGCCGGCACTAGGGGGCTCGCTCTCCCCACGCGGATGCCGACGGCCGCGGCGGGGAGCCTGACGCTGCCCACGCGCATCCCTACGCCCGTTGCGGGCACGGCTCCCGGCGGCGCGGGCGCGGGTAGCCTCACCCTCCCCACGCGCATCCCCACCGTGGCCCCAGGGGCGCCGGCTGCTGGCGCTGGCGCGGACCAGTCAGACCTCACGCTGCCCACGCGCCAGCCGGCGGGGGCCGCCATCGCCACGCAGGCGGCCGCCACGGCCCAGGCCATCCAGACGGCGCAGGCGGGGGCCAGCATCACTGGCGCCGGGGCCGCCATTATTGAGGAGCGTCCCGACCAACTGCCTCAGACGTTGCTCTACGGCGTCCCGCTGGCGGCCATTGGTATTGCCGTCTTCTCGCTGCTCTGGGGGCACCTGCGCGAGGCGCGTGACCGTCTGTTCTGCCAGCTTTGGACGATCCTGCTCTCGACCGGTGGGGCCGCCGGCGCCGGCTACGTGCTCGCTAAGGTCGCGACGGCGCCGCGGCCCAACGACCTGCTCGGGCCCGGCGAGGTGCGGGGCGCGCAATGGGGCCTCTGGGCCACGCTGGTGGCATTCCTGCTGGCGGCCCTGTGCCTGGCCGTGGCCTGGCGCCGCCCGAGGCGCGCCATGACCTGAGCGGGCAAGCGGTTGGGCCGGCGCCATATGCGGCCGCTTGGCACCCTACGCCCCGATAGGCGCGACAGGCGCGCCACGAGCTGAACCGTCGGGGCGAAGCAAGCCAGATCACCCTAGCGGAGCCCTCACCGTAGCCCCCCCATAGGGAGAGGGAGTGCGCCGGGCGTACAAACCCTTCCTGCCCAGCCCGTAGCCCCCTCCCATAGGGAGAGGGAGTCGGCCAGCAGACCGATGGCGATGAAGTGCACCACCGTAGCCCCCTCCCATAGGGAGATGGAACTTCTCGCTGGCGCTGAATAGGCCCGGTTAGCCTTTGACGCTCCCGGCCGTCAGCCCTTCCACGAGGAAGCGCTGCGAGAGCCAGTAGAAGATCATCACGGGGATGGTCATCAGCACCGAGGCGGCCATCATCTGGCCCCACGGGAAGACGTCGCCGAAGATCAGGCGGCCCAGACCGACGGGCAGCGTGGTGGCCTCGTTACTCTGGATGAACACGAAGGCGTAGAGGAACTCGTTCCAGGAGCTGGTGACCGCCAGCATGGCCACCGCCACCAGCGCCGGCAGGGTGAGCGGGAGCACGATGCGCAGGAAGCCCTGCAGCTTGTTGCAGCCGTCGATGAGCGCCGCCTCCTCCAGCTCCTCGGGGATGCTCCGGTAGTAGCCCATCAGCAGCCAGCAGGCGAAGGGCATCAGCAGCGTGGGATAGGCGACGATCAGCACCCACAGCGAGTTGGCGATGCGCAGGGTCGCGAACAGCTGGAACAGGGGCACCACCATCATGATGGGGGGCATGAGGTAGGTGATCAGGATGGCGGTAGAAAGAAAGCCGGCCCCGCGCCAGCGCAGCCGCACCAGGGCGTAGGCGCCCAGCGAGGACACGATCAGGCTGATGGCCGTCGCTGCGGCCGCCACCAGCACGGTGTTGCGCGTCCAGAGCAGGAACGACGTCTTGAACAGCAGGGTCTGGAAGTGCTCCAGCGTCCACGGATTGGGCCAGAAGACCGACATGCGCTGCTGGAATTGGAGATTGCTCTTGAAGGCGGTGATCACGATCCAGTAGAAGGGGAACAGCTCGAAGAAGGTAATCAGGAAGAGGGGCACGCCGATTACCAGCCCCATGCCCAGCCGGCTGAAGCGCCGCTTCCGGCGCGCGCTGCCGCGGGCGGTGAGGAAGAAGAAGGCCCGCGCCAGCTGGGAGCAGACCAGCTCCACGACCCCGTTCACGAGCCAGAAGAGCTTGACCACCAGCCGCAGCGCCATCTTCACCGGCCAGAGCAGGAACATCAGGGTGAGATAGAGAACGCCTTCCTTCTCTTCGAAGCCCCGCTGCCCGGCGCGCATGTAGCGTCCCAGGACGATCACGGCGCAGGCCAGGATGGGGGCGATCAGCATGGCCACCGCCACCGCGTGCCCGTAGCGCAGGCTCCCGATCAGCTCCACCGCCCGCACGGCGTAGAGACGGGTGGCGCCACCCGGCCCGCCGCCGGTGATCAGCCAGACGATGCCGAAGGTGTTGAAGGTGGAGATGGTGGAGAACAGGGTCTCCACGATGATCACGTAGCGCAGGCCCGGCAGGGTGATGTGCAGGAAGCGCTGCCAGGCGTTGGCGCCGTCCACGGCCGCGGCGTCGTACAGCTCGCGGTCGATGGCTTTGAGCCCCGCCAGCGCCAGGAGCGTGAAGAAGGGGATGCCCTTCCACACGTTGACCGCCACGATGCACTGCAAGGCCCAGGCGGGGTCGCCCGTCCAGGGAAAGCCCCTGAAGATGCCCCACCGCTCCACTCCGCCAGTGGCGTTATAGATGGCCATGGCGGTGGCGTTCAGCCCGCCGAAGACGGGGTTATACAGGAAGCGGAAGGTAGCGGCCGTGACCACCTCCGGCACGATGAAGGGGGCCAGCACCAGGGCGGTGAGCACGCCGCGGAAGCGCGGGATGTTGTGCAGGCAGAGGGCGGCAATCAGCCCTAGCACGAACTTGATGGCCACGGACTCGGCCACGAAGAGGATCGTCAGCCAGAACGTCCGTCGGAAGATGGGGTCCTCCAGCTGCTGGGTGTAGTTCCGCAGGCCGACGAACGGGCCCCAGCGGGGCCCGACCACGACGTGAAAGCTCATCCAGAGCGCCTGGAGGAAGGGCCATGCGATCAGCCCGAGCAAGAGGAGCAGGAGGGGTGCCGCAAACGCGTAGCCGGCGAGCCAATCGTTCCCGAACGTCCGGCGCAGGCGGTGGCCCCAGGACCGGCGCCAGGCGGCGGCGGCAGCGACGCCGGGGATGCCGGGGAGACCAGGGCCGGCTGGACGCGCTACTGGAATTGCCATGATGAACCTCCACGCCCGGCGCGCCGCCGTGGCGACGAAGTCGTGCAGTTGGGCCGGAGCGAGCAGGGAGTGGCTGTGGGGAGCTCACTCCCTGCTCCCACGCTCCAGGCTCTCCGGAGACTCCGGACGCTCGAGCGGGCCGGCAGGGCGCCTGCCTCCGGCCCGCTCGAGGCCAGAGCGACGGTCTTCCAAGGGGCTACGGGCTAGCGGCCCTTATAGCCGAACGACTGGTAGATCGCCACGCAGCGGAAGTGGGCATCCCGCACGGCGGCCTCCACCGGCTTGCCGGCCAGGATCTCGCCCATCATGTCCGTCGCCACGTTCTCGGCGCTGACGGCGTCGGCCGCCTCCGAGAGCGGGCCGCGGTAGGCGACGCCCTGGAAAGGCGGCTCCGTGAAGGAAACCGGCTTGAACCGCTGGGAGATGCGGTTCTCGGCGATGATCGGATTGTTCCAGCGGTCCTCATATGCCGGCACGACGTAGCCCGGGCTGGTCCGCCACAGGACGGTCTGGACCTCATCGCTGAGCAGGTATTCCGCCAGCTGGGCCGCGGCGTCGAAGTTGCGCGAGCCTTCCATGAAGTAGAAGTAGTGGCCGCCGGAGCCTTGCAGGCGCACGCCGTACGGGCCAAGGGGCACCTGGATGAGGTCGGTGACATCGGCCACGGGATTGCCGTCGAAGACGGCCTTGGCGTAGACGGTGCCGGCGTTGGAGGTGAAGCCGATAGTCCCCGCCAGGTAGGCCTCGTTGTTGGATGGATCGGTCCAGGAGTTGACGCCCGGCGGGAGGATATAGGCGAGGTCGGGATTGAGGTAGATGTTGGAGAGCCAGGTCATGGCGTCGATCGTCTCCGGCGAGTAGAGGGTGACGATCTGCCCCGTGGGATCGGCCAGGGCGCCGCCCCACTGCCAGATGATGTTCCAGACCAGGCTCTCACCGTCGCCGGAGCGGTTGACGGTCATGCCCCAGCCGTAGAAGTTCTGGTCGGGGCGAGAGACCGCCTTGCAGGCCTCCAGCACTCCTTCCCAGGTCTCGAAGTGGCCGGCCTCGACGCTGTAGCCCATCTCGGCGAACTTGTCTGCCCGCAGCCAGTAGCCGCCAACGCGGTCGTAGAAGGGCAGGCCGATCCACTTGTTGTCGATGACGTGGGTCGCCCGCGCGCTCGAATACGGCCGGCCGTAGCGCTGCACGGCGCGGTTGACCAGCGCCGTCGCGTCCCGCGTGAGCTGGAAGAGGTTAAGGATGCGCGCCGAGAGGCCGTGGAAGATCATGTCCACCGGCTGGCCGGCCTGTTTCTGGGCGTTCAGCTTCTGATAGATGTCCGCGCCAGCGAGGAAGCCTGCCAGGTCGCTGAGGTCCAGGTCCCAGCGCTGGGCGGCCGCGTAGTCGGTGATCGTCTTCTTCAGGAAGGCGTTGTGGTCCGGATGGAAGTCGAGCACCTGCACGACCTGCAGCTTGCCCTGCAGCCGTGCCTGGGCCGGATGGCCCGCCTGCGCCATTGAGGGCGCCAGGCCGGCCGTGGCCGCTGAAAGCGCTCCCGCGGCCGTCGCAGCCTGACCGAGAAACCCCCGTCTTGTGACCCGCTTCATCTTCGCTAACCCTCCACTGCGTGTTCTATTCGGGCCATGCGCCGGCGCATCCCTGGGGGAAGGCCGGACCGACCGAGCGCGTCGCGCTGGGCGTTCGATTGCGCACTCGTCGGCTGGCCCCGCAACGCCATTATGAGCGACCGGCGGTTCCTCTGCAACCCCTCGGCGCCCACGGAACAGCCGGCAGAAGGCAGCTCTCACCCCCTGGCCCCCTCTCCCGCACGCGAGAGAGGGGGAATGACGACCACCGCCGCACGGCCTGGCCCCGCTCCGCCCCGACGCGGAGACACGGCGACATGGAGACACGGCGACATGGAGACACGGGGACACGGGGATGCGGAGGCACGGAGACGCGGGGACGGCGGCTAGGGCTGGGCGCCATCGAGAACGTTTGCGCGCGCCCGCGCCCAGGGAGCAGCGAGAAGGCGTCAATGGCGGCCGTAGGTGGGCTCAGGCGCGCGGCAGCCCGAAGTCGCGGAAGAGCTGCTCCGCCTGCTGCGCCGCGCCGGCGACGGCGTCGCGGGCGGAGCGCCCGGCCAAGGCGGCGCGCAGCATGCCGGCCGCCAGCCGCAGGTCGGCAGTAGCCTGTGCGGCCGGCGCCGGGGGACCGGCGTTGCCATCGGCGGTGGCGGCGCCCGACCGCAATTCCTCACGAAAGCGGCGGGCGTTGGCCCCGCCAGGCAGGCCCTGCAGGGAGGGATCCTGCCATCCCGCCTCATATGCCGGCAGCGCAAAGGCGCCCCCGGGCGCCCAGATCGCCTGCTGCGCGCGTGGCTCCAGCAACGCCTCCAGCAGGCGTTCCACCATCTCTGCCGGCGCCCCTCGCGGGACGTACCAGACGGCGCCCCCGCTGGTGGCCGGCACGCGCGCCACTGGCCCTTCCGGCGCCCGCAGATAGACGGCCTCCAGGTCACGAACCGCGTCTCCGGCTCGGGGCACACCCGGCGACGCTCCGTCTCCCACGGGACGAGGGGAGACACCTGTGTCCGTATCCCCGCCCAGCAGCCGATCGCTAAAGGTGTATCCGGTGATGCCGGCTCGAAAGGCGGCGTTCTTCTCGGCGTCCGTCCAGGCGGCCGACGGTGGGGGGAGCGCCTGCCGCGCGGTGAGGGCGCGGACCGTCTCCGCCAGCCATTCCACAGCTGCAACGGTCTCCCGTGACGCCAGGGTGACGCGTTCGCCCCGCTGGTTGGCCAGCCCGCCGCCGAACGAGTTGATGACGTTCCAGCACCAGGCGTCGGTATCGGCCGTCGGGGCCGTGCCGATGCCCCACGGCCAGTAGCCCTGCTCCGGCGCGGCCAGCGCCCCCAGGGCGTCGCGCATGCGGTCCCACTGCCAGAAGAAGTCGCGGCCCGGGTCGAGGCCGGCGCCCCGCAGGGCCGCCGCCCGTACCCAGTGGCCAACCAGCCGTTGGTAGTACGGCACGGCGAACCAGGTGCCGGCCACGACGTGCCACTGCTCGGTCACGCGGGGCAGCGCGCCGAAGCGCCGGCGCGCCTGGCGCATGAGGCCGGAGAGATCCTGCAGCAGGCCCATGGCCTGCAGGCGCGCCGTCTGCGCCTGCCGCCCCAGCAGCAGCACGGCGTCCGGCGGGACACCGGCCTGCACCGCCACCAGCAGCCGGTGGGCGACCCAGTGGATGCCGGCGGGCTCGAACCGCTGGCCGGCGAGG
>DAOTTI010000287.1:0-37761 GCA_034437795.1 Chloroflexota bacterium | reverse complement strand
CCGTGGCGGCGCGGGCGCACGGCGGCAATACCCTGGACAAGGACGGTAAGCGCTCGCTCATCGGTGAGCCGGCCAGCGCGCAGGGGGTGCAGTTCCTGGCCGACCTGATCCATCGCGACCGCGCTGCCCCGCCGCCGGGGGTGCTGGAGGGGTCCGACGTGCAGAACCTCATTGCCGGGCGCGTGGCGCTGGTGTGGACCAACTTCGGGATCATCAACACGCTGCGCCGGCAGGGGCAGGGGCTGCAGTGGCGGGTCTTCCTGGGGCCGAAGGGGCCGCAGGGGCGCGGCTTTTTCATGGGCGTCGATGCGGCGTCGCAGAACGCCGAGAGCAAGCACCCCGACCAGGCCTTCGAGCTGGTGAAGTACGTCGTCTCCAGGGAGGTCAGCCTCGGCTGGTTCGACCACGGCTTCGCCCCGGGCGGCCGCCACGATACGTGGAACGACCCCAAGATCACGGCCGACGCGGCCTTCAAGGTCTTCGCGCGGGCGATGGACGAGGCGGCGCCCCTGCACTTGCCCCACAATGGCCTGATCACCGACTACAACAACGCCCTGAGCGCTGAGCTAGCCAACGTCTGGGCGGGCAAGGTGAGCGTCCGCGACGGCGTGGAGGCGGCCCGCCGCGCCGGCCAGGAGGTGCTCGACCGGCCGGGGTAAGCCGTCGGCGCCCGCCGTCACTGGATGGTAGTTCGCAGAGCTGAGTGCGCTACTAATCGCTGTGGGGACAGCAAGAGTACCGACGGGCGCCGCGTCCTGGGACATGTTGAGCCAGCAAAGCGGTGACCAGTATGAGCGGCGGGAGGTGCAGCCGCTGCCATCGGAAGCGACGCTGCTCGACGTGATCCTGCCGGTCGATCACTTCCACGAGGTTCATGCCACCACCGTGGGCGCCCCGCCGGCTGTGATTACGGCCGCGATCCGCACCCTCAAAGCGTCAGAGGTCCCGCTCTTCCGCGAACTGATGTGGCTACGACGGCTGCCAGCGCTCTTGCTGTCAAGGCTCAAAGACGGGCGAGCGTGGTTCGGTGGCGGGGATGCGGCCGATGAGCGGGTCCTGCGGCTGCGCTCAGGGCAGAGCCTGCTCGCAGAGGCACTCGCAGGAGGGTTCGTGCTGCTCGGCGAGATCCCCGAACGTGAGATCGTGCTGGGCGCGAGCGGCACTCAGACCTGTTTGACCGGCGAGGGCGCCTCCGCTGCAAAGCGCTGGGGCAGCTACTCGCCCAGCGTGCGGGCAAGCGCTACCTGGGTGAGGATGAGCTCGCGGTGCTCGTGCGCAAGGCGCAACGCGAGCGCGGAGCGGCGCCGGTGCATGGGAGGTGAGGCGCTCGCTCGCATCTCGCTCCGCCAGGTAGTTGCAGCGCGGGCGGGGCATGGGCGTGAGTACTGTCGGGCACCGGAGGCCATTTTCAACCAGCCGCTCGAGATCGATCACATTGTGCCCCGCGCCCGCGGCGCTACGGACGCGCTCGATCACCTGGCGCTGGCCTGCAGGTGATGCAATGGGCACAAGGGCACTACGACCCCCGCTCGCGATCCCGAGACGCGGCAGGCGGTGCGGCTGTTTCATCCGCGGTGGGACGATTGGGATGCGCACTTCCGCCTCGATGTGGAGACCGGAAGGATCGAAGGGCTAACGCCATGCGGACGGCAACGGTCCGGTAGCTGGGCATGAATAACGCCCAGGCTATTCGGGCGCGTCTGCTGTGGCTTGCGCTGGAGCTGCTCTGAAACGCGCCAGTTCGGCCCGGACGGTGAGGGGTTCGTGGCAGGGCATCGCGCAGCCGGCGAGCAGACGGGTCCGGTAATCCGCCCGATGGCCCGATAGGCCGAGCCATACTGACACCGCCTGGCACGGGAGCGGCCGGTTCGATCCGTACTTAGGGGCGCCGGCCCCTACCCCACGGGCCATGTGGGGCCGGCGCTGGCACCGGGACCCCCGGGCCAGGGTGAGGGCCCCGCTCGTGAAGGACGCCTCATACGCCGCGGTCGGGGACGCGCTCCGGCACGGGGAGGGTGTCCTCGCTGGTGATGGCCCAGTCCAGGAGCAGGCGCCGGAAGTCCTGCACCCGCTCCCGCTGGTCCGGATGGCCGGCCAGGTTTACCAGCTCGTACGGGTCCTCAGTCAGGTGGTAGAGCTCGTCCTCCCCGCCCGGCGCGTAGACGTACTTCCACTCCCGCGTGCGCGCCATCTTCAGCTTGCCGTTGGCGATGAGCTGCCAGGGCAGGGGCCGGCGCAGTCCGGCCGCCTCCAGTTCAGCCAGGCGGCGCCTGACGGCTTCCCGCGTGGTGAGCGCCCCCTCGATCCCCGACTCGGCAAAGACCACCTCGCGGGGCGGCCCGCCGGCAATCTGGGGTAGGGCCTGCCCGCTTCGCCCGGCCGGCAGGGGCAGGTCCATGAAGCGGGTCAGCGTGGGGAACACGTCCAGCACGCTCACCAGATCGTCCACGACGGTCCCCGCCGCGACCGACCGGGGATAGGAGATGATCAAGGGCACGCGCACCAGCGAGTCGTAGAGCGAGGCGCCCTTGCGGACCAGGCGGTGCTCGGTCATATAGTCGCCGTGGTCGCTGGTGAAGACGACGATGGTGTCTTCACGCAGGCCCAGTCTATCCAGCGTGGCCATCAGGCGCCCCACCACCTCGTCGATGACGGCGATCATGCCGTAGTAGATGGAGAGCACGAAGCGCAGGTGGTCGTCCGTCACCTCGGGGGCGCCCAGCAGCTCAGCGAACAGCCGCACGCGGTCCGGCTTGCCCGCGTAGCCCGGCGGTTCATGTGGCGGCAGCTCGATGGCGCCAGGCGGGTAGCGGGAGGCGTACGGTTCGGAGACCTGGTAGGGCGTGTGCGGATCGGGGATCGAGACCCAGGCGCAGAAGGGCCGGTCGCGGCTGGCCCGCAGGAAGGCCTCCGCCTGCTCGCCAATGAGCCAGGTGCCGTGCTTCTCCACGGGGAAGGGGCTGATGCCGGCGGCGTAGGCGGCGCCGTTCCCGCCCCCCATCCGGCGCACCTGTCCGCCGGCGTCGGCCTCCAGCCGGCGCACCCACTGCTTCGCCGCCGCCACCTCGGGGTCGCCACCATCGTCGGCCGGCCCGCCGTGGCCCACCGCGTAGTAGGTATCGAAGTAGCGGGCCACGTCCGGCTCGGTGAAGCAATGGTTCTTGCCGATCAGGCCGGTCCGGTAGCCGGCGTCCCGCAGTAGCTGCAGCAGGTGCACCTCGCCGGGCTGCAGGTACACGCTGTTGCTCCGTGAACCGGTCAGGTGGGGCCACCGTCCTGTCCAGAAGGCTACTCGCGCCGGCACGCAGACCGGATAGGGCGTAAAGGCGTGGCGGAAGAGCGCCCCGCTGCCAGCAAGCGCTTCCAGATGGGGCGTGCGCACGAGCTGATTGCCGTAGAGCCCCAGCGCAGTCGCGCGCAGCTGGTCGGGCATGATCACCAGCAGGTTCGGTGGTCGTCGGGTCACTCAATCCCTCCTTGATGGACCTGTCGAGCTACCTGTCTCTCCGGTTTGTCAGTCACTCAGTCACGTCGGAGACGCATGCTAGCATCCGCCGGCTGGCCATCTAGCCACTCCCATCATCGCTGGTGGCGCCGGCCGGGGGAGGCGCGCCCGCACCTTCGGTGCAGATGGCCGTGTATGTTACAACCGTGGCCGGAGCCACTTGATGCCTGCACGAGACGCTGTGACCCATGCCCCTTGTGCCTCCCATGACCGCTCTCCACATCGACTGACCCGCCGTGCCACCATCCGCTCGAGCATTGCGCTCTCCGGCGCGGGGGCAGCCGTGCTCGCGGCCGCCTGCGGCGGTCCTGGCGAGGGCAGGACCCCATCGGCCGGCGACCTGAGCCGCGCCCCGGCGACGGTGACCTTCCTCGGCCGGGGAAGCGTGACCAACCAGCAGAGCTTTCAGGAGCTGTCCCAGCGCTTCAGCCGCGAGAACCCCGGCATCACCGTCGAGTACAGCCACGAGGCCGGCAACTTCGACGAAAAGTACCAGGTGCTGGCCGCTGGCGGGCAGACGCCGGACGTCGCCTTTGGCACCGTCGCCAACTTCAAGAGCCACGTCGCCCGCGGGCTAGCCGCCTACGTTGACGATCTGGCCAAGCGCGACAAGCAGTTCAAGGAGCAGGAGTACGACGAGTACTGGCTGGTGGCCCTCAAGTACAAGGGCCGGCTGGCAGGGCTGCCCTGGGACCCGGGGATGGTGGTGCTCTACTTCAACCGCAACGTCTTCCAGAAGGCCGGCGTCAGGTTCCCCGATCCAGCGACCCCGCTGGCCTGGGACGACGTGATTGAACTGGGCAAGCGCCTGACCAAGGACTCCGGCGGCCAGGTGGAGAGCTGGGGGCTCGACGTCTGGTGGGCCCGCATGTGGTGGCAGATCCCTCGCCAGTTGGGACTGGCCGACGTCTACCAGGGCGACGAGCACGTGCTCAAGCTGGACCATCCTACCGCCATCGAAGGCTTGCAGTGGCTGGCGGACCTGCGGGTCAAGCACAAGATCTCGCGGCCGCCAGGCTACCCCGGCCCCGCCACCGACTTCCGGAGCGGCAAGCTGGCGATGAACGCCGCCGGCGCCTGGGACGCGGCCAACAACCGGCGCGACATGCAGGACGACTGGGACTGGCTGCCGCTGCCCCAGTTCAAGGGCAAGAAGCGGGTCACGATGGGGCAGGCCTCGCCGGTGATCTTGGGGGCAGCGTCCAAGGTCAAGGACCAGGCCTGGCAGCTGATGCGCTATCTGGCCGGACCCGTGGGCCAGGAGCTGGCCATGGAGCGGGGCACCAGCCAGCCAATACTCAAGGCCCAGCATAACCACCCCGCTTTCACCAAGGCGCGCCCACCGCACACGCACCAGGTCGTGGTTGACGAAGTGAAGTTCGCCGTGCCGCCCCCGTACGGCCCGTCCTACCTGGAGGTGCAGGCCCTGGTGGACAAGGTGATGGCCCCGGTCTATAGCGGCGAGCAATCCGCCCGCCAGGCCATTACCGCCGCCTTGCCTGAGTTCAAGCGCATCATGGAGGAGTCGAAGTCCCGCTTCGGCTAGCCTGGGTTCTTCACGGCCAGCGAGGGGTAGGGTGAGGGCGCCGCTCGTGGAGAGCGAGCAGTCCCGTCTCCCTATGGGAGAGGGTTAGGGTTGCGCAGATTGAGATTGGTGGTGAAGGTGGGCCCCGTCTCCCTATGGGAGAGGGTCAGGGTGAGGGCTCGTCTCGTGAACAACGCAGGCTAACGCAGGCGCAATCGCGCCGCCAATGGGCCAGCCCAGGCCCCGTGTGAGGCAATGACGGCGGCCCGCGCCCTCACCACCAGGAGCGAATGGCGGCCAGCGTGAAGGCCAGCGCGCCGCGCAGCAGCTCCCCGCGCTCCAGCTCCGTGGCCGGCGGAAGGGCGGCCCGCTGCGCCTCCCATCGCCGTCGCTCGTCCGGCGTGTCGGGCATAGCGCGTAACGGGCTGATCCGGCTGATGGCCCACGGATCGGTCAGGGGCAGGGCCGGGGCGATCCCCGCGGCGATGCGCCGCGTCGCCGCAGCGTCAAATCCGGGTGGGACCGGCGCCGCCTGGAGCTGCTCCGGGGTGACCAGCAGGTCGGGGTGAAACGGCGCCTCCCCGAGCGCGCGCAGGCTTGCCTGCCGGCGCTGCCGCGCGGCGACTGCCGGCGGGAACCACGCTGCAGGGAGCCTGGCCCGCGCCTCCCTCGGGAAGTCGTCATGCTGGTACTGCTCCCAGGTATCTAGCCCCAGGTGCGAGAGGTAGCCGGCAAGGAAGGCGGCCGTCTCGGGCTGGAGCGAGCGCCCCGGCCGGCACTCTGGATGCGCCGCCAGCCAGCGCTCGATCGCCCCCGGCCAGGTAGACGGCGCCTCTGTATCCAGTCCGTGCGTCTCTGGCCGGGTCTGGCCGCTGAAGTACCAGGCGTCAGGGCCGACGCTGCCGAGCAGTGCGGCCGGCCAGTGGGCATCCACGGCGGCCGCAAGCTGGGGCATGGGCGCGACCAGCACCTCGCGCAGCTCGACCATGAACACCATGTGCGCCCGAAGTGACGGCATGCTCATCCTCCGTTGACGGGAATGCGCTCGCGTGCCATCATGGGGCCGGGCCGCCGCGCGACCAAAGGCCCCGAGCGAGCCCGGGTGAGCCCGACCGGAAGGAGCAAGCACGAGCACCATGAAGATAACGGACCTCAAGGTGTTCGCCGGCTATTCGCCGGAGCACCGCACCAACGTCACCCTGGTGAAGGTGGAGACCGACGCGGGCATCAGCGGCTGGGGCGATGTGGGCCTCAGCGGCAAGGAGGCGCCAACGGTCGAGTGCGCGCGCAGCTTCCGCGAGTGGCTGATCGGGCGCGATCCCTTCGATACGGAGCACATCTGGCAGGACCTCTTCCGTGGCTCTTTCTGGCGCGGCGGGCCGGTGATCATGACCGCCATCTCGGGCATTGACGTGGCCCTGTGGGACCTCAAGGGCCGTGCCCTCGGTACCCCCGTCTACAACCTGCTCGGCGGCAGGGCCCGCCAGCGGGTGCGCATCTACCGCCACGGGGGCAGCGTCGAGACCGACCAGGGACGGCGCCAGATCGATCGCTTTCTGGAGGAGGGGATCACGGCCATTCGCACCAGCGTCGGCGACGCCATCGCCCGCGACAGTGGCATCTTCGATCCCAAACGGGCCATCGAGGACGGCGTGGAGCGTCTCACCCGCCTGCGCGAGTACGTCGGGCCCCAGATCGACCTCTGCGTCGACGTGCACACGCGGCTCTCGCCGATCGAGGCGATTGAGTTCTGCCACCTGGTCGAGCCGTTGCGTCTCTTCTTCGTCGAGGACCCTATTCGCTCGGAGAACCCGGAGGTCTTCCGCCTGGTGCGCGCCAAGACCAGGGCGCGCCTGGCCACGGGCGAGCAGCTGTGCGGCAAGTGGGTCTTCCGCGAGCTGATCGCGGAGAACCTGGTGGACTACCTGCGGATCGACCTCTGCCACGTTGGCGGCATCACCGAGACGCGCAAGATCGCCAACTGGGCGGAGGCCTACTACGTGGAGACGGCCCTCCACTGCACCAATGGCATGGTGGGGGACACCGCCTCGCTGCACGTGGACCTGGCCATCCCCAACTGCGCCATCCAGGAGTATTCCGGCGCCAGCCGGCCCCTCCCCGGCCTGATCGACGGCGGCTTCACCCTGGAGCAGGGCCACCTCGTCCCCACCGGCGAGCCCGGCCTGGGGCTGGAGGTGAACGAGGCAGCCTTGGCGGGGCTGGAGCCGCTGCGCACCGGCCCCAGGCCCCGCTGGCGGCGCCCCGACGGCGCGGTACAGGACTGGTAACGCCTGCCGGCTACCCGAGTGTGAGGTCTGGCGCTGGAGACGGGGGATCGGCGATCGGGAAGTCGCGCTTGTAGACTGGAGACTGGGGGTCTGAGATGGCGTGGCATAGGACTGGCAATCGAGTGAGACGCGTGACCCGGCGTGCCGTGCTGCTTGGCGCTGTGGGAGCGCTGCCGGCGGCCGCCTGCCGGCCATTCGGCGGGGAGGCAGGTGGGGCGAAGCCGGCCGGCAGCGAGCCGGTGACGGTCCAGTTCGGCACACGCGGGACGGCCGACACGCGCCCCCTGTACGAGGCCGTGGCGCAGGCATTCGGCCAGAAGCAGCAGCGCGTAAAGGTGGAGCTCTGGATCAATGAGCCGGACTACTACACCAAGCTGCCCGTCGCCTTTGCCGGCGGGGCGGCGCCGGATCTGGCCTTTACCACCTCGCGCAACCTCCTCCCCTGGCACGCCCGTGGCTGGCTGGCCGACGTGACCGGCGGCCTCGCGCGCCGGCGCGTGCGTACGGCGGAGTGGTTCGATCTGGCGGCCCAGGAGTGGCAGGTTGGCGGCAAGCTCTTTGGCGCCCCGCAGGGATGGGGCACCGGCGTCGCTGGGATCAATAGGACGCTGTTTCGAAACGCCGGCGTCGCGCTCCAGCCGGACTTCGACACCAGATGGACGCACGAAGACCTCGTGCGCCTGCTCAAGGACGTGGCGAAGGTTGGTCCGGACGGCAACCTTGAGCGATGGGGCATCGACGGCTGGCAAGCCTGGAGCTACTTCTGGGCCTTTGGCGCCGAGTTCCTCAACAGAGACAAGACGCGGTGCATCGTGAACACCGCGGAGGGCGCGGCTGGCCTGCAGTGGCTCTACGACCTGGCCTGGTCGTACCGCGTCATGCCGCGGCCGGCGCCCTACGACCGCCCACCCGGCGGCGTGAGCATGTGGAACGCAGGGCTGACCGGCCTGACCGAAAATGGCGGGCCACACGTCCTTCCTGCCTGGCCCAATCAGCTCGGCTTTGAGTTCGATATCGTGCTCTATCCCAGCGGCCCCGCCGGACGCCACCACCGCTTCTACTCCGATGGCTACATCATCTGGAAGGAGAGCAAGCAGATCGAGGCCGCGCTCGACTTCCTTGCTTATCTGGGCACTGATGGCCAGGCCGTCATCGAGCAAGCCGGCGGCCGTCTGGTCCCGGCCTACCGGCCGGTGGCGGAAGGGATCTTCCTCAAGGGGGCGTCACCCTTCACCAAGCAGAAGTGGATCGACGCCCTGAAGGGCGCCAAGCTCCAGCCGCTGGTGGTGCCGTTCGACGAGATGACGGCGATCGTGAACACGCATCGGAACAACGTGCTGGCGCAGAAGGAGTCGGCGCGCGAGGCCGTGGCGGCCATCGAGCGTGAGGTGAACGCCCTGCTGGCGCAGTACCCGCCGCCAGGGCGGTAGCAAGGTAAGCAGGAGAAGCCGTGAAGATTGTTGACGTCCGGGTGCATCCCATTCGGGTGGCGCGGCGCTACGTCACCGAGATCGGGCGCGGCCGCCTGGCGGACGCGCGGACGCGCGGCCCTGCTCCGGGCGGTGGCGGCCAGGCTGTCGTCTCGCACTACTACGCCGTGGAACTGGAGGCGGATAACGGACTGGTGGGGTTGGGCGAGGTCTCCGACATCTCGCCGCGCTCGATGCTGCCGGACCGGCGTCCCTTGCGGGCCCCGGCCTATCAAGCGCTGCTACGGCCACTCCTGCGTGGCCACGACGTGTACGACACCGCCCGGCTGGCCGCCGTGCTGGAGCGAGCCGGGCTGCGGGGCAAGCTGGCCGGCGCCGTCGACGCCGCCTGCCACGACCTGATGGCCCGCGCCGCCGGCCAGCCCCTGCACAACCTGCTGGGGGGCCGCTTCTGGCCGGACCTGCCCGTCTGCTGGGTGGCCTACATCCGCCACCCGCGCGAGATGGAGCCGGAGATTGCCGAGAAAGTGGCGCAGGGCTTCCGCGCCTTCAAGCTCAAGGTCGGCCGCGACATCGATCTGGACGTGGCCCGCGTCATGCTCGTCCGCGAACTCGCCGGGCCGGAGGCGCACATCAAGCTGGACGCCAACGGCGCCTGGAGCGTCGACGAGGCCATCGCCAATCTGCGCCGGCTGGAGCCCTTCCGTCCGGCGGCGATCGAGACGCCAATTCCGGCGGACGACCTCGACGGCATGCGCAAGGTAAAGCGCGCGACGCCGATCCCGTTCATGGAGCACGGCTGGCCGCCGGCCCGTGTCCTGGAATACCTCAAGCAGGACGTGGTGGATGTTTTCAAGCTCTACGCGCCGTCCTACGGCGGCCTGCGCCAGGCGCAGCAGGTGATGGGCATGATCGCTACCGCCGGCAAGGACGCCTACGTCGGCAGTGACGTGGAGATGGGCATCGGCACACTCGTCCTCGGCCACCTCGCCGCCGCCAGCCCCGAGTGCAAGATCATGGACTGGCCGTGCGACCTGCGCGGCCCGCAGCTCCTCGTGGACGACGTGCTGGACCAGCCCGTCCGCTACGACGGCGGCAGGCTGGCGCTCGCGCCCGCGCCAGGTCTGGGCGTGTCGCTGGACCGCGGGAAACTCAAGGTACTGGAGGGCGATCTGGGGTGATGAGGAAGACTGTCGTCATCACCGGCGCCGCGGGGTACGTTGCGTCGCAGGTGCTGCCGGCCTTTCGCGAGCGCTACGACCTGCGCCTGGTCGACGTCACGCGGGAGAGACGGGGCGGGCGCGTCGTGGAGGACGTCATCGTCCATGATCTGCGCCAGCCGGACCTGGAGCAGCACCGCCCTCTCTTCCGCGGCGCCCACGCCGTCGTCCACCTGGCGTATCACCGCGCCGCCGGCCGCCCCCGAGGCTACCTCGACGAGCGGGTCAACCTGGACATGGCCTACCACGTCTACCAGCTGGCCCTGGAGGAGGGGCTCGAGCGGGTGGTGATGGCCAGCTCCAACCACGCGGCCGACTGGTACGAGCCGCTCGTTCACGCCCGCAAGAAAGACGTCGTCCTGCCGGACGAGCGGCCGCTGGCCCAGAACTTCTACGGCTGGGCCAAGGCGGCCTACGAGCACATGGGCTTCCTCTATGCCCAGGGGACCTTCGGCCGTAAGCTGGGCGTGGTCCAGATCCGCATCGGCCACCCCCGCGGGCTGGAGCACTATGACTTCACCGGCCGCCCGGAGGCGCTCAAGCGCAACCTGGGCGCCTACGTCAGCGAGCGGGACCTCGCGCAGCTCTTCTGGAAGTCGGTCGACGCGCCGCACATCGAGGACGAGCACGGGGTGCCGTTCCAGATCTTCTACGGCATCTCCAACAACACGCGGGCCTTTTGGAGCATCGCCAACGCGCGCCGTATCATCGGCTACGCGCCGGAGGACGACTCCGAGGTCCGCTACGCCCATCTCGTGCGGGAGATCCTGGCCGGCTCGCCCGGGCGCGTCGGCGCGTGATGCCTCCCCCGCGGGAGGCCGGCCTGTGCCGGGCATGGGCGCGGTGAGCCGGCGTCTCAGTGAAGGCGCGTGATGATCATGATGATAACCGTGAGGGAGGAGCAAGGCATGAGCAGCAGGAGCAGCAGTCGATCGTGGACCCGCCGTACGATCCTGGCCCGCGGCGCGCTGGCGGGCGGTGTCGCCGCCGCGGTGGGCTGCGGCCAGCCCCAGGGGAGCACTCCCGCCATTAGCAAGGATGCCAAGGCCAGCCTCGTCTGGCTGATCTGGAGCAGCAACACGAACGTCCGTGGCGAGGCCTATAACAACATCACCAAGCTCTTTCAGCAGGAGTACCCCAACGTCACCGTGGAGCAGATCTCCGGTGGGGGGAACCTCAAGCTGACCCTGGAAAAGCTGATGACGCTCCTCGCCGCCGACCAGCCACTGGACCTCGTCGGCGTACGGCACGACGTGCTGGGGCAGTACGTCAATCTCGGTATTCTCAAGGATCTGGGTATCCTGGCGCGGCGCGAGCCGGGGTTCAAGTTCTCGGACCATCTAACGTCGGCGGTGGACATGCTCTCCTTTAAGGGCAAGACCTACGCCCTGCCGATTGGCCTGAGCAGCAGCGCCATCGGCTACAACGCCGACCTGTTTACCAAGGCCGGGCTGAAGGCGCCGGACGGCTCCTGGGACTGGAAGCAGTACCTCGAGCTGGCGCAGCGTCTGACGACGCGCCAGAGCGACCCGCCGGTCTGGGGCACCCACATCCTGCCCAGCAGCTCAGAGGTCTTCTCCTGGATCTGGATGAACGGCGGCGAGCCCTTCACGCCCAAGGAGGAGCCGGCGAAGGCCAACTTCAGCCATCCCGACGTGCTGGAGGCCGTGCAGTGGTTCACTGACCTGAATACGCGGTATGGCGTCAAGGCCCCGTCGAACCAGCCTGACGGTGGCGGCTCCAACGGCAAGTTCGGCGAAGGGCGCGTCGCCTTCCTGCCCCTGCAGTCGAACAACACGCGCGAGCTACAGGATCGCGCCTTCCAGTGGGACGTGGCGCCCTTCCCAAAGGGGAAGAAGGGCACGGTCTATCCCCTGAGCAGCTTCTCCTACGGGATCTATGAGAAGACCAGGAACCTGGAGCTGGCCTGGAAGCTCTGGCTGCTGGTGGTCGGTCCTCCGGGGCAGCGGGAGTGGATGCTGCGGACCGGCGAGTTCATCCCCAGCCATAAGTCGCTGCAGGCGGAGTACGAGAAGGTGCCGCTGAAGCCGGCCAACCGCAGGGCCTTCTACCAGGCCGCCATCAACGGGCGTCCCACGCCCAAGGCCACCAGGTGGGCCGACATCGCGCCCGTCATCGACGAGCACCTCGTGGCGGCCGATACCGGCAAGATGAGCGTCAAAGCGGCCATGGAGAGCCTCGACCGGCAGCTCCTGCCGTTCCTGGCAGGGTAGAACGGATGCCCGCCCGCCAGCCCGGCATCAGGCGGCCCTCCGCAGGGCTCCTGGCGGCGTAGAACGGATGCACGGGCGGGTCCTGGAGCCTGGCGCCGCCCGCACCTCACGCTGTGGCAGGCGCGCGGCGCCGCCGCTTCGCCGCCATGCCGGCTATCCGCCTGGGGCCCACATCGGCCGCAGGGGATTTCAGCGGCACCAGGGCAAGGCCGTAGCCGAGCGCGCGGGCGATCGCAGCCAGCGTACTCACGGTCGGGTTGGCGCGCCCGCTCGCGACGGGGCTGATGTCGGCTTGCCCGACGCCCGAGCGCTTCAAAGCTTGGCCTGGGTCAGGCCTGCCTCGCGCCAGCGCACCATCAGCTCGTGCGCCAGGCGGTAGCGCTGGTCGAAGGCGGCGAGCTCCGCCAGCGCCGCCGGCCCTTCGGCTTGCGACCTCGCCTCAATCTCCTCCAGAAACTCGCTGACTTGTTGCCCACTGCCCTCTCCCTCGCGGCGGGTCACTGTGACGATTATGAGTTAATATCCCAGTCAAGCGCCTGGCCCCTGCTGGCCTTTCACGGACGTGTTTGGAGGCCGCTGAAGGGAAGGTTGGGTGCAACCGGAGCTACCATCACTCCCAGCCAGTGCTTGCTGGCGGCTACCGGAGTGGCGCCAGGTGAAGTGCGTTCCCTCGACGCTGAGCACGGCACGCGGTTACGGGGAGAGGTTCGTCTCCTGTAGCACCGCCCCGCCGGCGGCGGCAATCGCCGCCTCGATCTCGCGCGGGGTGAAGCCCGCCAGGCGGCGCGCCAGCCGGTTCACGGCATCGCGCCGGCGTACGCCGAGCACGGACGGCCCGAGCGGCGCCTGCTGCCCTGCCGTCTCCGCCGGTCCCGCGCCGTGGTCGCGCCGCCCCTCGGCGGCCAACCGCGCTGCCCTGCGGGCGGCGATTGCTGCCCACGCCTGCTGCTCGGCCTCCTGGTACGCGGCCAGTTGCGCCTCGCCCAGCGGGTCCGCTTCTGGCGCAAACCGCTGCCCCATGGTGGGGAAGAACGGAACCAGCGCCAGGTCGGCTTGGCGCCGGTCCTGATCCCGGAAGAGCAGGTAGCGGAGCCAGCGGGTGCCGAACCCCACGTGCGGGGCCTCGTCCGCCACGATGTACTGGTGCGTCAGCGCCGCCGTCGCGTCGCCTAGCTGCTCAAAGGTGTTCGCGCGGTAGACGTGCGTGTCCAGCGCCAGCGCCTCAATGCCGCGGTTCATCGCCACCAGGCGCTGGAAGAGGCCCCCGGGATAGATGTCATGCCAGGGGCCATTATCCAGCGGATAGGGCTGAAAGCCGGGCTCGCCCGGCTGCCAGGGCGCGCCCGTCGCCTTGATCCGCTGCACCATGATCTCGGCATGGCGCGCCTCATCCCAGCACTGGCGGGCCATGTCCAGCGTGAACTGCCACGGCATCTCATGGCCGTATTCGTAGAGGTTGCGTCCCATCAGCTCGGCGGCGAAGAGCTCGAAGTTCAGCGTGCGCAGCAGGTACGCCAGCCGGCCCGCCGCGGTGTCCAGCGGCTCCGGCGGCGGCGCCTCATCTGGTTTGAGGTCGCGGAAGTGATCGTCCCGCGCCAGCGCCGCTACCCTGGCCTGCGGGCCTTCCGGCGCGCGCGCCAGCTCTCTGTGCAGGCTCACGCCCGCGCCTTCAGGCGGTGGAGCATGCCAGGCGCCGGCGTCGGCCCAGCAGGCGTGGAGGCGCAGGACGTGGTTCCGCACGCCATCGGCCGCACTCGGATCAGCGCTCGCCAGCGCGCTTGCCCGCCGTACGGCCCACTGCGCCAGCGCCAGCGCGTCCGGCTTCAAACGCTCCAGCAGGCGGACGGTCGGGGCGTCGGTGATCGGGTCGGTCGCCGCTGCGTGGCGCGCGTAGCCCTCCACCAGGCGTGGCAGGACCACCTGCCCAAGTCCGGCCAGGAGCGAGGCTGTACCGGTCGCTTCGTCGTCCATCGCGCGGAGCAGGCGCACGATCGCCGGATGGAGCAGGACATCCCGCTCTTCCGGCCAGAGCAGCTGCGCCACCCGCTTCCAGAGCGCGTCCGCGCGCTCGGCGGCGAAGGCCACCTGGCGCGCCAGCTCGATCTTCACATCCAGCTCCGGCGCCCGCGCGATCCAGCCGGCCAGCGTGCGCATCACCGCCGTTTCTACGTAGCGGAAGACGTTCAGCCGCGCGGCGTTCTCCGCCGGCAGGAATGCCCCACCGAGCCCCATGGGTCGAGTGATCTCGCTCATCGTGCCGTCATTCTACTCCCTGCTGTAACGCCTGTAACGGCTCGGCCGATCGCGCCTGGTGGCGAAGCTGGAGCCACGGGTCACCCTCAGGCAGGCCAGGCGGTTGCTCCCCTAATCGGCCACTGCCTCCAGCCAGGCCGGATCCGGAAGTCCCAGGCGCCGCGCGGCCCAGGCCAGGCTGGCCTTGAGCTGGCGCCGCTGGATCGAGCGTACGCGAGGCAGGCCGGGGATGGGCGGGCCAGGCGCGCGATTGGCGAAAAAGCCGGCGATCGCCACCACGCTGGCGTCCACGACCTCGTCCCGCGCCGACAGCGCCTCTGCGTACCACCGCATCAGAAGCTCGGGGGCCGGGCCTCCCTCGCAGGCCACCGATTGGGCGAAGGCCGTCGCATCAAGCTCGGGCGGCCCCACGCAGGTAAACGGCCAATCGAACAGGCGAAGCTCCGTGCGGCCGAGACGAATGTTGTCCGAGCGCGCATCGAAGTGCAGCAACGCCTGGCGAGAGCGGACGCGCGTCAGGGCCTCCGCCCGCTGGCGCAGCGCCGGCAGCGCGGCCCGCAGCCAGGCGCGCGCGTCGGCCTCACGTCCTACTGCCAGCCCGACCACGGCCTCGAGCTGGCCGGGCTCTTCGGCGATCCCTCGCCAGAACAGGCCGAACCGCCCCCACATCGCTCGCCGCGGGAGCCAGCGGGGTAGGGACTGGCCAAGGCTGGATGCGTGGAAGGCGGCGAACAGGCGCATCGCGCGGCGCGCCCGCGCCGCCGTCCACGGCGGCACGTTGGCCGGCCCCAGGTCCTCCAGCAGCAGGACGTGCCAGCCATCCTGCCGGAACGAGCCGTAGAACGCGGGGGCCCAGGGGGAGATCAGGTGCGGGATGCGCCGGTAGACGCGCTCCTCGCGCTCCAGGGCCGCGCGCATGAAGTCGTTGGAATCGGGGTTGGTTCCCTTGAAGAAGGCGCGCCGTCCATCGTCCAGCCTCAGGCGAAAGGTGGGCGACGGCGCGTAGCCGCCCCAGATCCGCGCGGCGCGCTGCACCCGCGCGCCCAGCACGGCTTCAGTGCGCTGGCGTACCGCCGCCGGCACCTGCTGCCACGGTGGCTTCGGCTCCGCCCCGATGCGAGACATCCTCATCCGGCTCGATTAGCCTGGTCGAAGGAGTCTACCCGCCCACGGCATGGCAGGGTGCGCGCAGCACATGCGGATCAGCGGCCGCCGCAGACCTCACCGCCCTTCGGGCGGGGCCGCGCCGTGAGTAGTGACCTCACCGCCCTTCGGGCGGGGCCGCGCCGCACCCCCTGCCCCACGCCGCCCACCGTGCGGCTTGGCCCCTGACCCCCCTCTTCGACACGGAGAGGGGGCGGTGGTCATGGACTGGCACCAGCCGGACCGTTTGCGTACGCCCGCCGCCTGGCCCGGTTGAGTGGTGGCGCCCTCACCTTGACGCTCTGTCACAGGGAGATGGGTCTCTCGCCCCTTCAGTGGCGAGGCTGACGTGCGTCTGGCGCTGTCCCACAGGGAGAGGGAAGCTCCCCGCCGGCCGTGGATCTTCCAGGCTATCCACGTCTGCGCGGGCGATGACATCGTTGGCCGGCCCGTCTCGCGTGAGCGTGACAGGCTATCCACCTCTGCGCGGGTGGGGGCCCGCAGACTGGAGGCGGCGTGACCAGGCGCAGGCGATCCGCGCCGCCAGGCGCGCGTTGTGCCGGATGATCTGCTGGTTGACGCGCACGCTCTCCCCGCCCGTCGCCGCGCGGAAGTGGTCGAGCAGGAACGGGGTGACGGCCTTGCCGCGGATGCCGCGGCGCTCCACCTCGGCCAGTCCCTCCGCCAGCGCGCGATCGTGCAGCGCCGGGTCTAGCTGCTCATCGACGGGGAGCGGGTTCGCCACCACCAGCGCTCCTAGCGCTCCACCCAGGGCGTTGGACCAAGGGCGAATGACGGACGGGTCGGCTGTCGTCGTTCGTCCTTGGTCCAATCTCAGCGCCTCCTGCGCCGCCATGATGGCCGCCACCTCGTCTTCGCTCTCCACCTGCCAGTCCAGCGCGTAGCCGCTGTCGGCCAGATAGAAGCCCGGAAAGCGCCGCGTCCGGAAGCCCACCACCGCCACGTTCAGGGTCTCCAGCCGCTCCAGCGTGGCGCCAACATCCAGGATGGACTTCACCCCGGCGCAGACGACGGTGATCGGGGTCCGGCTCAAGGTCGCCAGGTCGGACGATTCATCCCAGCTCTCCCGCGCGCCGCGGTGCACGCCCCCTAGCCCACCGGTCGCCAGTACCCTGATCCCTGCGCGGGCCGCCAGGAATGCCGTGCCGGCCACCGTGGTGGCGCCGTCTCGCCCCATCGCCAGCGCCAACGGCAGGTCTCGCGCACTGAGCTTCGGGATGTCCGGACTGATCGCAATTCGCTCGAGCTGCGCTGCATCCAGACCGATCACCGCCGCCCCGTCGATGACGCCGATCGTCGCCGGTATGGCCCCTTCCCGACGCACGATCGCCTCTACCTCGCGGGCCAGCAGCAGGTTCTCCGGCCGGGGCAGACCATGGGCGATGAGCGTGCTTTCCAGCGCCACCACCGGCTCGCCCCGCTCCAGCGCTGCCCTGACGTCGGCTCGCACGTGGAGGTACGGCGGCACGTATCGTCCCTTTCCGTCGTTTGCGGTCACCATCTGCCGCGCTCGCTCACGGCCGGCCCTGACCTCCCTCTCCCTTCCGCCATCCTGCCTCTGGCAGATATGGGTGGGCGCGGGGGTCTCGCCACTCGCTCCTCGCTACGTCGCCACTACTTTCCTGCGGGCTAACCGTTCCCCTGGCCGTTCTCATCGCGAAAGACGTCCAGGTTAAGGGGCTGCGGCTTGCCCAGCCACATGGCGTGCTCGGTGTGGTCGAGCAGGCCATCGTCGATGTTGGGATGGACCAGTACAGAGTGCTGGCCGTGGTTACGCATCATCCACAGGGTGGCGGCGGCGAAGTTGGCGCGATCGACCCACAGGCTCCAGATCGGCCAGCGATGCGGGCCGACGGGGGTCTCGCGTACCGGCGGGAGGTCATATTCGAAGTCGATGACCTGCTTCAGGCGCTCGCGGATGGCCAGCGCCGACCCGCGCGTGTCGGCCGAAAAGTACAGGTGAAAGTGAAAGTCTTCGCTCAGGCGTCCGGTGAACTCTTCCATGGCGCCCGCTGCATCCGGCGCATTCATGGCGTTGGTGGCGTCCGTGGCCGTTTCCATCTCGTCGCGCTCGCTTTCCACGGTGAGGATGCCACGGCCTGCCGGCGCGGCGCAGGCTCGCTCTGGGGGTTTCCAGTGTTCCCGCCTGGCGGACCCCTCACCCTAACCCTCTCCCTATGTGGGAGAGGGGCCGCCTGACCGGCCGCGGCTCCTTCAGGGGAACCTAACCCTCTCCTTATGTGGGAGAGGGACTGGTCCGAGAGGAGCCGTCACCCTCACCCTCTCCCTCTGGGAGAGGGGAACTCCGTGCCGTGGCATCCGGCTTAACTGGTGACAGCTCGCGGGGGCCGGCGCGGGGCTAGCTCGCGCGGGCGCATCAATGGACGCGCCGGTGGGTGACGGTATGGGTGACGGTGGCGCGAGCGGGCCTCCGGTCTCGAACGATCGCCAGCCAGATACCGCCGAACGTAACGGCCGCCACGACCCAGTACGTCTCGTGAAAGCTGGGCAGAAAGGCGTCGCCGTTGGCTAGGAGCCGCGCGGAGAGGAGCGTGCCGGCGGCGGAGATGCCCAGCAGGAGCCCAATGGTGCGCGCCACGCCCATGATCCCGTTCGCCACGCCCAGCCGGTCCGGCGGGGTAGCGCTCAGAATGGCGCTGTCGTTGGGCGCGATGAACGTGCCGATGCCGGCGCCGGCCAGGAGCATGGCCAGCAGCGCTGGCGCCACACCCTGCGCCGGTGAGGCCTGCGCCAGCAGCAGCGCGGCCAACGCCTGCATCGCCAGGCCGGCGGGGGCCAGGAGGCGCGTGCCCACGCGGTCCGACAGCGGGCCGGCGATGAGCGACGCTACCAGCATGCCAGCCGGCAGGGGCGTGAGGAAGGCGCCCATGGCGGCCGGCGGGAGGCCTAGCCCCCGCTCCAGGTAGAAGGGCAGCAGGAAGCCGTTTGCGGCAAAGGGGAAGTACCCAAAGACCTTGGCCAGGTTCCCCGCGCTGAACGTCAGGCTGCGGAACATCCGCAGGTCGACCATCGGCTGGGGGGCGCGCTGCTCCGTGGCCATAAACAGGATCAGGCACAGGATGGCTCCCGCCAGGCTGCTCGCCACCGCGGCGGAGGTCCAGCCCAGGGCGTAGGACTGGGTCAGGGCATACAGCAGGGCGGCGATGCCGGTGCCGAACAGGGCTGCGCCCAGGAAGTCGAACGACTGGCGCGGTCGAGCGCGGGGCGGCTCGATCATGAAGCGCGGGATCATGGCCAGCATCGCCAGCCCGAGGGGCACGTTGGCGAAGAAGATGGCCGGCCAGCCGAAGGTGGATCGGAGCAGGCCCCCGATGACCGGCCCCAGACCCTGGCCGGCCGCGATGCACGCCTCCCAGGCGCCCACGACGAAGCCGCGCCGGTTGGGCGGATAGAGCTCCACCAGGTAAGCGACCGAGTTCGCCGCCACCAGCGCGCCACCCGTGCCCTGCACCACTCGCCAGGCGATCAGCGTGGCGACGCTGCTGCTCAGCCCGCACAGGGCCGAGCCAGCGAGGAACAGCCCCACGCCCAGGGCGTACAGCCCCTTGCGCCCGCGCATGTCGGCCAGCCGCCCGAAGATGGTCAGCGTGCTGGCCGTAATCAGGGAGTAGGCGAGCGACACCCAGGCGATCGTGGCCGGCGGCACGCCGAAGGCGACCGTCAGCTCCGGCAGGGCGACGTTTAAGGAACTGTTGCTCAAGGAGGACATGACCGCGCCGGTCCCGACGAGCACGGTGGCTCGGGCCAGCTGCCGCTCTGTGGGCGCCGGAGGCGGCGCCACCGCCGCCAGCGCTCTGGTGGCGGGAGGCCTCACCGTGCCGGTGGACGGCGCGCCTGCGGGCGCCGGATCCATCGCCAGGGAGCGCCCTTCACCCGGCCGTCAGCACGACGCCGATCCCCGCCGGATCGCGCACGAGCACGCCGGCAGCAGTCTCCTGGGTGGCGATGCCGGCGGCCCGCACGCGGTCCACGACGCGCCGCAGCTCTGAGCCGTCCGCCAGGCGAATGGCAAAGTAGCGCAGGCCGGCGGCATCTGGCGGGGGCGGGGCCAGGCGTCTGCCCGCCCACAGATTGAACGCCACGTGGTGGTGATAGCCGCCGGCGGAGACGAAGACCGCCTGGCCGGGGATCTCCATCCGCTTCTCGAAGCCCAGCACTCCGACGTAGAACCGTTCAGCCGCGGCCAGGTCGCCCACGTGCAGATGGATGTGGCCGATCTTGGAGCCCGCCGGCAGCCCCGGCCAGGGGTACGGCGCGTTCTCGACGAGCCGTTCCAGCCCCGGCACGTCCAGCGGCGCATTGCCCAGCCGCAGCAGCGCCTGCGGGTCGGGCCACTGCTCGCGCGGGCGGTCCCAGTTCAGCTCAATCCCGTTGCCCTCGGGGTCCGGCAGATAGATCGCCTCGCTGAACCGGTGGTCGACCAGTCCCTGGACGGGCGTGCGGGTCTCGACGATGCGCCGCAGGAGCTGCGCCAGGTCGACGCGCTCGGGGACGAGAATGCAGAAGTGGTACAGCCCCGCCACGCCGGCCGGTCGGGGGGCGTCGGGCCGCTCGGTCAGGCGCAGGAGCACCTGTCCGGCGCCGAGCGCGGCTTCGCCATCGGTGCGGTCGTGCACCTGTAGCCCCAGCACGTCACGGTAGAAGGCGACCTCCCGCTCGAGGTTGCGCACGGTGAGGTGGACGTGGTCGAGGCTGGTGCGGGGATCGAGGGTGTGGCGGGGGACGGCGGCGGGGGCCTGCTGGGTGGTCATGAGACGAGCTCCTCTCGGCTGCACTGGCGGCAAACCTTCCTTGAAAGCCTACCGAAGCCCGCCAGCGCCGTTGCGCGTGGCCGCGGGGCGTGCGGCTTGGAGCGGCCAGCCGGCCGCGCGCAAGGCCGCCCAGCCGCCGGCCATGGCGCGGGCCTTGGGCCAGCCGGCGCGCTCTAGCTCTCGCGCCACACGGGCGCTCGTCGCCTCGGCCGGTCAGGCGCAGTAGGCGATGAGCCAGGCGTCAAGGTCCAGGCCAAGGTCGGCGGCGCGGCGGGCCAAGTGGTCGGGCGGGAGACGCACTGCCCCTGCCGCCAGCAACGGGTCGCGGTTAAAGGTACGTTCGGTGCGCACGTCGAGCAGGACGACCGGCTGCCCCGCCGCCTGCAACCGCTGCACGTCGTCGAGGGTAATCCGGCCGTCGCCGGCCGGCCGCCTGCCTGTGTCTTGCGCCACGCGCTCGCCGCGTGGCCCGCCGGCCTCGGTCGCGCCGTTCCCAGGGCCGGCACTCGTGGCCGGCGGCAGGGCGGCCGGCTGCGGAGGCGCGGGCGCCGCGTCTTCCGTGCCGGCGGCCGCTGCGACTGCGCCGGCGATGGGGGCGCCCTCCTTCGGCCGGCGCGGCCCCCACGCCGACAGCAGCGGTACGCCGCCGTGCAGCACCACGGAGAAGAGCACCACCAGGCTGCAGACGGCGAAGAGGCGCTCAGCGCCGCTTAAGCCGGCAAAGACGGGCAGGAGCACCAGCAGCAATGAGCTCAAGCCCCGCGGGCCGCACCAGGCCACGAGCAGGCGCGAGCGCAGGTCCAGGTTGCTGCCCAGCAGCGAGACGAAGAGGACGGCCGGCCGCGCCAGCAGCGCCACCGCCGCAAAGGCCAGGGTCGGGCCGTCAAGCACGGCCAATCCGCTCCAGATGAGCGAGGCGCCAAAGAGCACGAAGGCGAAGAGCAGGGCCATCTCCGCCGTCGTCTCGCCGTACTCCAGGAAGCAGTCGCAGAGCTCCACGTCCAGATAGGCGATAGTCAGGCCGGCGACGAAGGCGGCGACGAAGCCGCTGCCGTGGACGGCCTCCGCCGCCGCGTAGGCCGCCAGGGCCACGCCCAGCGAGTAGAGCGATTCGTAGTCGCGCCGGACGCCGATCTGCCGGCGGACGAGGTCGAGCGCCGCCACGGAGAGCAGCGCTACGCCGACGCCGGCGGCTGGGCCGAGCAAGAAGAGGTCGACGCCCAGTCGCGCCCACCCTGCTGCGCCGGCGTCGGCGGCGGGCACGCCTTCAGCGCTCGGGGGCCCGCCCTGGACGAGGCTCAGGAAAGCCATGGCCACCAGGACGATGGGTAGGAGCACGCCATCGTTGAGCCCGCTCTCCAGGCGCAGCGCCTCACGCGCGCCGGGGGGCAGGCCCCGCGCGCGCAAGAGGCCACGCAGGAGTACCGGATCGGTCGAGGCCAGCGCCGCGCCAAGAATGGCGGCGCCCGCTGGCGGCAGCGCGAGGAGCCACCAGGCCGCCAGAGCGATCAGGGCCGCCGAGAACAGCGTCCCCGGCCCCAGGACGCGCAGCGCCAGGGCGGCGTGGCGCCTGACCCAGGCCAGGTCGATGGTCATCGCATCGGTGAACAGCACCAGGACCAGGCTGAGCGTGGCCACCACCCGCAGGATGGGAGAGTCGAGCGCGACGTGCAGCAGGTTGAGGCCGGCAGGGCCCAAGGCCGCGCCGATGGCCAGGAAGACCGCCACCTGGGGCAGGCCGCTGCGCTCGACGAGACCTGAGAGCAAGGCGGCCACTATCACCACTACGCCCACCAGGGCCAGCGTGGCGGTAAAGACCTCCGCGCTCAACCCGCTCATGCCTGCCAGCGTAGCAGGCGCGGCAAGCTGCCGTCCGGCGCGCATGGCAGGCCGCCCGTGGCGTGGACGCGGCGCCTGCTGATCGCTGCGCTGCACTGCGCTCGCGCGGATTCGTCACGGCTAGCCAGGAGCTCCCGCTCCTTATGGGATCCGGCCAGGGTGAGGGCTCCCCTTCATGGCCGGCGAGGGCTCCCGCTCAAGAATGCTCGGCCATGCCCCGCTGGGGTGCCAGCGACGGATGGAAAGACCGGCCATTTCCGCAGGGACCCAGGCTCGAGCGCCGGTCCTAAGGAGGGCCGGTGCCAGACGAAGGACGAACGACGAAGGCGCCTTCGTCTCCTGGAGAGCTATCCGGCCTGGTTCGCCGCCGCGATGGCCGCGGTCAAGCCCCGATAGCTCATGGCGGCGGCTTCCTTCGGCGGGCGGGGCGCGCGGGGCGTGCCGTCCAGCTCCACCATCAGCCAGCCGGTAAAGCCGGCTTCCTTGAGGGCGCGGAACATGCTCACGAAGTCGATCACCCCCGTCCCGACGGGGACGTAGCCGACATAACCGGTCGGATCCTCAATGCTGCCATCCGGCAGGCGCCGCACGGGGGTCCCGCCGTAGTCCTTCACGTGCACGTGCGTGACCAGGTCGCGGTAGGCGCGCACCACCGCCACCGCGTCGCCGCCGGCCTGGGCGATCTGTCCCGTGTCGGGGCCAAAGCCGCAGGCGCGCGGATCGAGCGCCTCCACCACCATGGCGATCTCCTCTGGCTTCTCCACCGGCGTGCCGGTGTGGGGGTGCAGCGCCGTGCGCAGGCCGAACTGGTCGCGAATGCGGGCGCCCAGCTCGTTCAAGGTGCGCGCCAGCCCGGCATATTCCTCGGGGGAATAGGCCGGCTTCTCGCGGCGCTGGCAGCTCACCACGATCGTCTCGGCGCCAACCTCCTTGCTCAGGCGCGCCCACTTGAGTACCTGCTCGATATCGTCGGGCGCTCTTGCCGGATCAATGTAGGTCCGGGCGCAATAGGAGGCAGCGTACCGCAGCCCGTGACGCTGGATGAGGTCCTTGAAAGCCGGCGCGCCGCCCGGATACTGTTCGATGACGTGGCCGAACGTCTCAAAGGCGGTGAAGCCGACTGCCGCGACGTCGGCCACCTTCTCCTCCACGCTCTGCGTTGGCCAGGTGATACCCGTATGGCCGATCTTCTTCGGGTCCAGCATGTCGATGGCTCCTTCCGGGAACAAGGAAAAATGAAAAAGAAGGAAGAATGAAGAAGGCCGTGGATCCGCAACGTGCTCTTACCTGACCCACAGATTGTCTTTCTTCATTCTTCCTTATTTCATTCTTCATTCACAATAGCCACCGCCCGCACGGGGGCCGCCGAGGCCCCCACCCATTTGATGGGCAGCACGCTGACGGTGAAGGAGTGGTACGGGGGCGGGATCTGGTCCAGGTTGCACAGGTTCTCCAGATGGTAGTACTCACGCTCCAGCATCACGCGGTGCGCCTCCCAGAACTTGCGGCGGGCGAACATGGCCGGAACCGGCGGATCGAAGCCGACGGCGTCGATGCCCATCACCTTGATCCCGCGGTCCAGCAGCCAGTGCACTGCCTCCTTGGTCATGCCCGGGTGGTCGGTGAGATAGCGCTTCTCGTCGCGGTACTTGGCCGCGTCGGTGCGCAGGAGGACGATGTCCAGGGGCTTGAGGGCGTAATCGATGCGTTCCAGGGCGGCCTGGAGGTCGTCCGGCCAGATCTCGTCCCCCGGCTGCTTGTGGGTGAGGTCCAGCACCACGCCGTCGCCGTAGCAGTAGTCCAGGGGGATGCCCTCGGCGCGGGGGGCGTCCGGCTTGACGTGGCCCCAGGAGTCGAGGTGGGTGCCGACATGGTCGCCGGTCACGATCAGGCAGTGATTGGGCAGGTGGGTGACCCCGAAGGCGTCGGTGCCCATGCTACGTGCCATCTGCTCGTGGTTCTCCAATTCGACGATGACCGGCTTGGCCACGCTGGGATAGACCACCATCCCCTGGTGGACTGCAAAGGACAGATCGATGATCCGTGGACGTTTCTTCATCCGTTGACCCTCTCCCTTGCCCGCTCCCTCCGAGGAGCAGGGGCGGTTAGCTCCCGAGCGTGAACGACACCTTGAGCGCCTGGCGGCGGCGCAGCAGGTCGAGCCCCCTGGCGAAGTCCTCAATGGGGAGCTCATGCGTGAGCAGCGGCTTGACGTTGACCTGGCGGCTGACCAGCAGGTGGCGGGCGTACTTGCCTGGCCTGCCCGCCGGCGTGCGCGTGTATTCGATACTCGTCCCGCGCCGGCGCGCTGCCTGGGGGACGCGGAAGTCGGCCTCGGGCACGCTAAAGATGATCAGGCGGCCGGCGGTATGCTCCAGATCGCCCTCGATGGCGGCCGGCACCCCCGAGCAGTCGATGGCGATGGTGAACTCGTCCTCGCGCAGACCGGCCCACTCCTTGGATCCGGGCTGAATGGCGCGGTCGGCGCCGAGCGACAGGGCCAGCTCGCAGCGGTCAGGCTGGACGTCGATGGCTGTGAGCGTCTCCGGCCCCAGCGTCTTGAGCGCCTGGAGCATCATCAGGCCGGCGGGCCCCAGGCCGGAGACGGCCACCCGTTGCCCCGTCAGATCGCCGGCCTTGACCACTCCCTGGCAGACGCAGCTGAGCATCTCCAGCATCGCCATCTCTTCCCAGGAAAGGGCGTCCGGGCCGCTGGGGAAGGGCAGGACAGACCGTTCGTGGGTCACGAAGTACTGCACGTAGCCGCCCATGAGCCGCCCCTCGCGACGCAGCGGCCGCACGCCGGGCGGCGACCCCCACAGGGCGACGCGGTCACCGACCTGGACCGTCGTCACCTGGTCCCCGCGCTCCACCACCATCCCCGAGAGCTCATGGCCTGGAAACCCTACCGGCAGTGGATACTGGGGATGGCCCGGCCGGCCAAACAGGTCGTAGCCGTCCCACACGCTGAGATCCCAGTGCGTGCAGCTATTACAGACCTTCACCTCCACGACGACCTCGTCTGGGTAGGGCTCCGGGCGTGGCACGTCCACGATCTGGTAGTGGCCAGGGCTGGTGATCTGTAAGCCTTTCACGCGACCCCTCCGTTACTCCTCCGTCCTGCTCGCCGGCGGTTGACGCGATTATCGATAATCCGCCACAATCCCGTCAACCTCCAGGTGGCAACAATCAGCCGGTGGTGGAGTTGGCCATGAGCGTACCCTATCATGCGGTGGTAATTGGTCTCGGCAAGATCGCCTACGCGCACCTGCGTGGCTACCAGGCCCCGGAGAATGCGGGACAGGTGCGCGTCGTCGCCGGGGCTGATCCCAGCGACGACGCGCGGCAGCGCTTTGCCGCCGAGGCCGGCGTCGAGCGGACGTATGCCGACTACCGCGAGCTACTGGAGCGGGAACGGCCGGACGTTGTCTCCATCTGCACCTGGCCCCCGCTGCACGCGGAGATGGTGGCGGCGGCCGCGGCCGCCGGGGCCAAGGGCATCCTGTGCGAGAAGCCGATGGCGGTGGACCTGGCCGGCTGCGACCGCATGCTGGCTGCCGCTGAGCAGGCAGGTGCGGTCCTGATCATCGGGCACCAGCGCCGGCTCCTGCCGCGTTACACGCGTGCCCGCGAGCTGATTGAGTCCGGCGCCATCGGCGACCTCGTCCAGGTCACGGCCATCGGCGGCGGGGACCTGCTCACCGACGGCACGCACGGCGTCGACCTGCTCCGGTTTCTGGTCGGCGACGCGCCGGCAGAATGGGTGATCGGCAACATCGACCTCCGTGAGCGCCGGAACGTGAAGACCGGTCCCGACAGCTTCGGCTTCCAGGAGTGGGAGACGACCCGTACGCGGTACGGCCATCCGGTGGAGACGGGCGCGGTGGCCATGGTCCACTTTGCCGGCGGGGTGCGCGGGACGATTGAGACCGGCATCTGCGCCCGCGCCGGCTACCAGCGGATGCAGGTCTACGGCACTGAGGGCCTGATCCAGATTAGCGGCGACCGGCCCCTGGCGGAGAACGAGCCGCCCCTGCGGGCGCGCGTGCGGGGCGAGGCAGGGTGGCTGGTGCCTGAGCTGCCCGAAGTGAACCCCTTTGCGCGCGAGATTAGCCTGCTGCTGGAGCGCATCCGTCAGGACGGCCCCTCGGCGCCCCATCCGCTGGATGGGCGCTCGGCACGCGCCGGCCACGAGATCCTGATGGCCATCTTCGAGTCGGCGCGGCGCCGCGCGCGCATCGACCTGCCGCTGGACGTTCAGGCGCACCCGCTGCTGGAGATGGCCGGTGTGGGAAGGGCGTAACACGACCAGCCGCCCACGCTTAGCAGCGTGATACGTCCGGCAGCGTAAGGAGCACGCGTGAGGTCGCGGGCCCGCGTACGCTCTCGCCGCCTGCCCTGCCGGATCCGAGATGCCTTGCCCACGATCGACCGCCCGGATCTCCGCCGTCCGCCGGTTCCCCTGCCGGTCTGATCGTGGAGCCGAAGGTCAGCTGACGGCAGCTCCAGTGCGCAGCGAGTCGGCGCGGCGCCGCACGCATCGACCTGCCGCTGCCGGCCCCACCGCGCTCCTCGCTACACTTCGGCGCGCACTACTCTGGGGCAGGGAGCAACATCAGGAGGCTACGGCGAGGCATGGAGACCAGCACCAGACGCATTGGCATCGGGATCGTCGGCTGCGGCGGTATCGCACGGATGCACGCCACCGCGCTCAAGGCGCTAGAGGAAGAGGGAGCGTGCACCGTCGTGGGATGCGCCGACATCGTACCCGAGAAGGCGCAGGCCCTGGCGCGCGATTTCGGGATCCCCCGCTGGTACGACGACGCGCGCCCCTTGCTCGACCAGCCGGACGTGGAGGCGATCACCGTCTGTACCAATCCGCCGTTCCACACGCCGGCCGCCTTACTGGCCGCCGAGCGCCGCAAGCACGTCATCGTCGAGAAGCCGATGGCGATGGATCTTGCCGACGCCGACCGCGCCATCGAGGCCACGCGTCGCGCCGGCGTCCGCTTTGGCGTCATCTTCATGCGTCGCTTCTGGCCGGCGGCCCAGCGGGCCCGCAAGGCCATCGACGACGGCAAGCTGGGGCGCCTCATCCTGGGCGACTGCATCCTCAAGTGGTACCGCGGCGAGCCCTACTACCGAAGCGCGCCCTGGCGAGGCACCTGGGCGGGCGAGAACGGCGCCGTGCTGGTGAACCAGGCGGTGCATGCCATCGACATGTTCCTGTGGCTAATGGCCCCCGCTGGCCGGTTAGAGAGCGTCTACGGCCGCTGGGCAAATCTGACCCACCCCTACATCGAATGCGAGGACAACGCCGTGGCTGCCCTGCGCTGGAGCAACGGCGCGCTCGGCGTCCTTTCCGTCTCCATCTCAATCGAGCCGACCCTGGGGTCACGGATCACGGTGAGTGGAGATAGGGGCTTTACCGTCAGCGTGCTGGAGCACCCCGAGGGGCGCATGGGCGTGAACGACGTGTGGACGATCGCCGGCGAAGAGGAGGAGATGCGGGCAGTGTACGAGCGCGAGCGGGCCGCTGCTGAGCACCACTTCCGACCATTTCCGATCTGCCACAAGTGGCAACTCCAGGATTTTCTGGACGCCATCCGCGAAGGCCGCGACCCGCTCGTAACCGGCGAGGAGGGCCGCCGCTCCATGGAGCTGATCGCCGCCCTGCGCCGCTCCCACGAGACCGGCGCTGAGGTCCGGCTCCCATTGCACGGCTAATCCGTGGCGCATTGAGGCCGATTGAGGGTCATTTGGACGCTACCGCGCTGGGCGTCCGGCCGCGCTGCGGGGTGCTATAACCGGCCGGCACACTTACTCCGGAGGAGGGAAGCAGAGCGCTCATGTCCGGCCAGAGACCGCTGAACATCCTGATCTTGATGGGTGACCAGCATCGCTGGGATGCCCTGGGCTGCGCCGCCGACGGGCTGGCACCCTGGCAGCGCACCTGGCTGATGAACGGGCCTGGCGGGCGACCGCTGGTCCGCACCCCGCACCTGGACCGGCTGGCCGCCACCGGCGTGCGGTTCCCTCAGGCGGTGGCCAACCTGCCGGTCTGCGTGCCCTGCCGGCATTCCTTCATCACCGGCATGTACCCCCACCAGATCGGCATCCTCAGCAACGCCCACTACTGGCCGTACGATCCGCCCGTGCCCACCCTCCCCATGCGCCTCAAGGAGGCGGGCTACCACAGCGCGGCCATCGGCAAGATGCACTGGAAGAGCCGTCTGGCGCCGGACGAGCACGTGCCGGACAAGCGGGGCTTCGACTTCCGCGCCGGCCGCGGCGGCAACACCGATGGCCCCGTCGACGTCTCCATGGCCGGTGCGGTGCAGACGCGCGAGCAGCGCCTGCGCGCCGATTACGCGGCGCGCTTCGGTGTGGGCGGCGAGAGCCGCGAAGGGTACGTCGGTGACGTCTCGCCCCTGCCAGCCGCCGAGCTGCCGGAGGCCTGGCTGGCCGGCCAGGCCGTGGACTATCTCCACCGCCACCATCGGGAGCGGCCCGACCAGCCCTTCTGCCTGCTGGTCAGCCTGGACCGGCCCCACCCTCCCAACGTCATCCCCGCCGACTACGACGGCCTGTATGACCCCCGCGATGTACCGCTGCCTCCGGCGGTCCCCGCTGGCTTCCATGAGGACGACCCGCATGTCCGACGCCAGATCGTGCAGCGAGGCTGGGGGCAGATGGACGAGCGCGAGCTACGCCTCTCCATCTCCCGTTACCTGACCAACGTGACCTACGTCGACGACTGCCTGGGCCGGGTACTGGCTACCCTGGAGGAGCTGGGCTATGCGGACCATACCGTGGTCGTCCTGCTCAGCGACCACGGCGAGATGCTCGGGGAGCGGGGCGGCGCCCACACCAAGTACTGCCTGTACGACAGCGCGATGCGCGTCCCGCTGATCGTGCACTGGCCAGGCGTGAGCCGCGCGGGACTGGTCTGCCACGCGCCAGTGGAGCTGGTGGACCTGATGCCTACCTGGCTGGAGGCGGCTGGGCTGCAGCCGGCGCCCTATCTGCCCGGACGGAGCCTGCGCCCGCTGCTGGAGGGCAAGGCGCCGGAGGCGATCGGCTGGCGGGACGCCACCCTCTCTGAGCAGTACACCGCGGCGGTAGAGGACCCAGGCCGGCCGGGAGTGCCCCGCGGCCAGTGGGCCATCCGCGAGGGGCGGTATAAGCTGATCCACCGCGCCGGGGCGCGCAGCGCGCTCTACGACCTCCAGGAAGACCCGGGTGAGCTCTACAACCTGATCGACGAGCCGTCGCTGGCGCCCGTGCGCGATCGGCTGCGCGCCCGCATCGTGCAGGGCGTCATCGAGCGGGCCGAGCAGTTCCCCGCCCGCTGGGAGCCGGTGGTCACCATCGCCCGCCAGGGCTCCCCCACCGCTGCTCCCGTAGCGAGCCCGGCTGCTTCGGGAGCGCCCCCCTCGCGCTCTCCCGGAAGAAATGTCACGGCGCGAGGCGGGTAGCCGGGATCCTTCACGTGTGGAGCCCCCACCCTGGGCCTCTCCCACAGGGAGCGGGAACGCTTCCAAGTAAGGAGGCCTCACCCTGGCCCGCTCCCCCAGGGAGAGGGAGATCGGCTGGCTGACCAATGCTGGTATCGGCATCCCTGACCCTCTCCCACAGGGAGCGGGAACTTGCTCGCCGGCCCTGATGAATACGGCTGGCGGCCGCCGCGCACCGTTGGGGGATGCCTGGCAACGCCTGGATCAGGGCGTGGCCCAGGCGCGGCGGCCGCCTTCATCTGGTGACCTGGGGCGGACAGGTTGCCGTGCGCGGGTCAGAGCGTGGCCTGGGCGAGGCGGGCGCCGTCAGCCGCGCGCTCCGGCCGGGCGCCGGCTGCGGCCGTTGGTGCGGGGCGCGCTGGCGCCACCGACGTCGGCCGTAATCATGGTCGGGCCGGTGGGCGCGGCGGCCGGGGCGCCGGCGCGGATGACGAAGCGGCTCTCCAGCTCCTGCTGGATCTCCACCAGCCCGGTATACGCCAGCTCCGCATTGTGGGCCATTGCGGCCCCGAACCAGCCCTGCTTACGCATGGCCAGCCCCTTTTCCACCGCCTGGCGTCGGACCTCCTCCCACAGCGGGTCGGCAAAGAAGTCCGTCACCTCGCTGGAGAAGCGCCCCTGGGCATCCACCGAGCAGCCGATGGCGGAGACGATGGGCTGGCAGTAGACGAAGCGCACCTCGCTGTTGATCGGCATGGGCGTGATTGGCATCACGTGGCTGCCGCGGGCGTCCCCCGTGACGAAGGGGCAGACCGCCCAGGGCAGCAGCAGCTCTTCTGGAGCGGCGAAGATCCCCTGATTGCGTACGATGGCGACCGGATCATCCTTGCCCACGTACTTGCCGGCGATGTTGTGCAGCCGGCTGGTGCTGGCCGCCACCATCTGCTGGTCTGGATAAGCCCGCGACCACACGCTATCGATGGCGAACCTAGTCTCATCGCGCAGCAGGGCCACGATCCGGTAGTAGTCCTCGGGGGCGTGCAGGTCGATCAGCCGGTCCCCGTCCGTGTGCTCCATGTCCATCAGCCGGAAGGTGAAGCCCTTGCTCATCTCCGGCTTGAGCAGCAGCCCCCCGCAGTACATGGGGTCAGCCAGGGCCAGAAACAGGGGCAGGTTATAGGCCCCGGGCCCGCACTTATCGGCGTACAGGAACATCACGCTCTCGGCGGGGCGGACCTTGTTCGTCTTGACCGGGTCATGGTCGAACTCAAGCTCCGCTACGGCGGGGCCGGCACCGCGGATGTTGCCGCTGGGGGCATCCACCAGCAGATCCTGGCCCGCGGCGTAGTCCCCCCGCTGCTGGGCGACGGCGGTGCCGGCCTTAAAGGCGTCCCAGGCGAGCTGGTGCACCTCCGGCGCATTGGCCCCACGGGTGTGGCTGCAGGTGATGGCGATGTCGTCTCCGGTGTACGTCACCAGGGCGTCGATCAGCAGACCCCGCCGGACCGCCTCGTCCACCACCTCCTGGACGCGGGCCCGCACCGCTCGGGCCGGCCGCGTGTGGCCGCCAGGGGAGCCGATGTCCGCTTTGAAGATGGATAGCGTCAGCCGCACTGCATACTCCTCCTCTGCCGAGAATGAAACGGCGGCGCCGCGCTGCGCCGCCTTTCCCTCACAGACTAGGCGGCTCGAGCCCGTTTGGCAACAGCACCGGCCGCTGCGCCTTGCCTCTTGATGCACGCATGATGGACCAGTCACCGCCAGCGCACGTCGCACGTTCTATTCGTGCATACTCGCACAGGTGTGCCACAATCAGCGCCTAACTCCCGCATGGCACACCGCTGCGCCATCACCAAGGGGGAAGCCAGACGTGACCATCGCTCCTGACGCGGCCGCCGGCAATCTGGCCGCGCCGACCGGCCAGCCAGGGCATGGGCCGGCCCGCTCGCGCACCCGCGCCGAAGACGACGCCCTGACCTTTCACATCGCCGTGAAGTACTACACGGAGGGCAAGTCCACCCAGCAGGTGGCTGATGAACTGCGGCTGGAGCGCAGCTTTGTCAGCCGGCGCCTGAAGGAGGCGCGGCTGCGGGGCATGGTCCACATCCTGGTCACGCCCCCGGTGGCGCTCCAGGAGTTGCGGGGCCTGGAGCGCCGCCTGCGCTCGGAGTTCCCGCTGCAAGATGCCATCGTCATCCCCGGTCGCGAAGACGTCATGAGCGTGGACGGCAGCGCGGACAAGGAGAGCGTGCTGCTGGCCGCCTGCCAGGCCGCGGCCCAATGGCTGGCCGATACGCTCAAGGACGGCGATACCCTGGCCGTGCCGTGGGGGCGCGTCGCGTCCTATGTCGCAGGCCAGCTCAACCCGAGCTATAGCCTGCCCCGCCTGGTCACAGTGCCCATGGTCGGCGTCACCGGCGTCACGACGCACCCCTTCGAGGCCAATACCATCGCCGCCCGCATCGCCACGCTCTTCGGCGGCCAATCGTACCTGCTGGCCGCGCCGGCCGTAGTCCCCCCAGAGGCGTACGATGTGATCTGTCGCATCCCGCTGGTCAAACGCGTGCTCGATCAGGCCAAGAAGGCCGACGTAGTCATCACGCCGGTGGCCGCCGCGGACCCCACCACCTCCACCGTCGTGCGCCAGGGGCTGGCCACCCCCGAGGAGATCAGCTACCTGATGGCGCGCGGGGCCGTGGGGGAGATTGCCAGCTTCTGGTGGTTCGATCGCGTGGGGCGCCTGGTGGAGCTCCCTCATGTCCGGCCGGTTGGCCTGGGCTTGCGCGGGCTGGCCGACCTGGTGCGGGACGGCCGCAAGGTGGTGGCCGTGGTGGCCGCCAGCCATCAGCGCGTCGCCCCGCTACGGGTGGCGCTGGAGCAGGAACTGGTGAACGTGCTGATCACCGATCACGTTACCGCCCAGGAGCTGCTCAACGCCGCGCCGGCGTAACGGCCTACCGGCCACGCTCGCCGGAGTGGTGGCCTGCCGGCCCGCGGAGCGCACTCACTGCCGCGCCGGCGTGACGGCCTGCTCCAGCGGCTCCGCCGCCCAGCTGGCGGCCAGCATGGTCACGGCAATGGCCATCGCTGGTGGGAGCGCCCACCACACCCAGGCGCTGCGGTTGAACAGTAACGGGTCGTTAAAGGCCCAGCCCAGCATGGTCCCCCAGCTCTTGGCGCCCGGGTCGCCCAGGCCGAGGAAGGCCAGCGTCGCCTCGCCAAAGAGGGCCAGACGCAGTGAAAGCACCAGCTTGGCCGGCAGCAAGGGCAGGGTTGCGGGGAAGACGTGGCGCACCGCCACCCGCAGCTCGGTCGCGCCCAGCGCGCGCGCCGCGTCGACGTACGGCGCCGCACGCACGGCAATGACCTGGGCCCGCACGATGCGGGCGAAAGCCGGCCAGGTGAGCAGTGCCAGCGTGGCCGTCACTGCGGTCACGCTGGCGCCGGCCAGCAGCAGGACCAGCATGGCCAGGGGCAGATGAGGCAGGGCCAGCAGCAGATCGGCAACGGCGATCAACGGCCCTTCCAGGCGGCGCCACAGTCCGGCCGCGATCCCGATGACCCACGAGAGGGCCGTCGAGGCCAGCGCGACGGCGCCCGCTATCCCGAGCGAGACGCGTGCGCCATAGAGCAGCTCGCTCAGCACGTCGTTTCCCACGTCGTTCGTCCCCAACGGGTGCGCCACGCTCGGTGGCGTGAACGGGCGGCCGGCAAGCTCGGATGGCCCGTACGGGGCGAGCCACGGGGCCAGCGCCCCGGCGGTGGCTAGCAGGGCGAGGATGGCAAGGCCCAGTAGCGACGGCGGGCGGAGAGCGCGACGGACGTAGCGCGCCCCACTCGTCGGGAGCGCGCGCTGCCCGCCGGGCGGGTGACGAGCGGGCCAGGGCGCGCTGGCCGCCGCGGTTCCCGCTCTGCTCACAGTCCAGGTGGCAGGCTCTGGGGTGATGGACGCCATGGTACGAACGGGGTCGCAGCCCCGACCAGCAGAAAGGCTCCCGCGCTCCTGGCGGAGGCTCCGCCTGGCCTGGGCTCTTCAGGAGGCGTGGCCCTCACCCTCGCCCAGAGTGAGAGGGGGCTTTGGGTGGGGCCTTCACCCTGGCCCTGCGCGAGGGTCGAAGCGCTGATAGGCCACCTCCACGACAAGGCTCATCGCCAGCACAGCCAGGCTTGCCAGCAGGAAGATCGCCTGCATCAGGGGATAGTCGCGCGCACGCACAGCCTGATAGGCGAGCAGGCCGACGCCGGGCACGGCGAAAACGCGCTCGACCACAATAGCCCCGCCGAAGACCAGGCCGATGCGCAGCGCGAGCAGGGTGAGCACCGGCAGGGCGGCATTGGGGAAGGCATGGCCCACGGCCACTGCGGTCTCGGACAGTCCCTTGGCCCTGGCGGTGACCAGGTATGGCGCGTGGAGCGTGCCCAGCATGGCCGCGCGGGCCAGGAGGACAAAGGCGGCGCTATGGGCCAGCAGCAGTGTCGCCCCTGGCAGGATGAGGTGGGCGGCAACGTCGGCCGCGGCGGCGAGCATTCCCGCCCAGCCGTCGGAGTAGACGGCGAAGGCGGTGCGTCCGCCCTGCACGGGGAGCCGGCGCAGCCACACAGCAAAGACGAGCAGCAGCCCCATGGCAAGGAGGAACTCGGGAAGCGCCGCCAGGAGCACGCCTGCCGAGACGATTGCCTGCCCGCGGCGGCCCCCCTGCCAGGCGGCCCACATCCCGGCCGCGGTCCCCATGGCGGCAGCCAGGATGGTGGCCACGAGCACCAGGCCCACCGTCCACGGCAGGCGTTCGGCCAGGACGGCGGCGACCGGCGCGTTCCGGCTGATCGACCAGCCCAGGTCGAGGCGGGCAAGGCCGGCCAGGTACCGCCCGAACTGGACAGGGAAGGGCTCGTCGAGCTGGTAATAGGCGCGCAGCTGCGCGCGGACGGCGCTGGGCAGGGCGCCGGCCATGGCCAGCCCCTCCTCGGCCTCCAGCCCGAGCGGGTCGCCGGGTATGGCGCGGGGGAGCAGGAAGTTGAGCACGATGGCGGCCGCCGCCAGCAGGAGGTAGCGCCCGACGAGCCGCACGTGAGCCGGTGAGACACGCATGGGAGCGCGTTCAGGCGACGAGCGTCAGAGGAAGGCCAGCTTATTGGTCACGAACGGGATCCCGTTCATCAGGCCGCCCCAGGTCTGGACCGGCGTAAACCGTGTGGCATCGTACAGCCACAGGAACCGGCGATGATAGAGCACGATCGTCGGCAGTTCTTCGGCCAGGATCTCTTGCATCCTGAAGACGATCTGCCTGCGCCTGGCCGGGTCAGTGGTCGCCGCCTGCTCCCGCCCCAGCCGCTCGTACTCGGCGTGGCGCAGTACCGAGCCCTGCGCAAAGTCGTTGGCTTCCTCCCCCGCGTACCACCGGCGCAGGTAATCCGGATCACCACCTACTCCAATGTGGGTGGCGAACGCGAGCTGGAAGTTCAGCTCCCGCAGTAGCTGGGTGCGCGTCTTAGCGTCGAGCCGCCTCACCGCCAGGTTGATGCCGACCGCTTCCAGCATCGGCTGGATCAGCTCCACGTCGCGGGCGGCTGGATCGGCAAGGAACTCGAGCGTGAAGCGCCCCCCTGGCTGCACGGGGAAGCCGGCGCTATCCAGCAGCTGCCGTGCGCGAGCCGGATCATACGGATATTGCCGGACGTTCGGATTGTGCCAAGGCGTGTCCGGCGGGACGACGCCGGCGTGGCCGACAATCGGCGGCCCTCGGGTCACTACTTCGGCGATCCTCTTCCGGTCAAGCGCGTGGGCCAGCGCCTGCCGCACCAGCTTCTGGTCCAACGGCGGGCGTTCGGTGTTCAGTACCAGACGGGCGATGGAGAGGGGCTGCGTCTCGACGATCCGGACCCGTGGATGGCCGCGGAAGAGGTCCAGTACAGAGTAATCGGTGCTCTGCGTCAGGTCAAGACCCCCTTGCTGCAGCACGTTCACGCGCGTCTCGGCCGGGACGGCCAGCGATTGGAACTCGTCGATGCGGGGCCGGCCGCGAAAGTACTGCTGGTGAGCCACCATGCGGTACGCCCCTTCGGCCGCACGGTACTCCACCAGGCGGTAGGGACCGGAACCGGCGTAGCCGTCCGGCGCTTCATACTTGATGGGGTCGGCCACGCCTTCCCAGACATGGCGGGGGATGACCGGCACGATGCCGGCAACGTCCTCCAGGAAGGGGGCATATGGGCGCTTCAGGGTGATCGCCACCCTGTCCGGTGCGACGGCACGCGCCCCTTCCACCACATCGGTCGGCATCCACCGATAAGGGAAGCGGGCGTAGTAGTGAAAGGAGAACGCCACATCGTCGGCGGAGAGCGTGCGGCCGTCATGCCACCGTACGTCGTTCGCCAGCGTGAAGGTGTACTCGCGGCCGTCCGGTGAGATCTGCCAGGACGTGGCGAGCCACGGGATGATCCCCCGCTCATCTTTCCAGGTGAGCGTGTCGAAGAGCAGGGAGAGCAAGACGGCGCCGCCGGGCCCGGTGGTGCTGACGCGGAACGGGGTCAGGAACCCCGAGTCATTCCAGGCCTGGCGCAGCAGCGGCACGGGCGCGGGCGGCCCCGCCGGCGTCCCGCCCGACGCCCCCGGACGGGTACGGTCTGAAACGCACCCGGAGACGGTGGCGAGTATTCCCAGGCTCTGGATTGCCGTACGACGTTTCATCGCGCTCAGAGTGCATGCCGGCGCGCAGCACAGCGCATCACAGGGTCTCGTTCGCCAGCCGAATGTGGTGCAGCGTCCAGCGCTCGAGCTGCGCCTGCTGGGCGTCGCTCAGCACGTCGCACGCCCAGTCCCAGTGGAAGGAGACCCAGTCGCCCACGCGGGCGCGGTCGGTAAAGCCCTTGCCATCCATGTGGCGCAGGACGCGGCCGAGTACCGGCGGCCCCAGGCCAAGCCCTCCGCGCCCGTTGCTCGCCGGCCTGCCCCAGACCAGCGGCTGGTACTCGACGACGAAGTGGGCCGGCTCGATCGCCACCACCCGTCCCCAGCCGATGCGACACTTCTCCATGTGGTGCAGGGTGTGCGTTTTCTCTTGGGTGAAGCGCTGCACGTCGAAGACGTTAAAGCTGTGGTGCGGGCGCGCCCCGGCAGGGGCCTTCCCGAGGAGGTAGTGGAGGTACCTGGGAGGGATCAGCGCGGCAAACCGCTCCTGGAGCGAGGCGTAGAACTGGCGCACCTCGACCTGTTCGAGGAGAGCGCTGCCGATCCAGTAGGCCTCAACCACCGCCGGATGGAATGGGTCGCGGTAGCCGGTTGTCTGGGCGATGAGCTGGAGGTACGGATAGGCCGCCTGAAACTCGCGTAGCAAGCTCGTGAGGGAGGGATCGCTCTGGCCGGCCACGGCGTACTCGAAGATGGTCTGGTTGTCTTGCGCCCGCAACGGCCCGCAGCGCTGCAGGTGATTAGGCATGAAGGCGTACCGGGTGAACAGCACGGTGCCCGCAATAGCCGAGCGCTGGTGGCTGGGCGGCGCAGGCTCGGGCGTGCCCAGCGGGTTCGGTCTAGCCACGGGCTCGGGCGCGCCTTTGGTGTCCAGTCCCGTCATCGGTCGCCTCCATCACTTGTGATAGGCTCGCCAGGGGTCGCCGCCGTCTCTTCCAGGAGGGAGACCATCTCGTCGAAGAACGCCATCAGCTCCCGCGCCTCGTCCTCCGGCAGCACCTCGACCACCAGCCCGGTCTTGATCAGCACGAAGTCACCCGGCGCGGCCTGCGGGTGCAGCTGGAGACCGGCGCGGCGCGGCGCGCCGCCGACCAGCACGGTGGCCTCCAGCCCGTTCACGGCGATGATTTGGCCAGGAAGCGCCAGGCACATAGCTGCTCTACCTTGTCAGGCCGGGCGACGCGCCTTCGGTTCGGTGGTCATGCCGCGCCGGGCCTTATCCACCTGGAGCCTTCTCCCGCCGCGCGGCGCGCCCTTTTAGCTCCGCCATCAGCTGTTCCAGGCTGATCACCGGCCTAGCCGGCGGGGGGTGGGGTGTCGCCGGCTCCGCCGGCGGTACGACCTCCATCCGCTGGAAGCCGCGCACGCGGGCGCGCAGCACCTGCT
>DAOTTI010000286.1:0-13122 GCA_034437795.1 Chloroflexota bacterium | reverse complement strand
GCCGATGCCCACCTGCTCAACGCCTGGGCGCAGGCGGTCGGGCCCCACCAGCCCGACCTCTGGAAGGCGCCTCCCCGCAGCAACGTGTTCCCCGAGAGATGAAGAGCGCCCGTCCGGCCGACCACTCTTACAACATTCCAGGCTAGCGGATCGCCCCCGTCAGTTCCACCAGGTGGATGGCGCCGGCGGCCAGCACCGCCCGCAGGCCGAGATGCTGCACCTGCGGTTGCGTGTAGACGGCGCCCCGAGCCGCGTCCTGAACCACCGGCCGGTACCAGGGGAAGAGCCCCAGCGGCAGCCGGGCGACCGGAAAGAAGCCGATGTCCACCGCCTCGTGGCTGGTGCGCATCTCGCCGGACACCGGGGTGCAAACGTACACCGGAGACCGGTGGGGCCGGAAGCCCGTGCGGACGTACCAGCCCTGCAGCCGGTCCAGGCGCACGTCCAGGCCGGTCTCCTCCTTCACCTCGCGCGCCAGCGCCTCCTCCAGCCCCTCGCCGGGGTTGACGTAGCCGCCGGGGAGCTCCCAGGCCCGCGGGCTGGTGCGCTTGACCAGGAGCACCTCCGCGCCGGCCGGGCCGTCGCGCAGGACGACGGCCTGCGGGATCACCGGGCCGCCCCCGCGCTCGTACTCCGGCAGCTCCGGAATCACCGGCAGGAGGCGCGACAGGGCCCGCATAAAGTAATCTGCCAATCGCGGTCCGCTGGGCAGGAGCCAGGGACGAGAGCTACGCACCAGGAGTTCCCTCTCCCAAAGGGAGAGGCCAGGGTGAGGGCTCCCCTCGTGAATTCGCGGCCATGCTCCTCCGGAGCGCCAGCGATGGATGAATTGCCTGGCCCATGTCCACAGGGATGCAGGCTAGAGCGCCATTCGGGCGATCAGCCCGCCGTCAACCAGGATCGTCTCCCCCGTGATGTAGCTCGCGTCGTCGCTGGCCAGGAAGACGGCCAGCGGGGCCACGTCCTGCGGAAACCCTACGCGCCCCAGCGGGATGCGCCTGCCCATCGCATCCCGATCGTAGTTAGGTATGGTGCGATAGTAGCGCTCCACCTCGATCGCCCCCGGCGCAATGGCGTTGACGGTGATGCCGTACGGCGCCAGCTCAATGGCCAGAGCCTTGGTCAGCATGTTGACGCCGCCCTTGGTCGCCTCGTAATGGGCGTGGCGCGTCGTGGCCGAGAAGCCGTGCACTGAGCTGAGATTGATGATCCGTCCCCCCGTCCCTTGCCGGACCATGTGGCGCGCGGCCTGCTGCGAGCAGATGAACATGCCTCGGATGTTGATGGCAAACGTCTGGTCCCACGTCTCCTCATCCAGCTCCAGGAACGGCTTCGGCCAGGTCACACCGGCGTTGTTCACCAGAATGTCGATCCGGCGCAGGCGCTCCACGGTGGCGTCGATCAGGCCGCGGGCGGCCTCACTGCGACTGATGTCGGCCTGGCGCAGCAGCACCTCGCGGCCCATGGCCGCGATCTGCCGCGCCGTCTCCTTGGCCCCGGCCTCGCTCCCGTGGTAGCTGACGGCCACGTCCGCCCCCGCTTCTGCCAGCGCCAGGGCGATCCCTACGCCGATCCCCGTGCCGGCGCCGGTGACACAGGCAACTTTTCCAGCGAGCTTCTGCTCTGCCATCGTACGTACTCCGCCCTGGGAGTGTACCTTGTAGGCCACGGGCCGCACCGCCCTCCCAAGATCACTGCGGTGCCCACAGCAGTCCCCGATATCGCCAGGGCCCGGCCATCATTCCCCCCTCTCCCGCACGCGGGCCACGGGGCCCTCGGGGTGGGGTCTGCTCACCCCTCCGGTGCGGCGCGGCCTCCGCGGGATTGCGTCCTCCCCATGGCCTTCGTCTCCCTCTCCGTGTCGGAGACGGCGCGGCCCCATCCGAAGGGGGTGGAGGCTGCTCCCCGTGTCCCCATGTCTCCGCGTCGCCGCGTCGGCGTGGGGGGCGGCGGGGCCACGCCGCACGGTACCCTGGGACCGATGAGCACCACAAGCGCGCTGCCTGCCAGGGCAGCCGTGATCGGCGCCGGCCTGATGGGCACTGGCATCGCCATCGTTCTCGCCACCGGCATCCCGGCGGTGGTCGTGATGTCCCGCACCCAAGGATCGCTGGACCGGTCGCGCCGGCGCGCGGAGCGCTACGCGGCGGACCTGGAGCGCCACGGGCTGCTCCCCCTGCCGGCCGGCGTGCTCCTGGAGCGCCTGCAGTACACCCGCTCCCTGGAAGACGCCGCAGTAGGAAGCGAGTTCGTCGCAGAGTCGATCACCGAGGACGCAGCCGCGAAGCAGGAGGTCTTCCGGCGCCTGGACGCGCTCCTACCACCACCGGTGGTCCTGAGCAGCAACACGTCCGCCCTGCCGGTCGCTGAGTTCGCGGCCGCCGTCCGCTATCCTGAGCGCGTCCTCATCTCCCACTTCATCCAGCCCGCCCACGTCGTCCCCGTCCTGGAGGTGGTGCGTGGCCCGCTGACCTCGCCGGAGGCGGTCGATCGCACCCTGGCGCTCTGGCGAGCCCTGGGGCGCCTGCCGCTCCTGATGCAGCGCGACGAGCCGGGCTTCCTCATCAACCGGCTGCAGCACGCCCTGGTGCGGGAGGCGGTGCGCCTGCTGGCCGAAGGGCTGGCCAGCGCCGAGGACATCGACGCCGCCGTGCAATACGGGCTGGCGCCCCGCTTCATCACCGCCGGGCCGCTCAAGCAGCGGGACGTGAACGGCCTGGCGATGCACATCCGCGTCGCCACACGCCTCTGGCCGGAGCTGGATACACCGGACGGGGCCGCCGTCGCCCTCAGCTACCTGCGACGCCTGGTCGATTCCGGCGCGGTGGGCCTCGAAGGCGGCCGCGGTTTCTACGACTGGAGCGGGCGTGATCCGGAAGAGGTGCGCCGCACCCTGGATGAGCAGCTTCTGGGCCTCGTCCGCGCCGCCCTCGCCCTACGGGGCACCGTCTAATGCCAAGCCGCCTTGCGCCGGACGTCCCGCAGGCGCAGAGCCCTCACCGGCGCGCCGCGTCGCGCCCCCACGACCCTTCCGAAGGCCGCGTCACCGCGTCTCCGTGTCCCCGCGTCCGTGGGGGTGGGCTAGGGGAGCGCGCAGCGCCGTCACTGGCCGGTGAGCAGCTTGTAGATGACGTCGGTGACGACGGCCATAGCCGCGTTGAATAGGGCAAAGCCGAGAATGCCGGCCACCCACAACCCGAGATAGCGCGGCCGTGCCGGGTCACCGGAGCGTGGTGTCACGGGTGGAGGCGTGGTCGTCGTCTCAGCCATAGCGGTGCGGAGGATAGCGTGTACGTTACCCTCCCGGCAATCACGTTGCGGAGGCAGCCGAAGTGAAGCTAGGGATGGTGACCTACCAGCTCGGCAAGGATTGGGACGTGCCGACCATCATTGCCAAGCTGAGTGCGCTCAGGTACCAGGGCGTGGAGCTGCGCACCCAGCACGCGCACGGCGTGGAGGACACCCTGTCCAAGGCCGAGCGCGCCGAGGTGAGGCGCCGGTTCCAGGATTCGCCCATCGAGCTGGTCGGGCTGGGCACCACCTTCGAATACCACTCCCTCGATCCGGCCGAAGTCCGCCGGAACATCGAAGGCACCAAGCGCTATTGCGAGCTGGCCAGGGATGTGGGCGCCCAGGGCGTCAAGGTCCGGCCCAACGGCGACCAGGAGCGGGCCGGCGTCCCCCGAGAGCAGACCCTAGAGCAGATCGGCCGCGCCCTGCGCGAATGCGGCCAGGCGGCCGCCGATAACGGCGTGCAGATCCGGCTGGAGATGCACGGCAGCGTCGGCGACGCCGTGGACATGCGCAAGGTCATCGACGTGGCGGACCACCCCAACGTCTGGCTCTGCTGGAACTCCAACACCCGCTTTGACGTGGACGAGACCGGCTCGGTGAAGAAGGACTTCGACCTGGTCAAGGAGAAGCTCGGGCTGGTGCACTTGCACGATCTCACCGACGAGTCCTATCCCTGGCGGGAGCTCTTAACCCTCCTTCGGGGGAGTGGCTACCAGGGCTACTGCCTGGCCGAGTGCGCCCCGTCGCCGGATCCGGAGCGCGTGCTGGCCTATTTCCGCGCCCTTTACTACGCCCTGGGCGGGTAGAAGGCGACAGGTCAAGGTTCAAAGTTCAAGAGCGGGGCTGCTACTCGGGCACCTCGGCGCTGGCGCCGCTCACGGCCAGGCGTGCGGGCGCGCGGGGGACCGACGCCGCCAGCTCCTTCGCCTGCTCCACCAGGCGCCGCAGCTCGTCCAGGCCCTTCTGCCAGAAGGTCGGATCGCGGAAGTTGACGCCCAGCGGGGCCAGCAGGCCATCCGGAGTATCGCTGCCGCCCCGTTCCAGGAGCGTGATGAACTTCGGCACGAACGCCTCACCTTCCTCCTGGTACATCCGGAACAGCGCAAGCACGAGGAGCTGGCCGAAGACGTAGGCGTAGCAGTAGAAGGGCGAGTGCACGAAGTGGGGGATGTAGCTCCAGCCCCACCGGTAGCCCTCGGTCAGCCCCACCGCCTGGCCGTAATACCTGCGGTTGGCCTCGATCCACAGGTCGCCGACCCGGCCCGGCTCCAGGCGCCCTTCCTTGCGCGCCTCAAACGCCGCCTGCTCGAACCGCGTCAGCACGTTCTGCCGGAAGACGGTGGCGAAGGCGTCTTCGATTTTCCCCGCCAGGAGCGCCAGCTTGCCCTGGGGCTCCGGCTCGCGTTCCACCAGCCGGTTGAAGACCATCATCTCGCCAAAGACGCTGGCCGTCTCCGCTAGGGGCAGGCTGGAGTGGTAGTTGAAGAGGGTCTGCTTGCGGGCCAGCATGCCGTGCAGCCCGTGGCCCAGCTCGTGGGCCACCGTCATCGCGTCGCGAGGCGTGCCGGTGTAGCTGCAGAGTACCCAGGGGTGCAGCTTTGGCGTCGGGTAGGAGCAGTAGGCCCCGCCCCGCTTGCCCGCACGAGGCTCGGCGTCGATCCAGCGCCGCGTGAAGAAGGTCTCGGCGATCTCCCGAAAGCTGGGATGGATGGCGCCGTAGCTCTCCAGCACCATCTGCCGCGCCTCATCGAAGGGCACCTTGGTGGCGGTGGCCGCCAGCGGCGCGTACTGGTCATAGATCATGAAGTCGTCCAGCCCCAGCAGCGAGGCCTTCAGCCGGAAGTAGTCCTGCGCCAGGCCGTAGTTCTGCTCCGTCACCTGCATCATCGCCTCCACGGCCGCCTCGTCCACCTCGTTCCCCAGGTGGCGGCTGGTCATGGGCGTGGGGTACTTCCGCAGCCGGTCCATCGTCAGATGGTCCAGGACCAGCGTGTCGTAGATGAAGGTCAGCACCTGCCCGTGGCTGGAGAGCACGCCGTACAGCGTGTCGTGCGCCGCCCGCCGCAGTTCGCGGTCGGGCTCATGGGCCAGGGCCAGCACCTGAGAGAGGTTCAGCTCCCGCACCTCACCGCGGTACTCAAGCCGAAAGACCAGCGACGACGTCAGCTCCGTGTGCAGGCGCTGCCAGGCGTTGGCGCCGGTGACGTCCTTCTCATTGACCACCTTCTCCTCCGCCTCGCTCAGCCGGTGGGGCCGGAACAGGCGCTCGCGCTGGAGATAGTGGGCGTACGGCCGGAGGACGGGATCGCCAATGAGGCGCTGAGCCACGTCGTCCTCCAGCTCCAGCCACTCCAGCTCGAAGAAGAGGAGGAGGTTGCGTAGCTCGGTCAGGCGTAGCTCGACCTTCTGCTGGAGGTCGCGCGCGGCCAGGTCGCGGGTGTCGGTGTCGTACAGCAGATGGGCGTAGGCCGCGACGCGCCCCGCGCGCTCCCAGATGTCCTCTAGTTCGGTGATGCCGGCCAGCAGCGTCGCCGCATCCGGTCCGCCCGGCACGTTCACCTTGCCGCGGTAGCGTTGGGCGAATGCCTCAGCGTCCGCCTTCACGCGGTCCAGCGTTTCATTGATCCTGGGATCGTCGGCGCCGGCGAAGAGATCGGACAGATCCCAGGTGACGCCCCTCGCCTCAGCGGTAGATGCGTCGGTAGCAGGCCCTTGCGCCATCGTCGTGCGCCTCCCCTCCGTGCTGCCGGCGCCCACGCCCGCGCGCCGCCGTTGCAGTCAGTGGCTGCGGGCGGCGATGCTGCGCCCCCAGCGAGCGGCGGAACCTCGCGGGCGCGGACGCCGTTGTTGCGGAGATTGGATGTGTTGGATGTGGACATAGAGGGTACCGTGCTATCCTGCACGGACGCAGGGAGGCGAATTCATGGCGGTTCAGACCAGCAAGGCAACTATTCCGGCAATCATGACCCCGGCTGAGATCCGTGAGCGCGTGGCGCGGCTGCCGCGGATCCCGTTCGCGTTCGTTCCCACCCCGCTCGAGGCCTGCCCGCGACTGACGGCCGCGCTGGGTGGCCCGCGCATCCTCATCAAGCGCGACGATCTGACCGGCTTTGCCTTCGGCGGCAACAAGGTCCGCGCCCTCGAGTTCCGTATGGCCGATGTGCAGGCCCGGGGCTGCGACGCCTTCGTCCTGGTGAACATCGGCCAGAGCAACCACGCGCGCCTGCACTCGGCCGCCTGCGTCCGCCTGGGCCTGCACATGACCATCGTCAAGCCCAGCCCCGCCGACGAGGAGGTCACCGGCAATCTCCTGCTGGACCGCATCCTGGGCGTGGACATCGTCGAGGCCCACGGGCGCGATCCGGAGGCCGTCCTGGATGAGACCCTGGCGCGCCTGCGCGCCGAGGGCTACCGACCCTACGCCTCCACGCGGGAGCCCTTCTCCAGCATTGCCGGCACTGTGGCCTACGTCGAGGCGTCTATCGAGCTCCTGGAGCAGCTGCGGGCGGCCGGTATCGGTCCCGAGGACAAGGTCCACCTCTTCCTGGTTGGGGGAACCTCCTCCGCCGGCCTGGCCCTGGGGGGCAAGCTGCTCGGCGCGGGGTGGCGGGTGCACGCCGTCAGCGTCGGCGGCAACGCCGATGCCGTTACTCGCATGCAGCTTGACCGCGCCTCCCGCACGGCCGAACTGCTCGATCTTCCCGTGGGCCTTGAGCCCAGCGACTTCGACGTGCACGACCAGTACGTCGGCGAGCGCTACGGCGCTACCCCGCCCACGACCCTGGCGGCCATCAAGCTCGCGGCGCGGACGGACGCCATCTTCATGGATCCGGTCTATACCGGCAAGGCCTTCTCAGGATTGGTCGGCGAGGTGCAGGCGGGGAAGGTCGGCGCGGGTGAGGTGGCGGTCTTCGTCCACACCGGCGGGCTGCCGATCATCTTTGCCTATCACGAGGTACTCAAGAACCTGTAGCGCAGGCCCGGCGCCGCGGGGCCTGCGCGCTGCCGCCTCGAGCGCGGCCGTCGTCCCACTCCCCATGGCCCCGGCCGAAGGGGGTGAGGGCCGTCCCCTCATCCCCGTGAGGCCACTCGCCCTGGGCAATCTCGTCCCCATGCGGCCCACGTTCCCCCTCTCCGACGCGGAGAGGGAGCGGCGCGCCCGCGACCGAAGGGGGTGAGGGCCGCCCTCCCCACGTCCCCGCCACCGGCCCCTCATCCCCGCCAGAAGAAGTACAGCGTCAGGCCGAACCCGGTGACGATCACGATGCGCCGGACGAGGCGGGGGTCCAGCCGGCGGGCATAGTGGGCGGCCCCGTAGCCGCCAGTAATCGACCCCGCCAGCATCAGCAGCGCCTGGGGCCACGCCACGGCGCCGGCCAGGACGAACGCGGCCACGGCTACCCCGTTGATGCACGTCGCCATCAGCGTCTTGAGCGCATTCATCTCGTGGATGTTCTCCATCCCCAGCAGGGCCAGCGACGCCAGCATCAGGATGCCGATCCCGCCCCCAAAGTAGCCCCCATAGGTGGCGATCAGGAGCTGCAGCAGCACGGTCCCTGCCAGCGCTGCCCGCGGCGGCGCCGGCTCCCCCGCCAGATGCAGGTTCAGGCGAGCGCGCACGTAGCGGGTGATCGCGCCGCCGAACGTGAAGAGGAGCGTCGCCGCCAGCAGCAGGTATGGCACCAGCCGGGCGAACGTGGCCGCGGGCGTGTGGAGCAGCAGGAGCGCGCCGAGCAACCCTCCCAGCACGCTCGCCCCTGCCAACAGTGGGAGACCGTGGCGCCCGCGGAGCTCGCGCCAGTAGGCGGCCACGCTCATCAAGGAGCCCGGCCAGAGCGCCACCGTGCTGGTGGCATTGGCCTGGATAGGCGGGACGCCGGTGAGCAGCAGCGATGGAAAGGTGAAGAAGCTCCCGCCACCCGCTACGGCGTTGAGCGCGCCGCCCGCCAGGGCAGCGCCGAACAGCACGGCGCCCTCCAGACCGGTCATCTCCCTCTCAGCTCCTGCATGGAAGGCACCATCATAACCGCGCCAGCAGCCGTACCACCAGCCGGAACGCGTGCCCCCAGCTAGCCGGCGAACGTCCGGAGCCCGAGAGATGCACCCAGGTCGTGATGTTCACCCATTGTGAGCCTGGTCCTGCTATTGCCCGGCGAACGTCCTTGGGCTGAGAGACGCGGGCTGTAGAGAGACGCGAGCCATAAGAGACGCAGGTGCGCCGGCTGCCCCTGAAACCCGGCGGCGGACCGGCCATTGACCGGCGCCCATCTTGGGAGTAGAGTGGAGGTGGTCGCAGTGCTGCGCGTGTAGGTGCTAGTCCCGCCAGGGCTCCGTTGGCCCGGAGCCGAGAGGAGGTACGGTGGCATCCGCCGCCGACGTGGCCATCTTGCTCAGCCTCGTCGGGATCGTGCTGCTGCTGGGAAGCGTCGCCAGCTTCCAGGCGACGCGTCGCTTCCTGCGCGCCGCGGCCAGGACCGACGCCACCGTCACCCAGATCGCGGTGGATGAGTACACGTCGCCCGATGGCGAGCTCTACTACTACGCCGTCGTCGAATTCAGGGACGCCATGGGGAGGCGGGTGGAGCTCCGCTGGCCCAGCGGCACACTGCCCCCTCCGTACCGCGTCGGCCAGCACCTCTCTATCGTCTACGACCGCGAGAACCCCCACCGCGCAGCGATCAACTCCATCCCCTCCATCTGGTTCGGCTTCCTGGCTCTGCTGGGCCTCGGCGTCGCGCTCACCGGCGGGGGCTTCGCCCTCTTCGCCGCCGGCTCGCCGTGAATACTCACGGCCCTTGAGCAGTTCCCTCTTCCTATGGGAGCAGCCGAGCGGATCACTACTTGATCACGAGGCGCGCAGCGCCTGGATCACCACCTGATCACGGTGAGCGCAGCGAGCCCTTCAGCGGCGCGACCCCCGGGATGGCCCACTCCTCCCACATCTCGTCCACCATCCGCTGGATGTACGCCACGTCCTCCTCGGCCAGGTGGGCGAAGCGCCCCTGTCGCCGCAGGTACTCCCGCACGGGGACACGGTCCTTGCGTGCGTCGTAAGTGTAGTGCACTACGCCGTCGATGACCTCGTACAGCGGGAAGATGCCGCTGCGGACGCCCAGCTCGCCCAGCTCGTGCGAGTAGCGGGGGTGGTAGTCCCACCCCTTAGGGCAGGGGTCAAAGCTGTGGATGAAGGTGGGGCCGCCCGCGCTGAGCGCCTTGCGCACCTTGTTCAGAAAGTCCAGGGGCGGGAAGGTGGCGCAGGCGGTAGCCACGTAGCGGCAGGTGGGATGGCCCACCGCCAGCATCCCCGCCACGTTCTTCTTCCAGCGCCGCTGCATGATGCGGTGCTTCTTGCCCGGCGGAGTGAAGGTGGTCTGCGCGCCATAGGTGGTGAGCCCCGTCGCCTGAATGTCCGTATTGGCCGCCGACTCGTTATCGTAGAGCACGATCAGCAGGTCCAGATCGGTCTGCAGCGCGGCCGAGATGGCGCTCAGCCCCATATCGCCCCCACCCAGATCGCCGCAGAAGGAGATGACGTGGATGTTCTCCTGGGCGATCTTGCCCTTGCGCATCAGCGCCCGCAGCCCCGCCGCCGTGCCGATGGCGGATGATCCGCCCGCGCCAAGCTGCGTGTGCATCCACGGCACGATCCACGGCGTGGTCATGTAGCTGGTGTTGGCCACGTACATGCAGCCCGTCGAGCCGGTCACCACCGTCCGCGGGCCCGCAGCCTTGATGAAGTCCCGCATGACCATGGCCGACTCGCAGCCCTGGCAGGTGCGATGGCCAGACGTGTAGTACTCCTCCAGCGGGATCTGGCGCACGCTCCTGATCCGGTCGTACCGGATCGGCTGCTGCGTCTTCTCCTCCTGCGTCTGCTCTTGGACGACCATCGGTCCTCTGCTCCTTTGCCGCTCTGGCAGTGCCGCCGCCCGGTTCGGTCCGCTGACCTGCGGACGGCGACCTACTCGCGGACGCCGATCCAGGTCACGTGCCCATCCGGTATTTCGCCCGCGGCCGCCCGCTCCGTGCGCTCCAACATCTGCACGCAATCGCCGATGGAGATGTCTCGTCCGCCCAGGCCGGTGATGAAGTTCAACAGCGCAGGGCGTTCCCGCACCGGATAGAGGCAGGAGCGCACCTCGTGCAGCAGGATGCCCCCGTCGTCCGGCGAGCCGTGCGCGAAGTCGCGATCGATCACGCCCACAGCCTTGAAGCGCCCCAGGCACTCGCGGAGTTCGACCGTCGGGAAGGGGCGGAACCAGCGCAGGCCCACATAGCCCACCTTGTGCCCCTGCGCCCGCAGGCGCCGCACGGCCGTGCGCCCCGGCGCGCCCACCGTGCCCAGGCCCAGCAGGGCCACCTCGGCGTCCTCGGTCATGTACTCGGTGAAGTACGGCGTGGGATAGCGCGGGCCAAAGATGGCGTTGAACTCCTGGTAGGCCTCCTTGATCACCGCCCGCGCCCGGCGCGCCGCCTCCCAGTTCTGGCGGCGCAGCTCCATCACCCAGTCCTCGTTCACCTGGGGGGCAATGGAGATGGGGTTGTCCGGATGCAGCCGGCGCTCGCCCAGGTCATACGGCGGCAGGAACCGCCTGACGGCCTCCCGCGACGGCACCCGCGTCATGTGCTGCGAGTGCGTGAGAAACGCCCCATCCATGGCCAGGGCCATCGGCATGCGCACGCGCCGGTCTTCCGCCACGCGATAGCCGATCAGCACGTGCTCCAGCGCCTCCTGCGGGCTTTCCACCCAGCACAGCAGCCAGCCGAAGTCGCGCACGGCCAGGGCGTCGTTGTGCTCCACCCCGAACGCCCCCGGATCGTCCAGGGCGCGGTTGCCCACCAGAAAGAGCACCGGCAGGCGGTCGGTCGCGGTCACCACCAGCGCCTCCATGCCGTACATCCAGCCCGTGCCGCTGCTGCCGGCAAAGGCGCGGGCGCCGACGGCGCTGGCGTGCTTGACGATCTCAAACTGGCTGTGCTCGCTATCGGCGATGATGTACTCCGCGTCCAGCTCGCCGTCGGCAATGATCTTCGAGATCGCGTCCATCACCTCCGTGTACGGCCGGATGGGATAGGCCGCGATCACGTCCACGTCGGCCAGCCGCACGCCTTGCGCCACTGCCTGGCAGCCGGTGAGCAGGTCCTCCCGCTCATAGATCGCCGGCGCCACGTCCGGCTGCCGGACCAGGGTTGAGGTCATGACCGTACCTCCTGGCGCTCGTACTTCGGGCGCCGTACCGGCGTGATCTTCCCCCGCGGCACCGTCTGGCCCTCCGCCACCGCCACCCCCGTCCCCGTCACAGGCGGATAGGTCACCCGTTCCGTGCCCTTCTTCGCTTCCGCCCAGGCGATGTACCCGTCCGGGTCGCGCCGCCACAGCTCCCACGGACTGCGGTCATCCTCGAACCGGAGCTCGTCCACCATGACGATGCACTCATGCACGGGGCACACCTCGGCGCACTTGCCGCAGCCGGTGCAGTACTCATAGTTGACGTCAAACAGGCCGTCCGGCGTGGGGTCGAAGCACTCGTCGGGACACTCCTGCCAGCACAGCGTGCACTTGGTGCACAGGTCGAAGCGGATCACCGGCCGGTAGGTCTTGGTCGTGCCCCGCTTGAACATGGGGTTTCGCGACTGGCCCCGCGGCCCCAGGGCAAAGCCCCGCGGCACCGCCGGCACCACAATGCCCTCCTGAAACTCGTTCCACCTGGGGAGCGCCGGCACCTCATAGGGCCAGTCGACGCCCTGCTCTGGCGTGACCACCTTGATCCGCTCCCGCACCGATTCGTAGGCCTGGCGGGCCGCCCCCGCGCGGTGCTCCTGCTGGGTTCTGGCGCGCAGGTACTCCTCCACCGCCTCGATGCTGATGATCGCTGGATCGAGGGCGGCGATGGCGCCCAGCACCCGCTCGTGGGTCAGATCGTCCTTGTAGACCCACAGGCCGGCGAAGCTGGCGTCGCCCTCCAGGATGGCCAGGTGGTACGGATAGGGCTTCTTGCCGATGAACCGGAGCAGCTCGTCGTGGCCTTTCCGCGAGACCACCAGCAGATAGCCGCCCTCCACCACCTTCTCATTGATCGGCCGGATGCCGTGCCAGCCCCACGGCTCCACCCCTTTGACCAAGGTGTCATCGAGGACCACGGAGACGTTCGCCTCATCGATGTCCAGCTTGGCGCCGCACTCCGCTTCCAGTTCCTCTTCGCTCAGGTCGGGCGAGACGAACGCGAAGTACTTGCAGGGGATCCCGTTCCGCTCGGGCGAATCGCTGTAGCGCCCGTTGGAGAAGCCCACCTGCCCCATGCGGGTAGCGATGATGACGATGTCGCCCCCGATCCGCTTGGCCAGGCTCTTCTGGAAGATGCCGCGGTAGTTGATCTCGATGCGTTTGATCATCCCGTCTCTCCATCGTGGGCGGCGCCGTGGCCGGCGGCGCCCTGCTCCGCCTGCGCTCGCGGCCACACGTCCCGCGCGCGAGCGTCAGCCGGTGCGACGTCAGACCATTCCTGGGGCAGGCCAAACAGGGCCAGGTCGACGCTGTGGATGTGCTCTTCCATCGCGCGCCGCGCCTCGTCGGGCTGGCGGGCGGTGACCGCCGCCAGGATCGCGCGGTGGGAGCGGAGCGACAGGTGGGCCCGCTGCGGGGTCTGCAGGCTGTCGTCGCGGCTGGGGGCCAGCACCTCCTCCAGGGCCGCGCCCAGGCGCAGCAAGGCCCGATTATGGGTGGCCTCGGCCAGCGCGGCGTGAAAGGCCTCATCGGCTTCTCCTGCCGGCCGGCCCTGCTGCACCTGCCGCTCCTGCTCGCGCACCACCGCCTCCAGGCGCGCCAGG
>DAOTTI010000285.1:0-13740 GCA_034437795.1 Chloroflexota bacterium | reverse complement strand
GAGCCTGGAGTGAAGGTCTCCGGCAGGACGTCGGCAATGAAGTAGGCCAGCAGCGCGCCGAAGAGGATCGTGATCAGCAGCACCAGGCCATCCAGCCAGGCGCGATGGTGCTCCACGGCCGACGTAGACGTGCTGAAGTACCGCATCGCCTCCGGCCGAAAGGCGGCGGCACGGGGATCCGCCGCCCGCCGGTGCAGCCGGATGCCGCACGCCCAGCAGGTGATCGCATCTCGAGGGCTCACCGCCTGGCAACGCGGGCATTTCATCGCTGGCATGGTCCCCTTACGCGCCGCTTCGCCCGCCACAGCCACCAAGCCACCGCCTCAGGCGCGCGGGACCTCATCCACGACACCGGCGGAAGGCGACCAGGCCGGCAGGCGCAAGGCACTACTGCAAAGAGTGTGCCAGAACTCTGGACGGACATTTGATCTGGCGGAGCGCGTGCTCCACAGCGAGCTTGGGGTGGGAAAGCGGCAGAGGCTGGGCGAACGGGACGCGCCACGGCGGCTGATCCGGATGTCTTGCCCGCACCCCGCCTGGCCGGATGTCTCTTGGAATGGCCTCATGGCCTTCCTGGCCCTGTATAATTCCGGCGCCGGTCAGCCAACCTGCTGCACAACTGCACTAACTGCACTCATGGGAGCTCAGATGAGCGACGACGCAACCTTTGAGCGGCTGCGTGACATCATCGCGGAAACCCTGAAAGTCGATAAGGAGAAGGTCACTCCTGAGGCCTCGTTTGCCGACGATCTGAAGGCCGATTCGCTCGATCTCGTCGAGCTGATCATGGCGTTCGAAGATGAATACGGCGTCGAGATCCCTGACGAGGACGCGCAGAAGATCCGCACCGTCGGCCAGGCGCTGGAGTACGTGAAGGCGCAGGCGGCAAAGTCGCAATCGTGATCCTGGCTGCTCGCCGGTCGGGAATGAGGTGCCGTCACCCTCACCCTCTCCCACAGAGAGAGGGGACTAAGGAGCCCTCACCCTCGCCCTCTCCCTTTGGGAGAGGGAACTTCGTCGTTGGCCGTGAGTAATCCAGGCCAGCAATCGCCACTTCCAGGCTAGCCATTGCCACAGGGAGCGGTGTTAGGTGGGCGACCCGGCCAGGTGAGCGCGCCAGTAGTTGAGCAGGTCCAGCAGGGTCTGCTCGAGGGGGATGGTGGCCTCCCAGCGGCAGCGGGCGCGGAACTTGGCGGCATTGCAGACGAGCGCTGGCACCTCCAGTGGGCGGTGAAGGGCCGGCTCGTCACGGATGGTGAAGGGCACGCGGCAGTAGGCGGCCAGGATGCCGAGCAGGTCCTTAATCTGGACGCCGCGGCCACTGCCCAGGTTGTAGACCTCGCCGGGCTCGCCCTCCGTCGCTGCCAGAAAATAGGCGCGGGCGATGTCGCGCACGTCGGAGAAGTCACGCACGGCCGTGAGATTGCCCACCAGCAGCTCGGGCGGGATAAGTCCGGCCTCAATGGCCGCGATCTGGCGCGCGAACCGGCTGGCGACGAAGGCGTCACTCTGGCGCGGGCCGGTGTGATTGAACGGGCGCACACGCACGGCCTGAAGCTGGTGGGAAATGAAGTACTGGAAGGCGTATAGATCCTGGGCCGCCTTGCTCACGCCGTAGGGATCGGTCGGGCGCAGGGGCACGGATTCGTCGACGGGGTTCTCCTCCGGCCGCACCAGCCCATATTCGGCCGCAGATCCGACGACCAGCACCCGCGCCTGGGGGCAGCGCCGCAGGATGGCCTGCGTGAGGTTGAGCTGGCCCACGGCGTTGTCCAGGAGCGTGCCCACCGGGTCGTCAAAGGCGGCGGGGACGAAGGCCTGTGCCGCCAGATGGAACACGACGTCCGGCCGCGTCTGGGCCACGACGCGGTCGACGGCGCCGGCGTCTCGCAGGTCGGCCTCGCAGAAGGCTACCTGCGCGGCTAGGGGGGCGGCGTGCCCGAGGCGGGTGCGCGCGCGCACCACGCCGAAGACTTCGACCCCCGGCTGGGCCAGGCAGTATTCGGCAAGAAAGCTGCCGGCGAAGCCGGAGATGCCGGTAATCAGGACACGCATGGCGCGCACGTACTGGGGCACGTACTGGGGATGGATCGAGGATGGAGGAAGACGGGACGGCGGCTACGCTGCGCCACGGGCCATCGGCGGCCGTGCCGTGGGCGCCACGCCCCCTGCTTCCTTGGTTCTGCCGGCCAGGGCCTAGGCGGTGACCAGCGAGCGGCTGAGGCGCGTGGCCGCGGCGCGGAGCGCATCCGCCTTGTCGGTCCGCTCCCACGGCAGGTCCAGGTCGGTCCGGCCGAAGTGGCCGTAGGCCGCCGTCCGCTCGTAGATCGGGCGCCGCAGGTCGAGGTCGCGAATGATCGCCCCCGGGCGCAGGTCGAAGTGGTCGCGGATCAGCTTCACAATCAGCTCATCGTCGATCTTGGCCGTGCCGAAGGTCTCGCAGCCAATCGAGATCGGCTCGGCCACCCCACTGGCGTAGGCCAGCTGCACCTCGAACCGCTCCGCCAGTCCCGCCGCTACCACATTCTTGGCCACGTAGCGGGCGGCGTAGGCGGCCGAGCGATCCACCTTGGTGGGGTCCTTGCCGCTGAAGGCGCCGCCTCCGTGGCGGGCCACCCCGCCGTAGGTATCCACGATGATCTTGCGCCCAGTGAGGCCGGAGTCCCCCCGCGGCCCGCCGATGACGAACTTGCCGGTTGGATTGACCAGGAAACGAGTGTCCTGCAGCAGGTGGCTGGGGATCACCTCGCGGATAATGGCGCTGACGACGTCATCGTAGATGCGGCGCGGATCCACGTCGGGGTCATGCTGGGTGGAGATGACCACCGTGTCCACCCGCACCGGCTTGCCGTAGGCGTACTGGACGGTGACCTGGCTCTTGCCGTCCGGGCGCAGGTAGGGCAGGACCTTGCTCTTGCGCGCCTCGGCCAGCGCGCGGCACAGGTCGTGGGCCAGGGCGATCGTCCAGGGCATGAACTGCGGGTTTTCGGTGCAGGCGAAGCCGATCATCATGCCCTGGTCGCCAGCGCCGATCGCCTCCACCTCCCCGTCGCTCATGGGCGCGCTCGTCGCCGCCTGGCCCTGCTTCTGCTCCAGGGCGACGTCGACGCCGAGGGCGATGTCCTCGCTCTGAGGCGTGAGGCGGACGTCGATCTGGCAGGTGTCGGCGTCCATCCCGTAGTCGCGGCTGGTGTAGCCGATGCGCCGCAGCACGCCGCGGACGAGACGGCGCACCTCGTCGGGATCCGGGAGCGGCGAGACCTCGCCGTAGATGGCCACCCAGTCTACGTCCTGGTCCGATTTGGTGGACGCCTCGCAGGCCACACGGGCCTTGGGAGAGCGGGCCAGGCACCAGTCCAGGACCGCATCCGAGATCTGGTCGCAAAGCTTGTCCGGGTGCCCCTCCGTGACCGACTCAGACGTCCAGAGGAGCTTGGGGGAGCGCATGAATGTGGTGCTCAAGTGTGCTTCTCCTTCAGGCTCGGCTTTCCGCTCTCGGCTTGGCGGTTCGCAGCTCCACGCTCCCCATCCGGCGCCACCCGCCGCGATCGGGGAGCTGGGCACGGCCAGCGGCTACGTGCCTTCCTCCCAGGTCTCGAGGTAGCGCTGCTGCTCCGGCGTCAGGGTATCGATCTGGATGCCCATCGCCTGCAGCTTGAGGCGTGCCACCTCGCGGTCGATGTCGGCCGGCACGTCGTACACCTGCGCCTGGAGCCGGCGGGCATGCTTCACCATATATTCTGCGCCTAGCGCCTGGTTGGCGAAGCTCATGTCCATCACGGCGGCGGGGTGCCCCTCGGCGGCCGCCAGGTTGATCAGGCGCCCCTCGCCAAGGAGAAAGATCCGCCGGCCATCGGCGAGGGTGAACTCTTCGACGAACTCGCGGACCTTGCGCCGCGACCGCGCCAGCTGCTCCAGGGCCGGGATGTTGATCTCCACGTTGAAGTGGCCGGAGTTGGCCACGATGGCGCCGCTCTTCATCACGGCGAAGTGGGGCGCGTCCAGGACGTGCACGTCGCCGGTGACGGTAATAAAGATGTCGCCAATCCTGGCCGCCTCGAGCAGGGGCATCACCCGGTAGCCTTCCATCACTGCCTCCAGGGCGCGGGTGGGGTCCACCTCAGTGACGATGACGCTTGCGCCCATGCCGCGGGCGCGCAGGGCCACGCCGCGGCCGCACCAGCCGTAGCCACAGACCACCACGTTCTTCCCTGCGAGCAGGACGTTGGTGGCGCGGATGATCCCGTCGATCGTGCTCTGCCCCGTCCCATAGCGATTGTCGAAGAGGTGCTTGGTCTTGGCCTCGTTGACGGCTAGGATGGGGAACTGGAGCACGTCCTTGGCGGCCATGGCCCGCAGCCGGATCACGCCCGTGGTCGTCTCCTCGGTACCGCCGATGATGTCGGCCAGGAGGTCGTGGCGGTTCTTGTGGATCTCCGAGACCAGATCGGCCCCGTCATCCATGGTCAGGTGGGGCCGGTGGTCCAGGGCAGCGCGAATGTGGCGGTAGTAGGTGGCCGCGTCCTCCCCCTTGATGGCGTAGACGGGGATGCCGTGGTACCGCACCAGGGCGGCGGCCACATCGTCCTGCGTGGAGAGCGGGTTGGAGGCGCAAGCCACCACGCTGGCCCCGCCGTCGCGCAGGGTGAGGAGCAGGTTGGCCGTCTCGGTGGTGATGTGCAGGCAGGCCGCCAGGCGGATGCCCTTGAGCGGCTGCTCCTGCTGGAAGCGCTCGCGGATCAGCGCCAGCACCGGCATCTCGGTGGCGGCCCATTCGATCCGCCGCTGGCCCTGGTCGGCGAGCCCCAAATCCTTAACGTCGTGTGGGGTCCCCACCGTCTCGGGCAGGGACGGGCTAGTTGCTGCGGCCACTGTCATAACCTCGTCACATGTTCAGTCGATGATTGCCGGTGATTGCGCCGTCCCAGCGCTCGCGCCGTCCCCGTTTCGCGTCAGGCCTCATCGAAGTAGGTGAAGTCGCGAAACTCGCGATAGCGGCGCTGGATCTCCTCCTGGGTCACGGTGGCCAGGCGCTTGACGCTGAAGTCCTCCACCGTAAAGGACGCTACCACACTGCCGTAAACGAGTGCGCGGCGCAAGTGTGCCATAGAGAGGTCGCCGGCTTGGGCCAGATAGCCCAAAAACCCGCCGGCGAACGAGTCGCCGGCGCCGGTGGGGTCGACGACGTCTTCCAGCGGGTAGGCCGGGCAATAGAAGAAGCCATCGCCGCGATAGAGCACCGCGCCGTACTCGCCCTTCTTGATGATCACGGCGCTGGGGCCGAGGGAAAGAATGCGCCGCGCCCCCTTGAGCAGATTGGGCGTCTCGGCGTACTGGCGCACCTCCTCCTCGTTCATCAGAACGATGTCCACCCGCGAGAGGGCCTCGGTCAGCGCGTCCCGCGCCCCGGCGATCCAGAAGTTCATCGAATCCAGCATCGTCAGGCGGGGGCGGCGCACCTGCTCCAGCACGGCAAGCTGGTGCACGGGGTCCACGTTGGCCAAGAAGACGTACTGGGCGTCCCGATAGGGCTCCGGCAGGCGGGGCTGGAAGGCGCTCAGGACGTTGAGCTGCGTCTCCAGGGTATCTCGCCGGTTCATGTCGAAGTGGTACCGGCCGGCCCAGCGAAAGCTCCGCCCGGGCAGCACCTGCAGGCCGGTAAGGTCGGCCCGACAGCGGGCCAGAAACTCGCGATGGTGCGCCGGGAAGTCCTCACCGACGACGCTCACCAGGAGCGTCGCTGCGCCCAGCACCCCCGCCGCGGCGGCGAAGTAGGCAGCGGAGCCGCCCAGGGCCTCTTCCGTCCGGCCGAACGGCGTCTCCACCGTATCCAGACCAACCGTGCCCACACACAGGATCGCGCTCATGCTATGGCCGTCCCACGTCTCGCAGGTAATCATCCAGGATGGCGCACAGGCCGTCCCACGTCTGCTCTCCAACCGTCAGGCTGACATCCAATGCGCCGCGCGCGGGCCTAGCCTGGACTATTCTCCAGCGGAGCCGTCAGCCTCTCCCTATGGGAGAGGCAAGGCATGGTCTGCGGAGCCCTCACGCTCGCCCACAGGGAGAGGGGACTGCTCACTGGCCGAGAATGCTCCAGGCTCGCCACGGCCGGCGTCGGGCCTGCCGGCGGCCGCGGGCGGCGCGCCAGCGTGATCATGAGAGGTACTTGTCGATCAGCAACCCAAGGCGCCGGCGCGCCTCCGGCGGGATCAGGTCGCGCTGGGTGATAATGGCGTCGGCCAGGGCCCGCGCGCAGGGACAGGTGCGCTCCACGACCACGTGCGGCAGCGCGGCCTTGATGATGCGCTTGCCCGTCTCCACGTTGGCCAGCAGGTTACGTACAACCAGCTCCACCGTGACCGGAGCTTCCGTCTCGTGCCACACGTCGTAGTCGGTGGCGAAGGCCAGCGTGGCATAGCACAGCTCGGCTTCGCGGGCCAGCTTGGCCTCAGGCAGGGCGGTCATGCCGATCACGTCCACGCCCCACTGCCGGTAGATCCGCGACTCCGCCCGCGTCGAGAACTGGGGGCCTTCGATGCAGAGGTACGTGCCCCCACGGTGGACGCGGGCGCCGGTCTCCAGCGCCGCCCGATAGAGGGTGTCGCTCAGCACGGGGCAGAAGGGATCGGCGAAGGAGATGTGCGCCACGATCCCCTCACCGAAGAACGTGCTCGGCCGGCCCCTGGTGCGATCGAAGAGCTGGTCGGGGATGACCACGTCGAGCGGGGCGATCTCCTCGCGCATGCTCCCGCAGGCGCTGACCGAGATCACCCACTCGACGCCCAGGCTCTTGAGGGCATAGATGTTGGCGCGCGCCGGAAGCTCGCTCGGGCTGATGCGGTGGCCCCGGCCGTGGCGGGGCAGGAAGGCTACGGGGCACCCCGCCAGCCGGCCAATGATGATGGCGTCGCTTGGCCGGCCAAACGGGGTCTCGACGGTGACCTCCTCACGGGCTTCCAGGTCCGGAAAGTCGTAGAAGCCGCTCCCGCCGATGACGGCTACACGGCGCTCGCCCTGCGCGCCGGATGGGTTGTGGCCTGCGGGAGCAAGCCCTGGGCCATGGCCCGCCTGGTGGCCGCCGCGAAGCTCGCTCATGCCCGATGCCCCTCCGCCTGCGGCAGCAGGGTCTCGGGCCGATCCGGCGCCGCCTGGCGCTGACCGGTCGCCCGTTTCGGCGCGGGGGAAGGAGGGAGTGGTCATGCGGCGGCTCCCGCCGGCAGGGGCGCCGTGCCGGCACGCTCCACCGCCTGGCGCAGCGATTCCGTGTAGGGCGGGCGCAGGATGCCCTGCTCGGTGATGATGGCGGTGACGTAGCGATGCGGCGTGACGTCGAACGCCGGGTGGGCCGCCCGCACGCCGCTGGGAGCGATCTGGACGCCGCGGAAGTGGGTGACCTCGGAAGGGTCGCGCTCCTCGATCGGGATCTCTGCCCCAGAGGGGACGGAGAGGTCGATGGTCGAGGTCGGCGCCGCGACGTAGAACGGGATGCCGTGGGCGGTGGCCAGGATCGCCAGCGCGTAGGTCCCGATCTTATTGGCCACGTCGCCGTTGGCGGCGATACGGTCGGCGCCGACGATCACTTTGTGCACCCGGCCTTGGGCCATCATGAATGCCGCCATGCTGTCGGTAATGAGCGTGCACTCGATCCCGAGGTGCTGAAGCTCCCAGGCGGTCAAACGGGCGCCCTGCAGGAATGGTCGCGTCTCGTCCACCAGGACGTGCAGGCGGGCCCCGCGCTCGTGGGCGACACGCAGCGGGGCCAGGGCGGTGCCATAGTCGACGCAGGCGAGGGCGCCGGCGTTGCAGTGGGTCAGCACGCCGTCCCCATCCTGGAAGAGCGAGGCGCCCAGCTCGCCGATGCGCCGGTTGCACTCGGCGTCCGCTGCCGCCAGGCGGAGGGCCTCGACCACCAGGGCCGCCTTGATCTCCCGTACCGGCCGGCCGGCGAGGGCGCGCGCCAGGTCGCGCATGCGCCCGATAGCCCAAAAGAGGTTGGCGGCCGTCGGGCGCGTGCCGGCCAACGTGTCGCAGATGCGGTCCAGCTCGGCGAAGAAGGCCGCGTCGTCGTCCGGGGCGTCATGCGCGCCGAGGGCCACCCCCATGGCCGCCGCCACGCCGATGGCCGGCGCGCCGCGCACCTGCATGCTCTTGATGGCGTGCGCGACCTGCTGGTAGTCGCGGCAGCGCACGACCACCTCTTCCAGCGGCAGGCGGGTCTGGTCGATCAGCCAGACCTCGGGATGCGCCTGCGCCTCACCGGCGTCGCGCCACTCAACCGTCTTCACCGCGGGCATCGCTGAGGATCAGTACTGGATCAGCGACGTGACGTCGTAGCCCCGCAGGCGCTCGCGGCCCTTCAGGAAGGTCAGCTCGATCAGGACCGTGATCCCGACGATGACGCCGCCCAGCTCCTCGACGAGCTTGACCGTGGCTGCGGCCGAGCCGCCGGTGGCCAAGACGTCGTCCACGATGAGCACGCGGTCGCCCGGCTCGATCGCGTCGCGGTGCACCTCCAGCACGTTGGAGCCGTATTCGAGCTGGTATTCGGTGCGGATCGACTCCCAAGGCAGCTTGCCCGGCTTACGCACGGGGACGAAGCCGGCGCCCAGGTGGTAGGCGATCGGCGCGGCGAAGATGAAGCCCCGCGACTCGACGGCCACCACCCGATCCACCCCCGCGGTGCGGTACGGCTCGGTCATGCGATCGATCACGTGGCGAAAGGCCGCCCCATCGCGGACCAGCGTAGTGATGTCCTTGAACTGGACGCCTGGCTGCGGGAAATCCGGCACGTTGCGGATCAAGGCCGCCAGGTCCAGGGTCTGATCGGTCGTGGCCATAGCTCCCTCCAGATCGTACCAACAAGCCTGTCAGGTTGACTCACCGGTGAAGGTAAAGCGCTCCAGGTGCAGCGCCGGCACCAGGCAGCTGCCGAGCCAGTGGCGCTCCAGCTTGACGTCGGTGCTGAGCGCCCGCACGTGGTTGAGCGCTTCCAGCACGCTCTGGGTAAAGCGGAGGTTCTTGACCGCGCGCACCACCTCCCCGTTCTCGACCAGGAACGTCCCGTCGCGGGTCATCCCGGTGAGGGTCATGGTGAGCGGGTGCAGCAGGTTCACGTACCAGAAGCGCGTCACCCACAGCCCTCGCCTCATCTGGCGCAGCATGGCCTCCCGCGTCGCGCCGTCGCCGTTGGCCATCACGAGATTGAGCGGGACAGGGCCGTAGGTATTGGGCGCCGGCAGGGCGTGGCCAGTGGAGAGCTTGCCCGCCTTGCCGGCGGTGTAGCTATCGTAGACGGCCTCACGGGCGATACCGCGGTCGAAGAAGACTACGCGCCGCTTGGGCACGCCTTCGAAGTCGAAAGGGAGAGGCAGCCCGCGCCGGTCGTGCCCGTCGTCCCAGATGGAGACGTTCCGGCCGACGAGGGGCTGGCCGAACCTGCCGGAGAGGAAGCTCCGCCCCTCCTCGACGGCCAGCCCGTTGAAGCCCTCGAAGGCCATGAACTGGAGCATCTCAGCCACGGCCGGGGGCTCGAGCAGGACCTCATACTCGCCGGGCGGGAGATCGATCTGGTCACGATTGCGCGCGCACAGCTCGACGGCCTGCCGGCCGACGGCCTCGGGGTCGATCCGGGTCACGTCGCCGGCCACGGCGCTAGCATAGCCGGAGCCATCGCCGGACATCACCACGGTGTTGAGCTCGGCCACGCTCAGCAGGTGATAGGTCCAGATCCCCAGCGAGCTGGCGACGGCCAGCTCGGTGGTCTCCGTGCTGAAGGCGCCGAAGGCCTGGAACTCCCTGGCCCTGGCCTGGCCGACGATCGCCGCCACCCCTGCGGCGCGGAAGTCGGGGGTCGCCCCATGCGTGGCGGGGGAGAAGCCTTCGGCGCGCTCCCAGGGCATGGGCTCTGGCAGGGACCGGAAGTCGGGGTTCTCCGGCTGCAGGCGCGCCACGGCCAGGGCCCGCTCCACGATCTCCTCGATCCCCTGGGCGTCCAGACGGTTGCCGGCCGCCACACCGATCCGCTTGCCCAGGACGACGCGCACCGAGAGCTCGGCCCCCTCCTCGGCGACGTGCTGGTGGATGGTGTTATTGGCAAAGCGGGTCAGTTGCTGGTCGGTGCCCCAGAAGACCACCTCGGTCTGGTCGGCGCTGGAGGCGCGCAGGGCAGTGTCGGCCAGCGCTTTGACGGCAGGTTCACCATACATCACTCACTCGGCTCCGGGGGAAAGGAAGAATGAAGAAGGAAGAAAGAAAAGGGAAGAAAGAAGAAGGGAAGTAGGCCGGCAGCCGGCGAAACCGTTGGTCCTCATTCATTCTTCCTTTTTCATTCTTCATTCTTTCATCACTCCGACTTCGACGTTGCGGAAGCGCGCCGCGGCGGCGCCGTGGCCGACATGGGCGACCTGTGGCGGCTGGCCCTTGCCGCAGTTGGGGGTGCCCCAGACGCGCCACTCGCGGCAGATGGCGTCGCAGGAGCGCCAGAACTCGGGGGTAATGCCGGTGTAGGTGGCGTTCTTGTACACGGTGCCCAGCTTGCCGCCTTTGATCTCACGGCACCACTCGGTGGCGAACTGGAAGTTCAGGCGCCGGTCATCGATGCTCCAGCTCTTGTTGGTTTCGAGATACAGGCCGTCGTCCGTGTCTGCGATCAGATCGTCCAGGCGCCACTCGCCCGGCTCCAGGTTGATGTTGGTCATGCGGATCAGCGGAATGCGGTTCCAGCCGTCAGCGCGGGCGGTCCCGTTCGATCCCTCCTGGGGCAGCACCTGGGCGGCCCGATCGCCGAGGAGCGCCCGTAGCTCGGCCACCGTGTCTCGGGATGTGAGGTAGCCGACGAAGATGCCGTTCCGGACCAGCGGCGTGCGCTGCGCCGCCACCCCTTCGTCGTCGTAGCCGAAGGTGCCCAGGCCGCCGGGGGACGTGGCGTCGGCCGTGATGTTCACGATCTCCGAGCCGTACTGGAACCAGCCCAGCTTATCCGGCGTGAGGAAGGACGTGCCGGCGTAGCTGGCCTCCATGCCCAGGACCCGATCCAGCTCCACCGGATGGCCGCAGCTCTCGTGGACCTGGAGGGCCACCTGCGTCGCATCCAGGATGATGGTCCGGCGCCCACTGGGGCATTGGGGTGCGGTGAGGAGCTGCACCGCTTCCGACGCCACCCGCTCGGCATTGCCGGGCAGGTCATAGGTCTCGACGAACTCCCAGCCCTCCGTGCCGGTGTGGCGCCCGACCGAGTTGGGATAGGAGCGGCGCTGCACCTCCCCCTCCCCGACGGCAGTGGCCTCCAGGCCGCACCCCGTCTCGGTGATCTCCTGCTCGATGTAGCTGCCCTCGCTATTGGCAAAGGTCTTGCGTTCGCGGGCGATGCCGATGGTCGATTCGGCGACGCCGATCCGGGGCACGCGCCGCATTCTCTCATCGGCGGCGAGCAGCAGGGCGATCTTCTCCTCCAGCGGCACGGTAAAGGGGTCCCGCTGCACCGGCGTACGGTAGGTGTCACGGACGACCGGAGCCGGCGCCAGCGCCACCGCGCGAGCGCGGACACGGGCGCTGGCGCGCGCAATGGCCATGGCCAGGGCGGCCACCTCCTCGGCCTTACGCACGGATAGCTCCGCGCTGCTGGCGAAGCCCCAGCTGCCGTCGACGATGACGCGCACGCCAAAGCCGGCGGTGTGGGAGAGTGAGACGGCTTCGACGCGCCCGTTCTTGACCGTCACCGACTCGGTGCGTCGTTCGACGACGCGCACGTCGGCATAGGATGCCCCTTTGAGCGCGGCGACGTTCAGCGCGCGCTCCGTGATCTCCCTCGCGTAGGGTACAGACGCAATGCTCATGCACGTGGATTGTGCCACGTCGCACCCGCCGCGCCTGCGCGGTCGCGCGCGGTGGTAGCCTTAAGGTGACGATGAAGGTGAATCGAAGAGCGTCATTGGGGGCCCTGGCGCTACCGGCGCTGGCGGCCTGCGGCCCCGCGGCCGGCGGCGGAGGGAGCGGGACCCCGTCGGGCGGTGGACCGAGCAGCGGGACCAGGTGGCAGGCGGTGGTGCCGAATAGCGATCTGGCCGTGGGGCGGAACCGGCTCACCCTGGGGCTGCTGCAGTTCACACGGGGGCAGGAGGCGCCAGCACGAGTGACCGACGGGCAGCTCTCCCTGAAGTTCTACTTTCCGATCGAGCCCCAGCCGGTGCCGCGCTTCGACGCCGTGCCCCAGTTTCGCTACGTGGACGACCGGAACAAGGGGCTGTACGTGGCCTATGTGCAGTTCGATCAGCCTGGCACGTGGGGGGTCGAGGTCACCGGCACCGCCGCGGGCGCGCCGGTGGGGCCGGCTCGGAGCCAGTTCCAGGTGAAGGCCAAGTCGGACACGCCGGCGATTGGCGCCCCCGCGCCGCGGAGCCGCAATCTGACGCGCTACGACGTGGACGACATCCGCAAGATCGATTCCGGCCTGCAGCCCAATGACATGCACGAGCTGACGATTGCGGACGCCATCGAGCAGCGGAAGCCCCTGGTGGTGCTTTTTGCCAGTCCGGGGTTTTGCGTCACCCAGACCTGCGCGCCCCAGCTCGGCGAGGTACAGAAGCTCAAGGCCAGATACGGTGACCAGGTGAGCTTCATCCACATCGAGATCTATAAGGACCCGATGACGCGCACGCCGTTCGAGACGGTGAAGGAATGGGGCCTGGTCACCGAGCCGTGGGTATTTCTCGTCGATCGCAACGGGACGGTCGCAGATAAGTTCGAGGGCCCCGCGCCCTACAGCGAGCTGGAGCCGGCGCTGCAGAAGCTGCTCTCGTAATACCGAGCTGCCCTCACAAGGCCGTCAAGTCCGAGGGGCTCTCTCCGCGAGGTTCATGGCCGCGTCACGGTGAAGGGGCAAAGGCGTGACCCGTGGTCCGCGCGCCCCAATCGATCGCCTGCGAGGCGCCACCGGCCCCGTGTGAGGCCCAGCCGGTGGCTCGGGAGCGTCAGCCGCGCACCCGCGGTGCGCCACCAGGGAGCCGCGCCGCTCAGTCGGTAACGCGCACGGCGATCAAGGCGCTGCCCGAGCGCCGGTAGTAGACGGTCACCGGCTCACCGAAGGTCATATGCTCCCGCAGGTGACCGGGGGTCATCTCCACCTGTGGGTCCACCTGCAGGTGGAGCTCTCGCCCGTCGTCGGTGCGGATGGTGATGGCCTGGGCATGCCCGATGTCGCGCGCCTGGACGCCGGTGATCACGCCGCGGACGCGGGCCTCCCCGCCGCAGCCGGCGAGGGCCAGCGCGGCGCCGGCCAGAATGGCGACGACGGCGCAGATCAAGAGCACGCCGGCAATGCGTCGCGCTCGCGTGCGGGCAGCCACGCCGCCATTCTACGCGCCGGCCACGCCCATCCGTGGGTCCCACGGCGCGCCGTTCAAGCGTATGCCGAAGGCGGCTGAGCCTGGCTTCTTCACAGCCAGGGACGAGCCCCTTTCCCAGAGGGAGAGGGCGAGGGTGAGAGCGACGCTCTTGAATCCTTGAATAACTTGAATAACCGAGGCCAAGTAGGTGCTGGTACGCTCCTGCGGGACAGGAGGGCCGGGCATCGATGGACAGGGCGGCGCGAACATACCAGCGGATACTTCGAGCCTGTTAGGCGCGTTGGGAGACGAGGGCGGCGAAACGGGCGAGCAACAGGAGGGCGAAGGCAAGGACATGCAGGCCAGCAGGCGTCTGGGGCAGGCGTTCGTCGTCGCAGGCCAGGGGGCAGGTCGT
>DAOTTI010000284.1:0-32112 GCA_034437795.1 Chloroflexota bacterium | reverse complement strand
CAGCCTGGTGACCACCGGCCCGTCCTTCGGATCGTGCGGCTCCCCGCCGTTGTTCCAGATCCAGGTAATGTTGCGGTCCAGGCCGGTAAACGACATATCGTAGCCCCACCGCTCGGCCGCCTTGGGCCCGGAGCGCTTGTTCAGCTTGATGACGTAGTCCAGGAACTGCTCCTTCGACCAGTTCTCGCTGGGATAGGGGAGGCCGGCCTCCGTGAGGGCATTCAGGTTGACAAAGGCGATGTTGGTGTTAATGTAGACGGGCAGGCCCATGGTCTTATCCTTGATCACCATGGCCGACCAGGGCCCCTGATAAAAGTCGTCCACCTCGCCCTTCTTCCAGTCGCGCCGGATAAATGGGTCCAGCTCCGCGACGAAGCCTTTCATCATGAAGGGGCGAAGGAAAGTGCAGCACAGGAAGACGATCTCCGGCATGTCTCCGGCCACGGCCATCGCCGTCCACTTCTCATAGCGCCCCGACCAGCTTGTATCGGGGAAGGGTTCGACCGCGGCCGTGATCTTCTTTGCGGCGTACTTGTCGTTGAAATGGGCGTTAAAGGCCTCGGCGAACTCCGTCTCCAGCGGTCCCGTGGCTTCTGGCCAGCGGATGGTCACCGGCTGTGCGCTGGCCCCGGCCGGCACGCGCACCGTATCCGCTGAGCACGCGCTCACCAGGCCGCCGGCGACCGTGCCGGCCACTCCGAGGAAATAGCTGCGTCGCGTCGTCGTCATGGGCGTTCCCTCCTGGGCCTAGCGTAGAGACGCGACCTCAATGGCGCCCTCAATACGGATGGCGACGGCTGGCCGCAACGCGCCGCGTGGAGGGGAAGCAGGCAGACGGCCGAGTCCTGCCGTAGCGAGAAGGACAGGACGACGTGAGGTCGGGCGCGGAGCGTTGAGGGAGACATTGAGGCGGGGGCCGTAGGCTGGAGGTGGAGACTTGGAGACCATGCTGGTGATGGCGAGCCGCCGTCGCTGGCTGGCGCGGGCAGCGCTCCTCCCGCTGGCGCCGGCGGTACCGGCCCTGAGCGCCGCCTGTGGGGCCACGGCCTCGCAGAGCGGGTCAGGGCCGGCGCCGCCGGCTGGGCTGCGCCGGGACGTGACCGTCCAGGTGATGACAGGAATCAGCACGGCAGATCAGGCGCTCTTCGAGGGGGTGATCAACGCCTGGCGGGAGGCGCACGCGGCGGGGCCCAGGGTCGAGTGGGGCACGCCTGGCGGCGACATCGCGCAAAAGCTGCAGGCCCTGCTAGCCGCGGGGACGCCGCCGGACGTGGTGGCGATGAGCCCGTCCCTGGCCGTGGGCTTTGCTGACCGCGGGCAGCTCCTGGCGCTGGACCCCTTCTTCCGGCGCGAGCGGTACGACCTCTCCGACTTCTTTGACCTGGCGGTGAGCCAGTACCAGTGGAAGGGGAAGCACTACGGGCTGCCCCGCGGCATGTCTAACCAGAGCCTGTTCGTCAATCAGACCCTGTTCGACCAGGTCGGCCTTCCCTATCCGCCCACCAAGGTGGAGGCGGGGGGCTGGGACTTCGACGCGTTCCTACACACCGCGTTGCGCCTGACGAAGCGCGCCGGCAGCCAGGTGGAGCAGTACGGCTTCATCGTCGGGCGCGGCCTGCGCGGTGGCTGGGGGCAGTGGGTGTGGACCAATGGCGCGGAGATCTTCAATCGTGACTTCACCAGGTGCACGCTGGACGATCCGCGGGCGGTGGAGGCGCTGCAGTTCATGCAGGACCTGATCTACAAGTACCGTGTGGCACCGACGCCGGACGACGAGTCGGCCGCCGGTGGGGCGAGTACGCTCTTTATCGGCGCCGGGAAGGCGGCGATGCGGATCAACCCCGTCGCTTCGGTGGAGCAGCACCGGCGGGCGAGCTTCAAGTGGGACTATGCGGTGAACCCCCGTGGCAAGGGCAAGCGCCTGACGACAGGGGGTGGCGTGGGGTGGGAGATCGTGGCGGCCACCAGCCACCCCGACGAGTCCTGGGCCGTCTTCCGGCACCTGGTGAGTGCCGAGAGCGCGAAGCTGATGGCGACGCTCTGGTACCCGGGACGCAAGTCGGCGCTGGAATACCTGCTGAAGCTTGATCCGGACCTGCCGCCGCGCAGCCGCTGGGTAGGGGCGGATGGGCAGAAGATCGTGCACCCCGATCCGATCTTTCCCGCGTGGGAGGAGATCCAGCGCGAGATCATCAATCCGGCGCTCACTGCCTTGTGGCAGAACGAGAAGCCGGCGGCGCAGGTCGTCGAGGACATCGTCCCCAAGGTGAACGCCGCGCTGGCGTCACCGTCGAAGTAGCGACGCCCTCACCCCCTGGCCCCCTCTCCCCGACGCGGGGACGCAGGGACGCGGAGACGCGGGGAGACGAACGAGGGCCGTGGCCTGGCGTGATCTGGAGCGGTTGCGCAGGCCCGCTATGCGGCGCCTGGATTACGCTGGTATATCGCTTGCTGCATGCGTAAGCCCTTGCCGCCCATTGCTCAGGAGCGGGGGCGCCACGGCCTGCCGGCAGGCGGCGATCTCCGGCCCCCCGCCCATCGATCTACGCGGGCGGCCAGAAGCTCTTTGACAGCTCCATTCCCGGCGCAGGTGTCCAGAGACTTGTGGCCGCGCAGTGAGTGGCACAGCCAGAGCAGAGGACCAATGGAGTACCGGCGGCTGACGAGGGGGATCAGTCTGATCCCACGGTGAGCAGGAGCACCAGTCGAACTGGCCATGGCGGCTGTGGGAGCACGACGGCCCAGGGGTCCCGCCGGAGACGGGCCGACTACAGGGGGCGGGAGCCTCCTTCCGGGCATGACCGATGATGCGTGTGCGGAGCCCTCACCCTAGCCCTCTCCCTTTGGGAGACGGGACTCGTCGCGCTCCCCAGGGGAGAGAGGGCTTCTTGCTGGTCGTGAATAGCGCAGGCTAGCTGCCGGCGCGCAGGAGCACCAATCAGCGTGGGCGAAGAGCAGGCAGGAGCGGGCCGGCGGGGCGGCCGGCCGGCAGACGAGCGGGACGGACGACCGGAGGGCGGGCCGGCCGAGCAGCCGCCGGACCGGCTGGTGCAGACCTGGACGGACCCATCCGGGATCTATGGGTGGCTGGTCACGGTGCAGAATGGGCCGATCGTGAGCCGGTTCCTGGCCACGGCCTTTCTGCTGTTCATCGTGGCCGGGGCCAGCGCGCTCCTGATGCGCACCCAGCTCATCCGGCCGCTGAACGACTTCCTGCCTCCGGACCGGTTCAACCAGCTTTTCACCATGCACGGCTCGACGATGATGTTTCTCGTCACCGTGCCCATCATGGAGGCGTTCGCCGCCTTCGCCCTGCCGGTGATGCTGGGGGCGCGGGAGATGCCCTTCCCGCGCATGACCGCCTTCGGCTACTGGACCTTCCTCTTTGGGGCGCTGCTCCTCTATTCCAGCTTTCTCTTCGACGCCGTACCGGACACGGGGTGGTTCGCCTACGTGCCCCTCTCCGGCCCGATCTACTCGCCGGGGCCGGCGCTCGATTTCTGGCTGCTGGGATTGAGCGTGGCCGAGGTGGCGGCGATCGCCACGGGGATCGAGATGATCCTGGGCATCCTCAAGCTACGCGCGCCGGGCATGACGCTGAGCCGCATGCCCATCTACTTCTGGACGATCCTGGTGATGGCCTATGCCATGCTCTTCGGCTTTACCCCGCTAATTGTGGGGACGGCCCTACTGGAGCTGGACCGGAAGGCCGGCACCCACTTCTTCAATCCGGCGGCGGGGGGCGATCCCGTGCTCTGGCAGCACATCTTCTGGATCTTCGGCCATCCGGACGTCTACATCCAGCTCATTCCGGCCACCGGCATCGTGTCGGCCATCGTCGCCACCTTCGCCCGCCGCCCGCTGGTGGGGCATTCGCTGATTACGATGGCCATCATTGCTACCGGCCTGCTCAGCTTTGGCCTGTGGGTGCACCACATGTTCACCGTCGGCCTTCCGGTACTGGGCCTGACCTTCTTCTCTGCCGCCAGCCTGACCATCGCCATTCCCAGCGGCATTCAGGTCTTCTCCTGGATCGCCACGCTCTGGCAGGGGCGGCCGATCTTCAGCACGTCTCTGCTCTTCTCGCTGGGGTTCATCGTCATCTTCGTACTGGGGGGCATCACCGGGGTGATGGTGGCCCTGGTGCCGTTCGACCTGCAGGTGCACGACACCTACTTCCTGGTGGCCCACTTTCATTACGTGCTGATCGGGGGCGTGGTCTTCCCCATCTTCGCCGCCTTCTATTACTGGCTGCCGAAGAACAACGGGCGCCTGCTGAGCGAGCGGCTGGGCAAGCGGAACTTCTGGCTGATGTTCATTGGGTTCAATCTGGCGTTCTTCCCCATGCACCTCTCCGGCCTGTGGGGCATGCCGCGCCGGGTGTACACCTATCAGCCGGGGCTGGGCTGGGAAGTCCCCAATCTCCTGTCGACCCTGGGGGCGTACATCCTGGGCGCGGGCGTGGCCGTCTTTCTCTGGAACGTGATCTGGAACGTGGCGCTCGGCAAGGGACAGCCGGCGCCGGACAACCCCTGGGGGGCCGGCACGCTGGACTTTGCCACGCCAACCCCGCCGCCGAACGAGGGGTACCGCACTATTCCCATCGTGCACAGCCGGTATCCGCTGTGGGAGCAAGAGCACCTGACCGGTGGCCCGAAGCGCTATCAGGAGATCGTGCAAGGGTTGGCCCGGACGCCGAGCACGTGGCGGGCGCAGGTGGTGACCAGCGTGGTCGACGCTGAGCCCCAGGCGATCATTCGGCTGGCCGGGCCGTCTATCCGGCCATTGATCGCCAGCATCATGATGGGGCTCAACTTCGTCGCTCCCATCTTCGACCAGTACTGGCTGCTGGCCCTCTCCGTGGTCGGGGTGATTGTGGCGTCGATCATCTGGCTCTGGCCGTCGAAGGAGGAGCGAGATCTTCCCGAGGTGGACGCGGAGGGGAAGATCCACGGCCTGCCGGCGTACACGTCGGGGCCGACCGCCATCGCCTGGTGGTCCATGCTGCACACGCTGCTGGTGATGGCCATCGCCCTGGCGACGCTCGTCTTCAGCTACTTCTATCTGCGGCTGAATGGGGAGCCGGCGCCGGGCGCGGGGGCGCCGCCCTGGCCGCCGCCCGGACTGCCGCCGCCGGACCTGCGCTTCGGGCTGGCCTACTTTCTGCCCCTGGCGGCGGGGGGCGGCCTGCTGTATTGGGCGGAGCGTGGCATCCGGCAGGGCCGGCAGGGGCGCCTGCTGGCGGGGACGGGGCTGAGCGCGGCGGCGGGGCTGGCGTTCATAGCGCTCCAGGCGGTGGAGTTCTACAACGCGGGTTTCTCGCCCACCACCCACGCCTATGGCTCGCTCTTTTTCACCCTGGCCGGCTACCAGACGGTGGTGGTGATCGGCGCGGTGATCCTGGGCGCGGTGGTCTTCGTCCAGGGGTGGCTAGGCTACTTCAACCGGCGACGCTTTCTGGCAGTGCAGAACACCGCCATGTACTGGTACTACACACTCTTCAACTGGCTGGTGCTCTTCCTGACGCTCTACCTCTCCCATCACCTCCTTTAGCGTTCAAAGTTCAAGGTTCAAGGTCATGAACTTTGAACTTCGAACTTTGAACTTCGAACTGGGCATTATCCCATGGGGGTGATCCAGATGAGGCCGCCGCTGTATGGGGGGAGCTGGACGACGATGCCCGACTGCATCAGGGCCTCGCCGAGGTCATCGGCGAGGCGGCGGCCGTCGCTCCAGGCGACGCGGTAGGGAGACTGTGGGGTCAGGCCCCGCAGGCGGAGGGTCAGGCGCTCGGGGCCGCCGCCGTTGCGGACGGCCAGCAGGGCGCCGCGGCGGAGCTCAGGCTCGACGTATTGCAGGACGAACCAGTCATCGACCACCGGCCCCCGCGTTTCGCCTGGGGCCACCGCCAGGGGAGGCATGAGGTGATAGATGTGCGCGCCGGGGATGACGTCGCGGAAGGTCATATAATCCTCGACGAGCTCGCGCACGGTGAGACGCTGGCCGGCGTCCAGGTCGGTGAGCCGGAGGGAAAGGCCCCAGTTCCCGCCCATGGTGCTGTAGCCCTGGTAGGCCAGGTCCTGGGGAGAGGTGCCGCGGCCGGTGACGCCGTCGCCGACCGGCCCCCGCGCCAGCCAGAGGGTGAGGAAGCGGGCTGGGAAGGCCAGGCTGGCGCCATAGAAGCTCTGCTGCACGACCTGCATCGGCACGGACGGATCGCCGGCCGCGTCATCCAGCCAGGCGGCGTGCGACCGGGCATAGACGCCGTAGTCCAGGTAGCCTGCCCCGTCGAAGGTGGATTCGATGAAGAGCTGCGGGAACTGCTGGCGGAGCCGGCTCAGGATGTCATAGAAGGCCTGATTGTTTGCCTGGAGCGAGCCCCGCACCGTGGGGTCGTGCCCGTGCGAGGCGTCGAGGCAGGCGGCCACCATCGGCTGGTCGAACTTGAGCCAGTCCAGCCGGTAGTCGCGCACGACGCGCGCCAGCTCCTGCTGCACCCAGGCGCGCGCCTGCGATAGGCAGAGGGGGAGCGAGCCATCGATGCCAGTGCGCGCCGGCTCGGGCTGCTCCGCCACGAACTCGGGATGGCTGCGCGCCAGGCGCGAGCCTGGATCGGCGACGCCGAAGGCGACCCACAGGCCAAAGCGCATGCCCATACGGTGCACCTCATCGGCGAGGCGGCGGAGGGTCTGCGCGGGGAAGCGCTGGGGATGGGGCACCCAATCGCCGATGGCCGCCTGCCAGCCGTGGTCGACGTAAAACACCTCCACGCCCAGCTGGCGGGCCAGGCGCGCCTCGGCCAGCATGGTGTCGTAGTCGACGCCGGTGCCGTAGGCGAACCAGGAGTTCCAGGCGATGGGGAGGACCTTGCTGGCCCAGGCCGGCTCGCGGGGCCGGTCGTCGGTGAGGTAGCTTTTCAGGGCGTTGCCGGCCGCCTGCATGCCGCCATCGAAGAGGCCGATGACCAGCCAGGGGCCGATGACGGTCTGGCCGGGCTGAATGAAGAAGCCCGGGCGGGCGTCGACGGCGGACTGCGGGTCCAGGTCGGGGCTGGCGAACATGCGCACGCCGGCCTGGACGGCGACGCGGCGGTCTCCCAGGGAGCGGGCCTTGATCAGGTAGTTGCTGCTCCAGCGGAGGGCGAAGAAGAGCCCTTCGTCGCCGGCGGCGTCGTGGAGCACGAGCAGGGGGATGACGGGGGCGCGGGCGGCGCTCTGTGCCGGCGTCTCAGCCTCCAGCAGGCCATCGCGGCCGAGGCGCGCGAAGTAGGCGTGGCCGCGATTGTCCAGCGTGGCGGCACGCCAGCGAGCGTTGGGGCCGCTGCGCACGATGAAGTCGGCGGCGTCGAGGCGGGTGAGGTGCAGGGGCTGCTCGCCGGTGTGCCGAACGGAGGTGCGGTGCTCGACGACGGCGTGGCCCGGGCGCAGGCGGACCTCGATGGTGAAGTCGGCGCCGACGCGGCGGTCGCGGAGGCGCACTGCGCCGTAGAGCGCGCCATTGGGGACGGCCTCGATCTGCTGGTCGAGGGGGATGAGCTGTGGCGGCTGGCCGGCGATGGCAACGCCGAGGGCGTCCTGGGTGGTGTCGTCCACGTCCTCCACCTCGGCGACGTCGAGCTCGATGCGCCGGTCGCGGGCGAAGAGATAGCGGCGCACGAGGCGGACGGCGCCGTCGGCGGTCGGGCGGAGGTCGAGGCGCTCTTCGAACCGGCCGTTGCCCAGCGTCCAGATCCGCCCGTCTGGGTCATAGCGGATGAAGGCGTCACGCAGCGTGGCCGAGATAGGCCGGTCGAAGCCGAGGGGGCCCGCGGCCGGTGGGGCGGACGAGGCCTCGCCCCGCAGGGCGGCGCGGTCGCCTGCTCTGAGCCGGTCCAGGAGGGGCGGGGCACAGCCGGTAGCCAGCAGCGCGCCGAGGGTGAGGAGATCAGCGCGGCGGAGGGTGGGCATGATAGCGACGGAGGCGAGGGGAGAATTTCGTAAGTCTACTGCGTTTCGGCAAAGACTGTGCCGGGCGGACGCCTTCGCCACGGCCGGCGCAGGCTTGCGCGCCGCCCGAGCGTCGGCCATCTGGCTGACCCAGGGAGTGGATGCCACCGTCACGGCCGGCGCAGGCGCACCACCTCATCCAGGAACGCCTGGGCCGCGCGGGGCAGGCGCCGGCCCCTGGCGATGATGACGGAGAGGGTGCGCTTCAGCTCCAGCCCGGGTGTGGTGATGGCAACCAGCGCTCCCGACGCCAGCTCGCGCTGGGCGGCGAGCCGCGAGAGCCAGGTGATGCCGAGGCCGGCCATTACCGCCTGCTTGAGCGCCTCCGGGCTTCCCAGCTCCATGGCCGTCTCGACGGTGATGCCCGCCCGCTCCAGGGCGGCGTCGATGAGGGAGCGCGTGCCGGCACCGGCCTCGCGGCGCAGCACCCTGGCGCCGCGGAGCTGCTCTAGCTCGATCTGCCCGGCGCTGGCCCAGGGATGGTCCGGCGGGACAACCAGGACCAGCGCATCGTCGGCAAACGGCCAGACCTCGACGCCGGGCTGCGTCACCGGCGCTTCGACCATGCCAAACGGCACCTGCTCCGCCAGGACCTGGGCCAGGACCGCGGCGCTGGTGCCAATGGTGAGCGAGAGACGGATACCGGGATACCGTTTCGAGAAGTCGCTCAGGAGCGCCGGCAGCAGATAGACCCCGATGGTGGTGCTGGCGGCGATGGCCAGCCGGCCACGTTCCAGGGCGCGTGTCTCGGCGACGGCCGCGCCGGCATCACGGAGCAGGGCAAAGAGCCGGCTGGTGTAGCCGAGCAAGGTCTCGCCTTCGGGGGTGAGGTAGACGCGCCGGTGGCGCACATCAAAGAGTGGCGCGCCGTAGTGGCGCTCTAGGGATCGCACGTGCATGCTCACCGCCGGCTGGGAGAGATGCAGCTTACGGGCGGCGCGCGTAAAGCTGCGCTCCACGGCCACCTGGTGGAACGTCTGAAGGTGGTAGAGCAGTGCCGTCTCAAACACGCCGGCAGCCCTCGCGGTGGTGGCGCGGTGCCGGCTCAAGCCCTGGGGCCTGAGCCGGAGACCGGTGCGCGAGAATTATTACTCATACTTATGGATCAGGCAAGGTTCTTCTATTTGTGAAGGCGCTCACAAGCGAGTACGCTTGGGGTGATGAGCTTTGTAGGGGTACTGCTGGTGGAGTGCCCGCCGGTGCGCCGGCTGGCGGCGCTGCCATCCTACCGCTGGCTGGTAGTGGGCACAGTCTGCATCGGCGCCTTTCTGGGGCAGCTGGATGCGAGCATTGCAGGCTTGGTGCTGCCAACGCTGGAGGAGGTCTTTCACGCGCCGCTGGCGAGTCTGGAATGGGTGGCGATCAGCTATCTGCTGACGCTGGCGGCGCTGGTGGTGCCGTTTGGTCGGCTGGCCGACATGGTGGGGCGAAAGCTGCTCTACGCCCTGGGATTTCTGGTGTTTATCGCCGGTTCCGCGCTCTGCGGGCTGGCGCCGGCGCTGGGCTGGCTGGTGGCCTTCCGCGTGGTCCAGGCGATCGGCGCCGCCATGCTCCAGGCTAATAGCGTGGCGATCATCGCCGCGGCGGCCCGCCCGCGCGAACTGGGTAAGGCCATCGGCATCCAGGGTGCGGCGCAGGCGATTGGCCTGGCGGTTGGCCCATCCGTCGGGGGCTTCTTGATCGGGACGATGGGCTGGCAGTGGGTGTTCTTCATTGCCGTTCCATTCGGGCTGCTGGGCGCGCTGCTCGGCTGGCTGATCCTGCCGGAGACGCGCCCGCTGGCGCGGCGGGAGACCGCTGCCACCATGACGGGGCAAAGGGAGCGCTTTGACTGGCGCGGTGCGGCGCTCTTTGGTCCGGCGATTGCGGCGGCGCTGGTTGCCCTCACCTTTGGGAACTCCTGGGGCTGGACCAGCGCCCCGCTGCTGGCCAGCGCCGGCTTGGCGCTGGCGCTCATCGCCGGATTTCTGGTGGTGGAGCGCCAAGCCCGCTTCCCGCTGGTCGACCTCACGCTCTTCCGGTGCCGCCTGTTTACCGCGGGGATCGTTGCCGGCCTGCTGTCCTACGCCGTTCTCTTCGGCGGGCTATTCCTGGTGCCGTTTTATCTGGAACGCATCCTCCGGCAGCCCCCCGGCGAGACGGGGCTGCTACTGAGCCCCGTGCCCCTGGCCCTGGGAGTGGTGGCGCCGATTGCCGGAACCGTGACCGATCGGGCCGGCTCGCGGCTGCCGACGGTGATGGGGATGGCGCTGGCGCTGGTGGCGCTGATGATGCTGGCGTTCCTGCCGGCCGCGCCGGCCCCGGTGCTGGCGGGCGCCCTGGCGCTGCTGGGCGCGGGGCTGGGGCTGTTCACGCCGCCCAACAACAGCGCCATCATGAGCAGCGCGCCAGCGCACCGGCTGGGAGTGGCCGGCGGCATCTTGAACATGACCCGTAGCCTGGGGACGAGCTGCGGCGTGGCCGCCACGGGCGCGGTGCTGGCCACGCGTCTGGCCGCGCATGCCGGCGGGCGCGTGGGGCGGACGATCAGCCTGGGACCGGCGGTGCTCCTGCCGGCGTTCCGCGAGACGATGCTCTTTCTGGCACTTCTGGCGGCGCTGGGGGCGCTCATCTCCGGCGTGCGGGGCGCGACGGTTCCCGGCACGGGCAGCCAGCGCTCGGTGGAGGGCCGACTAGCCGCCGCGGAGGCGGCGGGGGCCTGAGCCAGGAGCTGGCCTGGTGCCGGCGGGCGCCTGGCCGGTTGATGAGCCGTGTGGGAACAGGCGCCGCGCCCTGGCCGCGGGATCGCTCAGATGGCTTAAGGCAGAAACCGGCGGCGCAAGCCGCCCGCTGGATGAGATCGCCGTCGGGACGTTGAGGCTGCCGTGCCGGCCGCCGCCTCTCACGTCGCTTACTTGTCCCTGAGGAGATCGCCGTCCGGACGTTGAGGTTGGCGTTGAGGTGCGCCCCCTATAACCGGCCATAACGGCGCCGGCAGCTACCCGAGGATGGCTGAGTGCGGCTATGCTGCATCTGGCGCGTGGCCTGCCGGCGCGCGATGAACGCCGTCGGCCATGCGGGTAACGCGATCCAGGGGAGCGAGAGGCCCCTTTCGGCCTTGCTCCGCGGCCGAGCGCGGCGGCGTCGTTGGAACCGAGAGACGCGGATCTGCAAAGCGATCACCGCTGCACGATGGCTCGTGACCAGACGCATGCTGGACTGGGACCGCAGTGGCCCGTGGCGCTGGCGCTGCTGGCCGTGCTGTTCCTGGCCGCCTGCGGGGGCGCCCCCGCGCATTCGGCGGGGGTGAACTCCGAGGAGCAGCGCCTGCTGCCCGGGATCATTCGCGAGCAGCAAGAACGGGTCAGGAAGGCGGAGCAGGCGGCGAGCATGGCGCAGGACGAGGCCATGTCGTTGCGGTTGCGCCAGCGGATGCTCACCGAGTACGGGCGGCCAGACCTGGCGGCCAGTCTGGAGCCGGAGGCGGAGAAGCGGGAGATGGAGCTACGGTACGCGCTCCAGCGCCTGGCGGATGAAGAGACGGCGCTTGCCGCCTACCGCGCCTACGCCAGCCGGTTCGGCACCCGCTCCGGCGGCGCGGAGACAGGGATGAGCGGGCGCCATGCGGCCGGCCGGTAGGGTGGCCCGCACCCCTGGTCCCCCGCTCCGACGCGGGGACAGGGAGACGCGGGGAGAGCCCTCACCCCCTTCGGCTGGAGCCCCGCCGCATCCCTGCCCCCTCGGCCCCACCGTGCGGCTTGGCCCCGCCGCCCCCGCTCCGACACGGAGAGGGGGAACGACGGCCATGGCCGTGGGCTGGAACGGGCTGGCCTGGGGCGGTGAGGCGAGGGGGAGTGAGGTTTGTGCCGTGTGGGGGAGAGACTGCATCGGCGGGCGAGGCGAAGCGGGCCTGCGGGCGGGCCGCCTGGAGGCGATCTCACGGAACCGCGCTGGGCCCGGTATGGTGCTGAAAGGTGCCCCTGGCGCAGATGACCCAGGCCTGGCTGGGATCTCACGAAGCCCCGCGGGGCCCGGTATGATGCTGGTGTGGCGCGTGCCGCAGGAGACCGCGGCAGGTGGGAGGGACTGATGGTCGCGACCAGGACGCTGCTCACCGCCGATGAACTCTTCGCTGTGCCCAAGGGCGAAGGCAAAGAGGAGCTGGTGCGAGGAGAGGTGAGAGTGATGCCGCCCGTTGGCGGAGAGCACGGAGAGGTCCAGCTAGGGCTCGGTGTACGCATGCGCCTCCACGCCGACCGGGAGGAGCGAGGGTTCGTCGTCACCGAGACCGGCTTTCGCCTCTTCTGAAACCCTGACACGGTGCGCGCGCCGGACCTTACGTTCACTGCGAGCGCGCGTTTTCCTGACGGGGCCCTGCCCAGGGGATACATCGATGGCCCGCCGGACATTGCCGTTGAGGTGGTCTCGCCGCACGACACGCACTCTGAGGCGCTGGAGCAGGTCCAGGACTATCTCGATGCCGGCGCGGGCCTGGTGTGGGTGGCCGATCCTCAGACGCGCTCCGTGACGGTACACCACCGGGGTGGCACATCCCGTACGCTGCGTCACGGCGAGGCGCTCACCGGCGAGGACGTCATGCCGGGTTTTCAGGTCGCAATTGGCGGGCTGTTTCGAGGCTAAGTCGGCGCTGGTATGTTCGTGCGGGACAGGACGGCCGGGGATCGATGGACATGGCGGCGCAAACATGCCAGCGGATACCCGGGCTCCGTCGCGACGGGGCGGGGCCGGGTGATCGGCCGGACCGAAAGCCGGCCATGGCGAGGTAGCGCCCTGGCAGGGCAGGCCACTGGGGGGCGGACCGGCGATTAGCTGACCCGAAAGCCGGTGCGAGCGCGATACTCCTGTCCCTGGTAGCGCATGATCACGTCCACGGGGACGTTCGAGCCACGGGGCGCCGGCGCGACGGGGACGGCCAGATCGGTGCGGCCGTCGGGGAAGGTGGTCACCTCGGCGGTGAAGGTCTGGTCCCCGGATGGGTAGTGCACCACGGCCGAGAGCTGGGCGCCGGGGACGCCGCGGCGCTGGCGGGTAAACCGGGCCTGGATGACGACGAACTCGTCATGGCCGTGCCGCGCCTCTTGAGGGCGCATCTGGACCTGGACCTCATAGGGCGAAGGGGTCGGGCGCGGGGTCGGCGTCTCGGTCGGGACGGCGGCCTGTCCAACGGCGCAGGCGGCGGGGGCGCAGCCGGCCAACGCGGCCGCCCGCGACAGGAGAGCGCGGCGCGTCCTGCCACGGTGGCCGGGGGACCGCTCGTGGTGGGGCAGCATCGCAAGGCAACCTATAGCGGCGCCGCCTCAACGCCATCCTCAACGGCGTGGGGGACGTCACTCCCTGGCCCCCCGCGCCGACGCGGGGACGCCGCTCTCACCCCCTTCGGTCGGGGCCGCGCGGGGAGGGTGAGGACGGACCTCACCCCCTGGCCCCCTCTCCGTGTCGGAGAGGGGAAACGAGGGCCATGGGGAGAGGACGTGACCCGCGCCGGTCGGCCGTTCGCGCTGCCGATCCTTCGCGCTGCCGATATGAGGACGCGGAGACGAGGAGAGGGGTAAGGAGGGCCATGGACTGGCGCTGGCCGGGCCGGCTGCGCACGGCGGGGGCAGATAGGCACCTTGACGTGGCGGGCGCGCTCGGCGAGCAGGGCGCTGGCCGGGCCGGTTGCGCACGGCGGGGGGCGGACGCCGGGGGGAAGGCGGCCACTTGCACAAATGCGTGTAGCGAGTAAGATTCGGCGCAAGCACAGGCGGGTAGACGGAACGTGCCCGCCACCGCGAAGCAAGGCAAGGAGGACGCCATGGGCGATGTGGGTTTGACTGTGGCCGGACGAGCCACGCGCCGCGCGGCGATGAGGGGCGCGCTGGCGCTGGCGGGCGGGGCGCTGGCCGCCTGCGGCGAGGCTCGCCCGGAGGGGAGCGGCGCGGCGAGCAAGGCGCCTATCAAGCTCTCCTTCATGAGCTGGCGGCCGATCGCCATGGAACAGTTCGCGCCGGCCTGGAAGGAATACGGGCAGAAGCACAGCGTCATCTTCGAGGTGGACCCCAGCGGCGACGGGGCGCAGGAGAAGATCACCACCATGTTCGCCGCCGACACGGGGCCGGACCTGTTCGACTCCAACACGCGCAACCTGCCCAAGATGTATGACAGCAAGTTCGTGCTGGAGATCACGAGCTATCTTGCTCGAGACAAGATCAGCCTGGACCGGGACTGGGCGGTGCTGGGGATCGAGCGCTGGCGCCAGAACACCTATGGCGTGCCGTACTGGGCCGAGCCGTTCAGCATCTTCTACAACAAGACCCTCTTCCGCGAGAAGGGGGTGCCGGACCCGTGGGAGAAGTCACGGGACAAGGGGCAGTGGACGATTGAGGAGATGGTGGACGCGGCGCGGAAGATCAATGACCCGGCGAACGACGTCTACGGCATGCAGTGGGGCATGGGCGACTATCACGGCATTGGGCCGCTGGTGTGGACGCACCTGGTCTCGCACCTGCAGTATGACCCGCAGATGAAGTTCGATCTGCAGCTGCCGCAGTACGTCTCGGCGCTGACCACGGCTATCGACTGGATGACGCGCCAGCGGTTCAACATTACGGGCCCGTCGCCCGAGATGGCCGCGGCGCGGGACCGGCTGCAGGCCGGCAAGCCGGCGATCGACCGGCCTAACGGGTGGAACCTGTTCTCCAGCGGCAAGATCGGCATCCACTACCGCTCGGTGAACGACTGGCGGCGGATGTGGAACTCGATCGGCACGGCCTTTGAGTGGGACATGCTGCCGGTGCCGAGCATGGGTGGGAAGCCGGGGGCCGCCTGGTCGGCCGGCCACCCCGTCTGCGCCTACGCCAAGACCAAGTATCCGGACGAGTGCTGGGCCTTCATGAAGTGGCTGATGGAGGACGAGTTCCAGGGGTATCTGGCGGAGAACCAGTTCCTCGTGCCGGCGAAGAAGAAGCACCAGCCGCGGTTCTTCCGCGTGCCGCCTCAGTACCCGTACCAGCACCCCACGGTGTTCGCGGACGTGTACAAGAAGCCGTACGGGATCATCTGGACGCACTACCGTGCAGGGGAGGACGGGGCGCTCTATAACGACGAGATCGGGAAGGTAATCCGCGGCGAGCAGCCGATGCAGGGGACGCTGAGCGACCTGCAACGGCGCCTCAACGACCTGATCGATTACGGTGGGGGCGAGAACCCTTTTAAGGGCATCCGCTGGCCGATCCAGTCCAAGTAAGGCCGCCGTTGCCCCGTTGGGGAACCGGTCAGGGCGAGGTAGGTCGGGGCCGGCGTCGCCGGCCTAACCTGGATTGCTGCGTCGATGGCCGGTCCTTCGATGCCGCTCTGGTGCTCGGACCAGGTATGGCTGATCGCTTCACCAGCGGAAGCAGCGGTGCCCTCACCGCCGACTGCTTTCCGGGCTGCCGCTCTCCCAAGGGGAGACGGAACTCCTCGCTGGCCAATCCGGGCTAGGCGGATCCGCGATCACTAATGCTTGATGCAGCGAACGGGTCGTGCTGAGAACGGGTCGTGCTGGTACGGTAAGTCCATGCCGCCGCACCGCCTGGATCCAGCTCGACGGTGGCGGTGCGACGATCGGCCGCGGGTACCGGCAGCGGCGAGCCGGCCGGAACCAGCGCGGCGTACTCCATGTCCATGCCCAGCGGAGCACCTCGTAACGGCAGCGATGCGGTGGCCTGTGGGGAGGCGCCGCGGAACGCCACCAGGAGCCCTTCGCCGCTCTCAGGGTCGTCGAACTGCCAGCCGTCCCACTCGGCAAGTGACCGAGGCAGGAGAAAGAGCGGGTAGAAGTCACCGGCCAGGACGTGGCGCCAATGCTTGAAGGCCTCAACGTAGGCGCGGCCGGCGTCGAGCTGTGACGATGTCCAGGAACGGAAGTCGGCGCTGAAGCCAAGCGGGCCACCGAAGTGGCTGAGCCAGGCAGCGGCCGGAAACGCAGCCGGCTCGCCGGGAATGGCGGGTCCATAGAGCAGGTTGGTGTTGAAGCAACCGGCGGGGAGCAGGCGATTCCCTCCGGATTGATGGGCGCGCACGATCGGGGCCGGGCCGGTCATGTCGCTGGCCCAGAAGGTGTGGGAGCGCCGGAGGAGGCCCAGGTCCATTCGCCGTCCGCCGCCGCAGCAACCTTCGAGGAGAAGATCAGGGAAGCGGTCGAGGAGGCGATCTTGCACCTCGTGGACGCCGGCGACGTGCTGGAGCTGATGCCAGCCGGCGCGGCCGGGCGGATCGTTGGCAGCCCAGTTGGGGGCGATGGGCATGTTGACGTCCCAGCGCAGCCAGCCCACCTCGTAGCGCTCAACCACGTCTGTGATGGTGTCGACGGCCCAATCACGGGCCGCTTGCTGGCTGAAGTCGATGACGGCGGCGCCGTCGAGAGAGCCCTCGGCACGGAGCAGCCACTCTGGGTGCGCGCGGCCGGTGTCCGAGTCCGGATGGATGAGCTCGGGGTCCATCCAGATGCCAAACCGCATCCCATGGTGGCGGACCTCGTCGGCAAGCGCGCGCACGCCTGATGGGAACCGGTGCTTTGCCTCGCGGCCCCAGTTGCCGCAGCCGGCACGGTAGCTGGTTTCGGAGCCGCCAAACCAGCCGGCATCGACGATAAAGTACTCGACGCCGAGGCTGGCGCACGGCACGATCTGGGCGCGCAGATCGTCCTCGTGGACGTGGAGGCGAAACGCGAACCAGTGATTGTAAGAGACGGGCGGGGCCACCGGTTTCCGACCGAGCAATGGTTGAACGTCGCGGCGGAGCACGTGGCGGAGGGCGTTGGCGCCGTCATCGAGATGGCCGGTATAGAAGCCGAGCAGGGTTTCAGGCAGCGGGATGCGCTCCCCGGGGTTCAGGGTGAGATCGACCCCTTCAACGGCACCTTCGAGCCATAGCCGGTCACCGCGGCGGCTGATCGAAAGCCGCCAGAGGGCGGACCAGCCGAGAGCGGCGAAGCAGCCGCCGTCGTCCTGGCCAGAGGCGATGACCACGTATGGTACATGGTTGTCCGTGGAGCGCCCGGTCCCACCAGAATCGAGGCGGACTGAGGCAACTCGGTAGCTGTGGAACAGCGTGCGCTCGGAGACGGCGAAAGCTTCCGGTGGGAAGAAGGCGTCATTGAGGCCGCCGCGCATCGAGCGCACGGTCGGATTACCGGCGGCAGCCTCGACGAGATGAATGGTGACATCGAGCATAGTAATCCCCCCGAGACGCTCGATGGGGCGGTCGCCGCGGTGCTCGATCCAGCCTCGCCAGGAAATGGCGCACGCGCCGGAGGGGGTGGTGTGGCGGAGATAGGTCACGTCGATGGCGAGACCGGTCGCGGGATCAACGAGTGTGCGCCAACGCACGGCATCGCCCCGCAGCGGCCCGGCCGTCGGCTGCCAGCCAGAGTCAGCGGTCAGGCGGAGCCGTGCTGCCAGGTCTGCGGCACCGGCAGCCGCCGGGCCGCGGACGGTGAGAGCGAAGCCGGGGCCGTCCTGCAGGTGTGCGCCGAAAGGGCCGACAACGGCGTTGCCGAAGAGCTGCCGCAGGCTCGATGAGGACGCTTCAGCCGCCATTAGATCCTGCCCCCGAACTCGCTCTTGAGCTGGGCAAGGAGCTGCGTGACCTGCGGAGTAAGCTCGGTGATCATCTGGTGAGCGGTCTTCTCGCCATTCCAGACGGAGGCCAGCGCCGGCTCAAAGAGCGTGAGGAAGCGCGCGGCTCCGGCGAAGAACCAGGGCGCAACGCCGTACTGCATCTCATCGAGCACCACTTGCTTGTTCTTGGGTGGGGTAGGCTGGGTCCAGGCGGGGTTAGTAGCCATGGACTTGGTGAGCGGCTGGCTGGCGCCCATGGAGAGGTAGATCTCTTGCGCGGGCACGCCGAGTGTCCACTTCATGAACTCCCACGTGGCCGCCTTGTGCTTGGTGTGGCTGCCCATGGAGAGACCCGAACCGCGGCCGGCGGTGAGACGCTTCTTGCCGGCGAGCTGGGGATAGGGTGCCCAATCCCACTCATCAGGGAGCTGGCGGCGCCAAGTGCCCGCCCCCCAGACGCCGCGAATCGTGGTGCCCACCCTGCCATTTTCCCAGGTAACGGGTCCATCGGTGGGTGCGGCCGGCCAACTGGCGGCCTTGTGGCTGCGGCGCATATCAGCCAGGAACTGGATCTGGGTGATCGCCTCACCTTGATCGAGGTTCCAGCGGCTGAAGTCGGCGTTAAACGGGGTCTTGCCGCTGGCCTGCTGGAAGAGCAGCAGCACATCGTGAACGTTCGCGCCGTCGTAGCCGAACTGGGTGAACTTCCCATCCTGTTCTTTGGTGAGCCGCCGGCTGCGATCGGTGAACTCCTGCCACGTCAGCGGCTGCTTGGGGTCCGGCGGCGGCACGCCGGCCGATTGCCACATGCGGAGGTTGTAGATCATTACGTACATCGAGGGATCGATGGGCGTCGCATAGTTCTTGCCCTGCCACTTTCCAATATCGACGAAGTAGGGAAAGACGTCGGCCAGGAGTTGCTTCTCCTTCACCAGGTAGGGATCGAGCACTTCGTAGAGACCTTTGGCGGCGGCTTCGCGCCAGCGGATGGCCTCGTTAAAGACCACATCCGCCTGCTGGCCGGCGGCGACCAGGGTCGTCTCCTTCTCGAGAAATGCCGGCGTCCCACCCGGCACGAACTCCTGGTTCACCGTCATATTCGGCTGGACCTTCTGGAACTCCTGGGCTAAGCGATCGAAGATCTGGCGGTGGTTCTCTGACGCCCGAGTCAGGAAGACGAGCGTGGTGGGGCCGGGCTGGGACGGGCCACCAGCGCCGCGTCCCGTGTCACGCGGTGCGCACGCCGCGAGCGCGGCTACAGCCGGTACCGCCGACAGCCCGGCGCCAAGCAGGCGGCGGCGTAAGACGTAGGCCCTGGTCATGTCCCTGGTTCTCCTTGGTCTTCAGTCCTCGGTATCGATATCGATTTCGCCCATTGTATTGAGCACTAACGGCGGTGTCAAGGCAACCGACGAGTAGACCGGAGTGCTTCCGTGGAAACACCTGGTCACGGCGCTTGACGGAACGGATGTGATCTGGGCATAATGGCGGACGTGGCACGCCAGACGGAAATCGATATCGGACCGTCACGCACCTCGCTGCGAACGGTGGCCGAGCAGGCCGGGGTGAGTCCAGCTACAGTATCCAAGGCGCTTAACAACGCCCCCGACGTTAGTCCGCGCACGCGGGAGCGGGTGCGCGCGGTGGCGCGCGCCCTGGGCTACGAGCCGAGCCTGGCCGCGCAGACGATGCGCAGCCGGCGGTCACGCACCATCGGCATCGTCACCGAGCGCCCGCTGGCATACCAATGGGTGGCGGAGACGGTCTCGGGGATCCTTGACGTCGCGGCGGAGGCAGGGATGGCCTCGCTGGTGCTGCTGACCGATCGCAGCACCAACCGCACTGCTGAGTGTGTGGCGGAGCTCCGGCGGCGCCAAGTCGAAGGTCTGCTCTTCGTCGGGGCCGGGGCCGCGCCGTCGATCCGGCCGCATCTTGCGTGCTGGGACGTGCCGCACGTGTACACCTTCTGCCAGCCGGAGGACCTGGACGCCCCGGCGGTACTGATTGACGACGCACAGGGGGCGGCGCTTGCCGTGCGGCATCTGGTCAGCGGCGGCCGGCGCCGCTTCGGCTTGCTGTGCGGTCCATCAGCCAGCGGCACCGCGCTCGTGCGCGCGGCGGCGGCGCGTGTGGCCTTGGAAGCGGCGGGCATGCCGGTTGATGGCTCCCACGAGCGCAGCGGCCCGTGGACCGAGGAGTTCGGCTGGCGCGGGATGAATGAACTGCTCGCGTCCGACCCGTCGATCGATGCCGTCATCGCGGCCAACGACTTCATTGCGCTAGGTGCGCTTCACGCGCTGCAGCAAGCCGGCCGCCGTGTGCCGGACGACGTCGCGGTCGTGGGCTTCGACAATCACCTGGTCAGCAGCCTGGCCCGCCCGCGGCTCACCACCATCGCTGTCCCGACGTACGAGTGCGGCCGGCAGGCGTGCCGGCTGCTGTTTGACGGCGCCCTCGCCCGCGGCGCCGGTGCCAGCAACAGACCCGTCGAGATGCACAAGGCGCACCACGTCGTGCGTCTGCCATGCACTCTGGTCGTCAGGGAGAGCTCGACCGCGGCACAGGCAACTCCGGCCCCCTGATGTGCAATCGAGCCACGACCTGCACTTGTTGTCGTGCGGGCTGCGGCGGGGCGCCATGCGCGCCTCCGGCTCCGGCTCCGGCAGCGGGCCAGCGACGGCGACCGCCGGTCTACTCGAACTCGATGGCGTAGATGGAGATACCGCCGACGTAGAGGCGAGCCGACTGGCCGGCGCGGGTATCGGTGCCACCCGGCCCCAGGCCGATCACCTGGGGATACCAGATCTCGCTGTCCAGGATCTTCTGGGGCTCGCTCCAGTGGAGCAGGTCCCGGCTCAGGGCGAGGTACACCCCTTCCTGCGCCCACTGCTCGCCGTCGGTGTGGTTGAGCAGGGCCACGTAGGCCTGCAGGTGGTCGTTCCAGTGGACGCTGGGGCCCCAGAAGGCCTCGACGTGCGGGCCCTTCCAGCCGGTGGCGGTGGGGAAGAGCGGGGTGACGCGCCCGCCCAGGCCGGGCTCCGTCCATGCGTCCTGGTAGTACTTGAACACGGTCCCCGGCTGCCCGCGGTCGGCGAAGGCGCTGCGGGCGATGCCAATCCCCTGCTCGCTGGTCGGGCCGCCATAGTTGGAGAACAGGAAGTAGAAGTAGCGCTGCTCCGCGTCCAGGATGACGTGGAAGTCGCCGTGGCCCCCGACGAAGAAGCCGTTGCGGTAGTCGCAGTCGATAGGGTAACCGCTCTCAAGCACCGGTCCCTGGTCGTGCCAGGTGCGGCCGCCGTCGTACGAGATGGCGGCGCCGATGATGGGCGCGGTGTCGCAGGGGAGGTCGCTGGGCTCGAAGTGGTACCAGCCGTAGAGGACGCCGGAGGCGGGATCCGGCCACACCGCCTCCAGCCAGCGCCCGCCGGGCCGTTCGCAGCCGAGACAGGCCACGCCAGTGAGATTGCCCAGGGCATCCAGGGATGGGCCGCTGCTGCGCATGGGGCGCTCGGCAGAGCTGAAGACAATCAGTTGGCCGCCATCCCAGTAGGCGGGGCTGTTGGAGTCGACCTGGCCCGGCAAGCGGCTGAGCGGCAGCTCCCGCAGGCGGAAGCCGATCTCCGTGCCGGCGAGTGTGGCGGTCAGAGCCGGGCTCACCGCCCGCACGAGGAGGGCGGCCTCAGCCGCAGCCGCGTCGTAGGTCGCAGGATTGGCCGGCGGCTGGGCAGCGGCCGGCTCCATGCGGGCCGGCAGTCCCAGGTGCCCAATGAGATCCGGAAGCTGGCTAGCGACGAACGCGGCGCCGAGGCCGGCCACGGCGTCGAGGGCGTCGCGCAGCGCGCCGGCGGGCTGGAAGCCCGGCTTCGGCTGGATCTCCATGGGGGGTACGGCGGCATCGGAGCCGCTGCTTACCTGCAGGTCCGAGGCGGCGCCACGGCTGATGGCGGCCGGCTCTGGCGCAACGCCGGTGGCCCCAGGATAGGCGCCAAGTGAGAGGAAAGCGAGCGCGCCTGCCGCGATGGCGTAGTACACCGTGGTGGGTCGTGGCATGCGCTTCAGCGGAAAGCCTACGACCCGGCGGTTTCAGGCCGGTTTCGCCGGCCGTCTCGATCTGGTTACATCCTCGGCCCTGCGGGTTGCAATGTGGTGGCCCACCTGTAACCTCCATGGCCTTGGTCCGGGTGTCACCAGGGTTCGCGACTAGTTGAGCCCTCAGTTTGGCCCAGGGTGCCCGCCGGAGACGAGAGGAGGTAGTAGTGAGTAGCGAGCGGCGAGGGGGGCCGGCCGGGGGCGGGAGGAGCACAGGGAGAGGGAGTGCAGTGGCGCACTTTTGGTGGAGCCCTCACCCAACGGGAGAGGGGACGCAGTGGCGCATCAGTAGTTGAGCCCTCACCCTATCCCTCTCCCTCTGGGACAGGGGACGCAATAGTGCCGCGTTCGGGATAGCTGGTTGCACCCGCCGGGCATCGGAGGGTGCAAGGGGGCCCGGCGTAGTGTACGATGGCGCTGCCTCGATCGGCGTGGCGCGCAGTGAGGGAGACGGCACGGGGACAGGGGGACCGGGGGTGCCATGCGGGGATCGGGGCGGTGGAGCAAGACGTCGATGAGTGTGGCGAGCCGTGTGGCGGTTCGGGCCGGTGGCGCACGGGTAGCCGGCCATGGCGGGGTCTTCGCCTGGAGCTGGCTGGTAGCGGCGCTGGTGCTGCCCGTCTTCCTCTCAGGCGCGAGCGGGCTGATCTACCAGGTGCTCTGGGTGCGGATCCTGAGCCTGACCTTCGGCGTGACGACGGCAGCCGTGACCACCGTGCTGGCCGGCTTCATGGCCGGGCTGGCGCTGGGCAGCTACGTCGCGGGGCGGGTGGCGGACCGGGTGCGGCAGCCCCTGCTCCTCTACGGCGCCATCGAGCTGGGCATCGGGGCGCTCGGCCTGCTGACCCCGCGGGCGTTCGGTGCGCTGCCGGGCGTTTACGAGTGGCTGCCGTGGACGGACGCGGCGAGCGTCGAGCCGGTCTGGCAGGGCCGGGCCGTGCGCCTGGCGCTGGCCTTCACCATCGTGCTCGTGCCCACCACGCTGATGGGCGGGACCTTGCCTGTGGTGGTGCGGTCATCACTGCTCCGCTCGACGCGCCTGCACCGCGACGTGGGGCTGCTCTACGCCGCCAACACCTGCGGCGCCATCCTCGGCACCCTGGCGGCGGGCTTCGTCCTGATCGGTACCTACGGGCTGCAGGCGACGGCGACGGTGGCGGCGACGGGCAACTTCGCGGCGGCGGGCGTGGCGGTGGCGCTGGCGGCGCTGGTGCGGCCGTCCGGCGCTCCGCCGGACGCCGGGGCGCCCGCTGGCGACATGGGCCTCAGCCGGCAGGACGCTGGCCAGGGCCTGCGGACCAGCAGCGAGCCTGAGCATCTCCCCGGCCCTGGGCGCGTGCCAGGCCCTCGGCCGGCCGGCGAACCTGGCAACCTCCCTGGGGCGAGCGAGCGGGGGGCGGCTGGGGCTGAACCGGCGGCGCCGCGGTATCTCCAGGGGGTGGTGGCGTGGGCCTACGCCCTCTCCGGCTTCTGCGCCCTGGCCTATGAGGTGGTGTGGACACGGCTGCTCTCGCTCTTCTTCGACGGCACGACCTACCCCTTCACCATCATGCTGGCGACGGTGCTGGCCGGCATTGCCGCCGGCAGCGCGGCGGCGAGCCCCCTGCTCTCGCGGCGTCGCAACTGGGGCCTGGTGTTCGCGATCCTGGAGGCGCTGCTGGGGCTCTCGGTGGTGGCCGGCATCTGGGCCTTTAGTAGGCTGCACGACTTGGGCGCGTGGGTACGGGCCACCAGCATCGGCGGGCCGCTGATGGTGGAGGATCAGGTGGCCCTGGCCGTTTCGGTGGCCACCATCTTCCCGCCGGCCTTCATCATGGGCGTGGCCTTCCCCGTAGCGGCGCGCCTGTACGCGACGTTCCCGGCGCGCGCCGGCAGCCAGATCGGCACGATCTACGCGGCCAACGTCTGCGGGGCCATCTTTGGGTCGTACGTGGCCGGCTTTCTGCTGATCCCGCACCTGGGCGCCCAGAAGACGCTGGTGGCGCTGGCGGCGCTGAACCTGCTGCTGGGCCTGCTGGTGCTGGCCATCCTGCGCCGGCCGGCCTGGTGGGTGCGGTCTCTCCTGGGGCTGGCCGGCGCGGGCGCGCTGGTGGGGCTGGCCTGGCTTTCGCCCGACCTGCGGGCGCGCCTGCTGCCGGGGAGCGTGACCGGCGGGGCGCTGGTGTGGTATGCCGAGGACGCGGAGGCCACGGTCACAGTGGTGGACCTGCCGCAGCCGGCGGGGCGAATGATGTACCTGAATAGCCGGCCTCAGGCCCACGACGCCGAGGGGCCGGTGCGCCTGCACCGCCTGCTGGGGCACTTCCCCATGCTCCTGCACCCCGGGCCGCAGCGGGTGCTGGTGGTCGGTCTCGGCGGTGGCGCGACGGCGGGCGCCGTGGCCGAGTACCCGGGGGTGGATGTTGACGTGGTGGAGCTGGTGCCGCACGTCATCGACGCGGCCCGGTTCTTCGCCCACGTCAATGGTGACGTGGTGAACCGGCCCAACGTGCGCCTGCTGGTGGACGACGGGCGTAACTTCCTGCTGCGCGCAGTGCGCTCCGGCCGGCGCTACGACGTGATCACGGCCGACGTGATCCGGCCCCACCACGCCGGCGCGGCCAATCTCTATTCGGTGGAGTATTACCGGCTGGCCGCGGCGGCGCTGAACGATGACGGCCTGATGATGCAGTGGCTGGATACGGACCCGATGCACCGCCACCAGCTGATGCTGCGCAGCTTCCTGGAGGTCTTTCCCTACGCCGCGCTCTGGCTGAACGGCGACCTGCTGATCGGTTCCAAGCGACCGCTGGTGCTCGACGGCGCAGCGCTATCGCAGCGCATCGCGAGGTCACGGGTGGATCGCGCCGCCCTTGCGGCGGCCGGCATCCACGACGCGGGGGCGCTGCTGCACTGGTTCGTGGCGCGGGATGACGAGCTCCGTGCCTACGCTGGCGAGGGCGCGGTGCTCAGCGACGACCGGCCCACGGTGGAGTACTTCCGGAGCCTGCCGCCGGACAGGACGCAGCTGGATCTCAGCCGGTTCAGCCGCCGGATGTAGGCAGGGGGCTCGTTCCTCCGGCACCGGCCGCTCCGCCGGCGGCTCCGCGGCTTGACCATCCGCCGGCACAAGGCTGCGGGGTACAGCGAGCCCGGGCGCTGGCCAACATATCTGGATCAGCTGCTGTGCCGGACCGGGAGGGAGGACGGACCTGACGCCCTGGCCCGCCATTCCAACGCGGGGACACGGAGAGGCGGAGACGAGGAGACGGGGACGAGGGCCGTGGCTGTGCGGCTTCTGGGGATTGCTACGCAGTGCGATGCACTTGCGGGGAGGTCCCTCGTCGATGCAGGTTCCGACGCGTCCACGACGGACTTTACACTGCAGGCCGCACCGTGAGCAAGACTGACGTTAGCAAGACTGACGAAGGAGCATACGCGTATGGCTGTGCCGGAACCGGCGAGGCAGATGGTCGTGATCATGACGGATACGCAGGGCGCGAACGTGGTGGGCTGCTACGGGCGGCCGGAGATGCGTACGCCGCGCCTGGACCGGCTGGCTAGCCAGGGCGTCCGCTTCGAGCGCGCCTACACCACGTCGCCGGTGTGTACGCCGGCCCGCGCCGGGCTTTTCACCGGCACGTTCCCCCACACCGCGGGGGCCTGGGCCAACAGCCTGCCCCTGGGGGCGAACATCCGCACCGTGGGCCAGCGCCTGCAGGACCGGGGGTTCCACACGGCGTACATCGGCAAGTGGCACCTGGATGGCACGGACTATTTCGGCAGCGGCTATGCCCCGCCGGGCTGGGACCCCGCCTACTGGTACGACATGCGCTGCTACCTTGAGGAGTTGACGCCCGAGCAACGGCTGCGGTCGCGGACGGAGCTGCATACGCGTGAGGCCATTCATAGGTACGGGATTACGGAGCAAGATACGTTTGGGCGCCGCTGCAGCGACCGCGCGATCAGCTTCCTGGAGCGGCACCGAGACGAGCCGTTCCTGCTGGTCGTGTCCTACGATGAGCCGCACGGGCCATCTACCTGCCCGCCGCCGTACTGTGACCTGTTTGCGGACTTCGAGTACGATCCCGGCCCCGGCGCGGCGGATACGCTGGAAGGCAAACCGGAGCACCAGAAGGAATGGGCCGCGGCGCTCGGGCTGTATCCGGTCCCCGATCCGGCGTCGCTGGCGGACCCGGCGCGCCGGCGCATCCGCCGCCCAATGTACTTCGGCTGCAACAGCTTCGTCGATGACGAGATCGGGCGCGTGCTTGACGCGATCGACCGCTACGCGCCGGATGCGCTGGTGATCTACACCTCGGACCACGGCGACCAGCTGACCGCCCACCGCCTGACGGGGAAGGGGCCGGTGATGTACGAGGAGACGACGCGCATTCCGTTCATTGTGCGCTGGCCGGGGCGCGCGCCGGCCGGGGCCGTCTGCCGGCATCCGGTGTCGCACATTGACGTGACGCCCACCCTGCTGAGCGCAGCGGGGCTGGAGGTGCCGCCGTTCCTGGAAGGGACGAGCCTGCTGGAGACCCTGGCCGACCCCGAGCGGCGCCCGCACGAGGCGGTCTTTCTGGAGTTCAACCGCTTCGAGCTGGACCACGATTCGATGGGCGGGTTCCAGCCGGTGCGGTGCGTGTACGATGGGCGCTACAAGCTGGTGATCAACCTGCACTATACGGATGAGCTGTACGACCACGAGACGGACCCGCACGAGCTTCGGAACCTGATCGACGCGCCGGAGTACGCCGCGGTGCGGGATGGCCTGCACGACCGGCTCCTGGAGTGGATGAACCGCACGCGTGACCCCTTCCGCGGTCCGATCTGGGAGCGGCGCCCGTGGCGGCGGGAGCGGCGCTTGGGCTGGCGGGGGCCGACCCGCCCGCGGCCGGACGACGGCTACGAGCGGCGGGTGCTCCTGTACGCCACCGGCCTGCCGGTCGAGCGGTGGGAATACGGCGCGCGATAACGCGGCCGGCCAGCGTGGCCAGGCGCGGCTGCGGCCATCCTGATCCGGCCCGCGTGGCCCTGGCAGGCGTGGCCGGTGTGCGGCAGGCCGGCGCTGGCTTGGCACGCTGGGCGATGGCCATGACACTCGTGCACGAGTAGGATGTGTTCCCTGCAACTGCCTCAGCCGTGTCGCTGGCGAAGATGGTGACGCTCGACGAGCTTGACGAGCTCGCCGCGTTGCTGTGGGATCTCTCGCCGGCGCCGTAGCAGCTTGCGGCGTACAGTTGTGGCCGATGACTGGTTCACCCGCCTCGCAAAGCTTCGAGCGCCGCCTCGTCCAGGTAGAGGGCGCGTCGGTGAGCGCCCAGCCACCGGTGTCCACACCCGGCGGGATGCTTCGCGAGCCGGATTTCCTCAAGCTCTGGGCTGGGCTAACCATCTCGCTGCTCGGCGCGCACGTGTCCGGGCTGGCGCTGCCGCTGACGGCGGTCCTCGTCCTCGGCGCTGGCGCGACCGAGACGGGCGTGTTGGGGGCGGCTCGGTGGGCTCCGTACTTGCTCTTGGGGCTGCTGGCCGGCGTGTGGCTCGACCGGGCGCGCTGACGGGTTCGTTCCTGGCTGGACCCACGGTGGCGCGCTTCGGGCTAGGCATGCCCATCTTGACGATGCACCTTGTGGCCGGGGCGTCGACGCTCCTCAGCCCGCTGACGGCCGTCCTGCGGCCGTGGTCGGTGCCGCTGCCGATGGCGGGCGCCTTCATCGGCGGCGCGGCGATCGCGATTGGCGGCGTCGGGGAGATGGCGTTGCGATAAGGGATGACGCCAGCGCGACTGCACGGACGGATGAACGCAACGATGCGATCGCTGAACTGGAGCATGGCCGCCATCGGCGCGCTGGTCGGTGGGCTGTTGGGGAACGCGATCGGACTGGTGCCGACGCTGCTGGTCGGTGGGCTGCTCTCGACGGCCTCGGCGCTCTGGCTCATCATCTCGCCCGTCGGGGACCTTCGGGAGGCGCTGGAGGCGGGGTCGTGACAGGGAGACGCGCAGTGTGCATCATCAGCGAATGTGGTATAAGGCACCGCGGGCTCGCCCGTGCTGTTTGAGACGGAGCGGCGCATCGCTCCGTCACCGGCTCAAGAGGAGGGGAGCAGATGACACGCGCAAGGGGCGCGACGCGCATGACGCGCCGGCACTATCTGGGCAGTGCGGCCGCGGCCGCCGGTGGGGTGTTCAGCGCCTGCGGGCCATTGGGTGGCGGCGGCCCGCCGAAAGAAGCAGTGGTCAAGGCGCCGGTCACGGTGGAGTACTGGACCTTCTGGAACCAAGAGCGGATCGACGTCCTACTGCCGCACCTGCCAGCGTTCGAGCAGCGCACGCGCTACATCAAGGCCAACATCACCGGCAGCGGCGACTTCCGGATGAAGCTACGCACGGCGGTGGTGGCGGGCACCCCGCCCGACGCGTCGATCGGCGACATCTTCAGCTACGCCCTGTACGCGGACCAGAAGGCCCTGCTCGACCTGGGGCCGCTGGTGAAGCGCGACCGCATTGACCTGGCCCGCGAGTACGTGCTCGACGGCTTCGAGTACTGGTGCGGCACGCTGCATGCCTTTCCCCTGGACGGGTTCACCTACGCCCTGACCTACAACAAGACCATGTTCCGCGAGCGCGGCATCCCCGACCCGTGGGACGTGCACAAGGGACAATGGACGTGGGACGACTTCGTGGAGGCGCTGACGAAGCTGACGCGTGAGAACGTGATCGGCTTTCAGCCGGACGGGCACGGCCTGGAGCGAGGCTATCACCCGTTCCTGCTCATGTTCGGCGGCGGCTACTTCGACTACGACAACATGCGCTACATGCTCGACCATCCGCGGACGATCGAGGCGATGGAGTCGCTGTACGAGCTGGCCGTACGGCGCCAGGTGATGACGACGCCGGACCAGACCGCCGAGCTAAACCGCGCCACAGGGGATGCGCCCTTCGTCGCCCGCCGGCTGGGGGTGATTGGGGAGCCCGGTTACCATGTGCGCCCGTCGACGGTGAAGGCGATTGGCGATAGCTTCGAATGGGACATCGTGCCCTACCCGAGCAGGCGCAAGGGGGCGCCTTCCTGGAGCTTCGCCGGTTGCAACGCGGGGCTCGTCTTTGCCCGGGCCCAGCACCCGGAGGAGGGCTACGAACTGCTGAAGTTCTTTGGCGGGGAGGAGGTGCAGGGATCACTGGGCAGCACGCGGATTGTGCCGCCGGCGCTGAAGAAGGCGCGCAACGACCCCAACGGCTTCCTGAAGGCGCCGCCGAAGCACATGCACGTCTTTAACGACATCTTCGAATCGGGCTACTACCGGACCACACGGACGTACCATTACCGCGACCTGCAGACGCAGCCGGTGCTCAACCGCTTCGTGGCGGAGGCCTTCCGTGGCGAGCGGGGGATGAAGGAGGCCCTGCTGGAGGCGAACCGTGTGGGGAACGCCGAGGTGGAGTACGGGCGCAAGTGCTTCCAGCCGCGGTGGAAGAAGCAGTGAGCCACCGAGCGACTACTGGAGCTATTTGTTGAGGCCGGCGCTGGCGTAAGCCTGGTCCAGGGCCTGGTGCGCGAAGACCTCGCGAGACGACATGCCCCACCGTTGCTCGAACTGACAAAGCTCCAGGTCTATGGCGGGCATAGTTACGCGGCCCATGTCCGCGGCCTCTTCCTTTTGCGTCTGTCCCAGCACTCGGTCGCAGCGCTCTTGGATGGCCAGCCGGATGAACCGCGAGGCCGGCACGCCCTCCGCCCGCGCCGCGCGCTCCAGCCGCGCCTCCGGGTCCGGTTCCAGACGAAAGCTCATGGTCATGCCACTACCGTTGGCCCGCGTATTCCATCACTCGCCAGTTGTATCACTCGCTAGTTGCATCACTCACTCTGCCTTGAGCAGCGGGTCCGCCAGCCGGCGCATGGCGAGGGTGGCATCGCGCACACTCTTCTCGCCGCGGGCGATGGCGTCAAACTCCGGCTGCACCACCCGCTCCACCTCGTCGTGCCGCAAGACGATAGGGTTGGCGCGGGAGGTGAGGGCGCCCGTCCGCGCTAGGGCGCGGAAGCCCGGGGGCAGGGCGTCCATGAACCTCGCCTGCTCGCCGGCCGACTTGCGCGTGGCCATGATCCGCCCCCGCTCCGTCCAGGTGCGGACGACGTACTCGCCGGTGAGGAAGCCGATCAGTTCCCAGGCCACGTCCGCCTGCTTAGAGGGGGTGGTGATGCCGAGCGGGTTGTAGCCGTACATGCTCAGCGAGCGGACGCTGCCCTTGGGCATCGGCGCGGCGTCCCACTCCAGGTCCGGCTTGGCCAGCAGGTTGCGGGAGCCGGTGCTCCACTGCACGTTCATCGCCTGGTTCTCGGCCATGAAGCTCGGCCGCTGCCCGTCCGCCATCGTCTCCCCCGGCTTGGGCGCCACACGGTGCTTGTGGATCAGGTCGGCCTGGAACTGCAGCGTGGCCTGGGCCGCCGGCGAATCGATCGCCATGGCCGTGCGGTCCTGGTTCAAGAAGTCCGCGCCGTTGCCCCATAGCCAGGGGGCGCTGCTGGTGTACGCCAGCGTGGCGTTGGCGCCGAAGACGTGCGTCTCGCTCGCCGTGGTCCTGGTCACGCGTCGGGCTACGTCCAGGAAGGTGGCTTCGGTCCACCTCCCGTCCTGGGCGAGGTCGGTCGGCAGCGGCGTGTTCGCCTGCTGGAAGAGGCGGCGGTTGAACATGACGACGAAGATGCCGCCCAGGTACGGCAGCCCATACAGCTCGCCCTTGTAACGGGCGGCTTCGAGGATGGGCGGGTAGAAGTCGTCGAGCTTGAAGCGCCGGGCGTCGCGCCTGGCCAGGTGCCCTACCCGCTGGAGCAGCCCCCTGGCCGCCCAGCCGGGGAAGTCAGCGTGGCTCACCCAGAGCAGGTCGGGCGGCGAGTCGCTGGCGTACATCGCCAGCACCTTTTCGGTGTAGTTGCCGGTGGCGGTGATGAACTCCACCTGGATGTGCGGGTGCTCGGCCTGGAAGCGCGGCAGGAAGTCGGCGCGCAGGATCTCCTGGTCGGCCGGATCCGGCCGGTAGCCGAGCTGCAGCGTGGCGGGGGCGAGCGAGCGGGCCGTCTGGCTCGACCCCTCGCGTCCCGCCCACGGACCGCACGCCGCTACGGCCGCCGCGCCGGCGGTCGCGGGGACCACGGCGAGGGAAGTGGCCAGCCCGCGCCGGCTGAGCCGCGCGTCAGCGGCGGATCGTTGCCCTGTGGACATAACCGCTGCCTCCTCTCCGGGCGGCGAGGCAGTGTGCAGCCGCCGGCCGCCTGCGAGGCTATGGTATCTCAGATCGCGGCGCGTGGGGAGGGCGATGCGCGGCCACGCGTCCTCCAGCCGGCAGCATGATGGCACGCACGCTCTCCCTGATCCATGATCCAGATCGACGCTAATAACCCCATCTATGCCGCCGACCGTGGTGCACGGCTGCGGGCAATCTCAGCGAGCGGTGAGCATACGGCATGCCGGACCGGCTCGCTGCGGCCACCACGGGCCGTGTCAGCGGGCGGGGGCCAGGCGGACGCGCAGGGTACCGCGCATGCCGTAGGCCTCATGGCCGGGCAGGTGGCAGATGTACGCGTACTCGCCCGGACGCTCGAAGGTTATGGTCGTGACGCGGGTCGCCAGGGCCGGCACCGTCACCTCGGTCGGCCGGCCCTCGTGCACCGGCTCCGTCCCCAGGCGGTGCACGGCGTGGACTTCAGGCGTGCCGACGATCCACTCGTGGTCGATGGGATCCTCGTTGCGCAGGGTGAAGGTGACGGGGACGCCTACGGGGACAGTGAGCACGTCCGGCACGAAGCGCGAGTAGCGGAATCGAATGGTGACGCCTGGCGGCTGCGGGGCAGCGCAGCCGAGCGTGGCGGCGAGCAGCGCCGCCAGGGCCAGCGCGCTGATAGCTCTACCCTTCATCCTCATGCGAATGCCTCACGGGGTGTTCGCACCGGGACCAGCCGGGGCACGGCTGCGCGCGTGCTCACGCGAATACCAGCGCCCCGCCAGACGGCCATGCCGTCGATGGGCGACGAGCGCCGCTGCCGGTCCCTTCGCCTATCTGCCGGCCGTTCGCTGGTCATTAGCTGGCTCGCCTCTGGCCGTAATCTGGTCATTCGGGGGGAGAGCGCCATAGCGCTTCTGGCTGCCCACCTAGTGCTGTTTCAGACGACCTCTTTGGGAATGCAAGCCCGCGCACCAGGGAAGGCAATACCAAATCGCTGGCCTGATGGTGCACTAGACCTGCTCCGAGAGCTCAGCGCGGGCGGCTGGCTTAAAGAGCCTAAAGAGACGGGGCGAAGGGGCCGTGCGGGCCAGGCGAGGCCGGCGCCTGCTGTGGCCGTGCGAACCGCGCCAGACGCACGCGCACGGCGGCGCGCCGGCGCGTAACCAGGGGCAGGTTGAGGCCCGCCCGCGCCGCCCGGGCCGCCAGGCCGGCGGCGAGCGCGGCGGCCAGGGTGAAGGGCAGCAGGGCCTGG
>DAOTTI010000283.1:0-9006 GCA_034437795.1 Chloroflexota bacterium | reverse complement strand
TTCCGACCATCCCTGTCCCAGTGAGATGCGTAGCGGTACCAGTCGCAGCAGGTGCAGGCCGAGCAGGATCATGAACGGCCCGAGCAGCCGGCGCGCGAGCACGATGAGCGGCACCGGCATGATCTGGCGTCCGAAGAAGATCACGGCCGCACCCAGGATGGTGTACACCAGCGCCTTACCCAGGATGTAGGCCAGCGCGCTGCCGGCCACAGCGCCCCGGCTGTCGGGGGCAGCGGCGCAGCGCACAAGGTAGGCCAGCGCACCCGCGTTCGTCGTCAGCTGGCAGGGCGCCGTGGCGCCAATCAGGCCGAAGAGGAACGCGCTGACCAGCGGCAGGCCCGCGCCGTCGGCCAGGGCGCGCAGCGGCCCCGCTACCGCGGCGTTCAGCGTACTGAGCAGCATGTACCAGCTTGTCGCCAACTCGTGCATGGAGCCACTCACGCCCCGGGCCTTCAGAACATAGATCAAGAAGCGTGAGATGAACGCCTCGCGCGCGGGCGCACCCCCGCCGCCCCTTGCCGGACAGGCCTCCCCGCAGCGGGACCTTATTCGCCGAGCCGGTCCGCATCCACTTGCTGCGACGCCAGGCCCGCGGCAGTCCCTCCTGCTGACAGTAAAGCACATCCCCGCCATACCCGCATCCACTTGCTGCGACGCCAGGCCCGCGGCAGGACATTCTACTCGGTGTGAGTACGACCGTCTATCGTAGGCCCACAGCCGACAGGGGCAGGCAGGATAGGTACGATAGTCGGTGAGAGATCACGATGCCGCATTCGAGCGTGGCTGACGCCGGTGCGCGGCCGTTCCGCATTGGGGAGCTGGCCGCCGCGCTGGGGCTTAATCCGAAGACCATTCGCTACTACGAACAGATCGGCCTGCTGCCGGAGCCCCAGCGCACCTCGTCCGGCTACCGCCGGTACGGCCAGGATGACCTGGAACGGCTCCGTTTTATCGGCAAGGCCAAGGCGATTGGCCTCACGCTCGAGGAGATCAAGCAGGTGCTCACCATCAGGCGAGACGGCAAGGCGCCCTGTGAGCACGTACGGGCCCTGCTCGAGCAGAAGCTGGCGGCCATCGACCGGCAGCTTCGCGCCCTGGCCGACGTTCGCCGCGAGCTCATCACGCTGCGCGACGAAGCGTCACGAACGGCGGCTGCGGACGCCTGCGTCTGCGGGATTATCGAGCAGCACCAACCCTCGGCTCGAACCGAGCCCGTGCGGGGCCCCATCGCCCCAGTGTGACCGGCCACAGACCCGGCGATAGCCGGGCCAGTTGGCAACTACCAGCGCACCTCCCGCGGCTCGTCGCCTGGACTGGTCACCGCCAGCGAGGAGTTTCCCTCCCCCAACGGGAGGGTCTCCTAAAGAGAGAGGGTTAGGGTGAGGGCTCCACATGCGAAGAATCCGGTGCGGAGCAGCAAGGGGGAGCAATGACCTGGCGTGAGGGCTCCGCCCGTGCACATCCGGGCCAGCGGGCCAGTCGCCATGCACCTTGCTATTGCTTCAGGGGAGCCAATGGCCAGAGGCAGGCCCGGCGACCTGCTGGCCTGGCCGCCCTGCTCATCCAGCCGCGGCGGTCGACTTGACCCTCCCCCCGAGAGGAAGGTGTACGCTCATTCCGAGATACCCAGGCCAAGAGTAGTGGGCGTGACGGACCACCGATTGCGGATCGGCCAGCTAGCGCAACGCGTGGGGATGACGGTCAAGGCCATCCGGTACTACGAGGCGCTCGGCCTTCTCGACCCGCCGGAACGCGCCGCCAACCGGTACCGCATGTACTCGCCGGTCGCGATCGGCCAGCTCCAGTTCATTCGGCGGGCCAAGCTGCTGGGCCTGACCCTCGATGAGATCAAGCAGCTCTTCGAGACCGCCAAGGCCGGCGAGTCCGAGGCGCTGCGGGCGCACGTGGCCGCCCTGCTGGACGCCAAGCTTGAAAAGTGCGAACGCCAGATTGCCGAACTCCAGGCGCTGCGGGCGTCCCTCCAGAAGCGGCGACAGGTGGCCATGCTTGCCTGCCAGGCGCCGCCCTGCGCCTGCCACGGGTTCGACGTGAACTGCGCCTGCCTGCCGGTGGCGCCGGAGGAAGTGGCGGCCGCGGCCGTCCCCGCGGACCCGCCGGCCTCTTGACATTGCCCCAAGGGGGAGGGTGTACGGTGTGGATGGGTACCACTGCCGCCCCGCGACGGGCGGGCGGTACGTTCCGGTGAAACCTCAAACCAGGGGGTAGATCATGGCCACGACGAAGAAGGTCGTCAAGGTGATACGCAAGCCCGCCGGCAGCGGCTATCCCTGCCGTTGCCCGTGCGGCTGTGGCGGCCCAAGGTAGCCGCCCATGATCCGCGTGACCGGCGAGGCGCGGCAGCTGATCCAGCGCCTCCTGGCGGATGAGGGCGTCGCCGGCGGCGGCCTCCGTATCACCGCGGCGGCCTTGCCGGGCGAGGGTGGGGGAGCTGCCTTTGAGCTAGAGATGGCTCCGCGGCCTGCGCCCGGCGATGTCGTGGTGGAAACCGGCGGCGTGCGCCTCTTCCTCGACCCGCCAGCGGCGGACGCTCTTGACGCTGCCGAGCTGGTGGTCGAGCAAGGCGAGCTGGCGCTGGCGCTGCCGGCGGCCTGCGGCTGAACCTGCTGACGCCGGGAGAGGTAGCCCCCCGTGCGGGGGCGTGGTTTCCCCTTCGGCACGTTGCGCGTCGGGGAGGAAGAGGTAGCCCCCCGTGCGGGGGCGTGGTTCGCGGCACTGCACAGAGCGGCTACCCGAACCGCCGGTCAGGCCGGCCGGGCGGCTTTGCGTGCCGCGTGGCACGGGACGTGTCGCGGTCTGTCGGAATGCGCTGAGGCTAGCCAGGAGGAACGGTGATGACGCAGACCGTCGAGTTTGTGGTCACGGGCGAGGAGACGATCCACTGCCCCAGCTGCGAGCAGCGGATCCGTAACGCCCTGCGCCGCGTGCCGGGCGTCCAGGATGTGCGCGCGAGCGCCCAGACCCAGCAGGTAGTGGTCATACTCGACCCCGAACAGGTCAGCCCCGAGCAGGTCCGCGCTAGGCTGCAGCAACTGGGCTACGAGGTCACGGAGCGCCCCATCGCCTGAGCCCCTGCCCTTCGCCGGCCCTTGACCTTCCAGCCGGCTGGAAGGTGTACCGTCTGGAAGAGATGGGACCGAAGGGAGGGATCTCATGAGCCTTGTGGCGCCGGAGCGCTCACCGGAGCCCCCACGGGAGCGCCGGCCGGAGCAAGGACCGGCCGCCAGGCCCGATCGCCGCCACGAGGGCGGGGCGCGGACGAATGAGCCGGACGCCTTTGCGCGGACGCCGGCGCCGTCGGTCGACGGCACCGAGAAGCTGCACCTCAAGATCGGGGGCATGGCCTGCTCCTTCTGCGTCGCCAGCATCACCAGGGCGCTGGGGCGGATGGAGGGGGTGCGCGGCGTGGGCGTGAGCCTGGCCCACGAGGAGGCGCTGATCGAATACGACCCGGCGCAAGTCACCTCCACCGAGCTCAAACAGACGCTGCTCGACCTCGGCTACACCGTGCGTGACGCCACCAGGGCGCGCACTGTGGAGGAAGAAGAGGCCGATCTCCGGCGGGAGCGCAACAATCTGCTCGTGGCCGCCGGCTTCACGCTCGTGGCGCTCTTCGTCGTCATGAGCTCGTGGATGACAGGGCCGATGCCGGCGGGTGGCGTCTTCCCTGCGCTGGCGCTGTGGCTGATGCCGACCCTGGCCCTCTCGACGGTGTTCGGGCCGGGCTGGCACATCCTGACCATGGCCTGGGCCAGCCTGCGCCGCGGCATCCTGAACCAGCACGTCCTGCTGGAGTTCGGCGCCTTCGCCGGCCTGGCCGGGGGGTTCCTGGGCTACATCTTCCCCGTCTTCCCCAGGGCGGACTTCTTCGGCGTGGCGGTGTTCATCACTACCTACCACCTGCTCTCTGGGTACGTCTCGCTGCTCGTTCGGACGCGCGCCTCGCAGGCGGTACGCAAGCTGCTGGCGCTGGCGCCGCCGATGGCGCGCGTGGTGCGCGACGGGCGCGAACAGGAGGTGCCGATGGAGGAGGTCTTCCCCCGGGATCTGGTCCGCGTGCGCCCAGGGGAGTCGATCCCGGTCGACGGCCAGGTGGTGGAGGGCGCCTCGAGCGTGAACGAGAGCCTGGTCACCGGCGAGTGGATGCCCCAGGAGAAAGGGCCCGGCGACCAGGTGATTGGCGGCTCCATGAACCTGACCGGCACGCTGCTGGTCCGCGTCACCAGGATCGGCGCGGAGAGCTTCCTGCAGCAGGTGGCGCGCCAGGTGGAGGAGGCGCGGGCGCTCAAGCCCGGCATCCTGGCGCTGGTGGACCGTGTCCTGGTGGTGTTCGTGCCGGCGGTGCTGGCCGTGGCCGGCGCCGCCCTTCTGATCTGGACCCTGGGCGCCTGGCTGGTGACCGGCCAGACGGACTGGACGCGGGCGGTCTTCGCCGCGCTGGCGGTGCTGGTGATGGGCTATCCCTGCGCCCTGGGTATGGCCACCCCACTGGCCATGATCCGCGGGGGCGGGATGGCGGCGCAGAAGGGCATCCTGATGCGCTCCGCTGAGGCCTTCCAGGTGCTCAAAGACGTGAAGAAGGTGGTGCTCGACAAGACGGGGACCATCACCCGCGGGAAGCCGGCGGTGGTCGATGTCGTACTGCTGGCCGCGCAGGCTCTGTCGGCCGATGCTGGGCAGGCGTCGGCGGCAATCCCTGGGGAGGCGTCTCCTGGCTCAGGGCCGGGCCGGCGTGAGGCGCTGCGCCTGGCGGCCGCGGCCGAGAGCTACTCCGAGCACCCGCTGGCACGGGCGGTGGTCGAGGCGGCGGAGGCGGAAGCGGTGCCCATCCCGAAGGTGGACGACTTCCGTGCCGTGGCCGGCCAGGGGGTCACGGCAGTGGTGGAGGGGCGCCGCGTCGTCGTGGGCAGCCCGCGGTTCGTGGAGGCCGAGGCGGCACCGCTCGGTCCGGCGCGGGAGCAGGTCGAGGCGCTGCAGGGGGCGGGCCACACGGTGATCGCGCTCGCCGTCGACGGGCAGCCGGCGGCGCTCTTCGCCCTCGCCGACCGGCTGAAGGACGACGCCAAGGAGGCGATCAGCCGTCTAAAGGCGCTGGGCCTGGAGCCGGTGATGCTGACCGGCGACAACAAGCGCACGGCGCGGGCAGTGGCCGCGCAGGCCGGCATCGCCGAATGCCGCGCCGAGGTGCTGCCGAAGGACAAGGCGGCGGCCGTGCGGGCGCTCCAGCGGCAGGGGGTGCGCGTGGCCATGGTCGGCGACGGCATTAACGACGCCCCCGCGCTGATGCAGGCGGACGTCGGCATCGCCATCGGCGCCGGCACCGACATCGCCATCGAGGCGGCGGACGTGGTGCTAATCGGTGATCGCCTCACCGCCGTGGCGGACGCCTACGAGATCGGCCGCGCCTCGTATCGCAAGACGGTCCAGAACGTCTCGCTGGCCTTCGCCTTCAACGGCGTCGGCGTGCCGCTGGCGGCGACGGGGCTGGTGCACCCCGTCTGGGCGATGGTGGCGATGGTGGCCAGCGTGAGTACCGTGCTGGGCAACTCCTTCGGGGTGCGGCTGCTGCGGCGCCCGCCGCGGGCCGTGATCGTCATGGGGATCGTGGCGGCGCTCATGGCGCCGTTCGTCTTCGCCTACATCCGTCTGGCGCCCGCAGGCGCACCGGGCGGCATGGCCGCGGCCGGACCGATCGTGCCGCCGGTGAAGGGCTACCTGGACGGGCAGGAGATCCGCTTCATCCACACCGAGGCGTCCGACCCGCAGGTGGCCGAGATGCTCACCAGGATGATGGGCTCGCCGGTGGCCGTCGCGCCGGCGCTGGCCCAGGCGCCTGACGCAGCGCTCGCGCCGGTCTACGTCTTCCGCAACGGCGTCAGGGGCGAAGGGCCGTTCGGCTACCAGGCGGACGTGTTCACGGACCCGCCCGGCAGCCTGCGCTACAGCCCGCTGCGGGCGGTGCATGTGGTGGCGTGGAAGGATGAGCGCGCGGCCCGCGTGCTCAAGTCAGAGGCTGAGATCAGGGCGGCGCACGCCCGGGGAGAGATCACGATTGAACGACCGGGGGTCGTTGTGAATATGCCCTTGCTGACGTGGCCGGGCGGACAGCGGTAACTGTGACCCGTGACCGCAGGCGCCGCCAGCGTGGCCGGCGGCAGTGGTCGTTCCCGCTCGCCACGGCGCAGGGCAGCGACCGAACGCGTGTGGAGACGAAGGAGACGCTGGCCCGGATCATTCCTGAGCGGCGCCCTCACCTTCTCCCACGGGGAGAGGGAACTCGTCGCTGGCCGTGAAGCAGCCAGGCTAGTCGCCTGCAGCTACGACCTTGGCGGCGGTGAAGGGGAGCGGCCGGCCGTCTCCAGTTCGGCAATTCGGCGCGCAATTGCCGCCTGCTCCGCCTGCGTGCGCTCCAGTTCGGCCCGCAATGCGGCCAGCTCCTCGGCCGGCGCACCGGCACCGCTGTCCTGGCGTCCGGCGTGGCCGTTGGCCTGCCCGGCCGGGTGCGGCACCAGAGGGATGGCCCCTGGACTATCCACCGGAGACTGCTCACGATGCATCCTCTGCCGGTGAGGCGCGTCGAGGACCGCTGCGTCGGCACCTGGACTATGCGCCGAGGACATCTCGCGGTCATTCGCTGAGGACATGTCGCGGTGCATTCGGCCCATGGCGAACAGCATCACGGCCATGGAGAGTGGGCAGGCCAGCGCGACCAGGAGGGGTGCGGCCGCTGCCAGGGGGTTCCCGGCCACTAGCCAGATCCCCAGCGCCGCCACCGCCAGTCCTGCCACGACCTTCCAGTTTAGGCACATGCCGCGCATACTGGTGCTCCTACCGGCTCTCGCCTATCACTCAAATACTGCATCCCTTCAGCCGCTACGACGCCCTTCTCGCGGGTCCCACCCGCGACGCTTTTACGGTACCACTTCGAACCGGAGGGTGAGCGTCTGCTCGTTCGCCACCGCGTCGTTAGACCGGACGCGGATCAGGGCAGCCTTCATGCCCACCATCGGCCGGTCAAAGGTGACCAGGACGTAGCCGGACTGCCCGGGGGCGACGGTTGCCGAACTGGCAACGGCGTTAATCCCTCAGGTACAGCCCCCCGGTTCGGCCGGCGCCGGCACGATCTCCTTGATCTCCAGTAGCTGGTTCCCCGTATTCGTGAAGGCAAAGCGATACTCGGTCTTCTGGCCGGCGCTGATCCGGCCGACGTGATGGACCTGCTCCCGGAAGGTAAGGCGCGGCCCGTCGGCGGTCCGGCCGCCCGGCGCCGTGCCCCCTCCGCCCGGCGCGCAGGCGGCCGCCACCGCCAGGGCCATCCAGGCCCCGGCCAGAACCAGGAACCGTCGCATCGAATATCGCCCATCGTCTCTGTCCATCGGCGTCCCTCTGCGCTTCCGCGTGTCTCCGCGCCCCTGCGTCACCGCGTCCCCGCGTCCCCGTGTCAGGGTGGGGCAGGGCTCGTCGCGTCGTTACCGGCCACCCCACGTTGCCCCGCCATCGTCGCTGCGGAAGACCTCCCCCCGGCCATCGTGGTAGCTGATGGCCAGGATGCGCTGGGGCCGCGCCGGGCTGACCGCCAGCGCCACCACGGTCATGCCCGGGAACGGGAGCCTGGCCCAGGTGGCGCCGCCGTCGGTGCTCTTGTAGAGCCCGCCTTCGGTGCCGGCGTAGAGCGTCTGGCGTGCCGGCCGACCGGCCCCAGGTGCCGCGGAAGAAAGGGCCTGCCCCGTCCCTGGCGACGGGTCTACCGCCAGCGCCAGCACGCGGCGCGAGCCGAGGCCAGTCACCGCCGGCGCCCAGGTCTTCCCGCCATCGGTGCTGCGCAGCACCCCGGCGCTCATGCTGGCTGCATAGAGCGTCTCCGGGTCGCCGCCCGCCGCGGCCAGCGCCATCACGTCGCGGGGCACCTCGCCCAGGCGCTGCCAGGTGCGGCCGGCATCACCGCTCCCGAAGACGCCGTGGCCGACGACAAAGGCGTACAGGCGGCTCGGATCATCGGGGCTGATGGCAAAGCCGTGAATGTCCGTGCCGGGCAGGTTGTGGACGGCCTCCTGCCAGGTGACGCCGCCATCGGTGCTGACCTGAAAGATGTCGTGGCCGGCGAGGAAGATCTGGCGCGGGTTGGCGTGGCTTACCGCCAGCCCCATGGCGTCGAAGTTGCGCCGGTCAACCAGCGCCTTCCAGGTACGGCCCCCATCGTCGCTGCGCATGACCCCGTTGTGGTGGCCGAAGAAGACGGTATCGGGGTTGTCAGGGCTGAAGGCGAGGGCGTGGAAATCCGCCGTGCGCAGGACGCTGAGCGGTGCCACACCACTGGCGGCGGGTCCGCCCCCGGGCGCCAGGGCGGCGCGCACCCCGAGTACCGCCGCTACCAGCGCCAGGGCCACCGCCGCCCCCAGCGCCAGCGTGCGCCGCGGGAGAACGCGCCCCCGCAGCCCCTCCTGGGGGTGCCGGACCGTCCCGGCGCTGCCTCGCCGGCGCGCTGGCCGCGGCGCCGCCCCGGTACGAGGCGCGGGCTTTGCCGCTGTTGCCCCTCGACGTACCATCGTTCGAGGCGAGTATACATGTGGCTGTGGTACGATGCAACGTAGTAGCATGACCCGCGTGACCATTCCGGCTGAGATCAAGACGCGCGCCGCCGGCAGCAGGCTGGAGCGCCCGGAGGACACCGGTCCCTCGCCAGAGGCCGTGCCGGAGCCGCCGGTTCGGCGCGGCCCGCGGTACTGGCTCGCCATCTCCGCCTCCCTGGTGCTGCTGGTGATCCTCGCCGCCTACGCGGCGCAGCTCGCCTCGCAGGTCGATGAAGCGACGGGCGCGTTCCAGGCCATCGCCGTGCCGGGCGGCCCCGCCGGCCCCTTTGGCGCCGGTACGCGTGCGCCTGACTTCGAGCTCCTCACCCTGGACGGGCAGCCCGTGCGGCTCTCCGACTTCGCCGGCCGGCCAGTGTGGATCAACGTCTGGGCCTCCTGGTGCGCCCCCTGCCGCGCC
>DAOTTI010000282.1:0-3354 GCA_034437795.1 Chloroflexota bacterium | reverse complement strand
CCGTGCCGGCGCGGCGCGGCCGGCACCTGGACCTGCGCCGCACGGTGCGTCGCGCGCTCGCCACTGGCGGCGAGACGGTGCGCTGGGCGCGCCGGACGCGCAAGATCAAGCCGCGACCGCTGGTGCTGATCTGCGACGTCTCCGGCAGCATGGAGCGCTACACCCGCCTGCTGCTGCAATTCCTGCACACGGTCTCACACGGGACCGGCGCCCACGTGGAGACGTTCGTCTTCGCCACGCGCCTGACGCGCATTACCACCTCGCTCAAGCGCCGGCGGATCGAGGACGCCCTGGCGCGGGTGGCGGACGAGGTGGCGGACTGGTCGGGCGGCACCCGCACGGGGGACGCGCTGGCCGCCTTCAACCGCTACTGGGGGCGGCGCGTGCTGGGGCGGGGCGCGGTGGTGATGATCATCTCCGACGGGTGGGACCGTGGCGACGTCGACCAGCTCAGCCGCGAGATGGCCCGCCTGAGGCGCACCTCCTACCGCTTGATCTGGCTCAACCCGCTGCTCGGCTCGCCAAACTACCGGCCGCTGACGCGGGGCATGCAGGCCGCGCTACCGCACATCGACGACTTCCTGCCGGTGCACAACCTGGATAGCCTGGAGGCGCTGGTGGAGAACCTGGCCGCCCTTCCCATCCGTCGCACGACCGACCGCGACACGAAGCGGCCCGCCTTCTTGAGGCGCTTCAATCTGACGCCAGCGCGGGTCGGCGCACGTACGTGACGAAGGCGTAGGCGTAGGGGTGCCGCGCGTCCGGCTGGTGCGGGATCCGCTCGACCTCCTGCCACAGCGCCGGATCGATCTCCGGAAAGAAGGCGTCGCCATCCGGCACGTCGGCGGCGACCTCGGTAAGGTAGAGCCGGCCGGCCCGCGCCAGGGTCTGGCGGTACAGGTCGGCCCCACCGATGATGAAGACCTCACCGCCCGTTTCGCCACCGGCGGTCGCATCACCGGCCGCCCGCAGGGCCTCGTCCAGGTCTGAGACGACGACGCAACCGGGCGCCTGGTACCCCGCCTGGCGGGTGAGCACGATGTTGGTCCGGCCGGGCAGGGGCCGGCCGATGGACTCGTACGTCTTGCGGCCCATGACGACGGGATGGCCCATGGTCAGGGCGCGGAACCGTCGCAGGTCGGCCGGCAGGCGCCAGGGGAGCCGATTGCCGGCGCCGATCACGCGGTTGCGGGCGACGGCGGCGATGAGCGAGATCACACCGCCACCTCCGCCTTGATGTGGGGATGGGCACGATAGTTGTGGAGGGTGAAGTCCTCGAACCGAAAGTCGAACAGGTTCTTGACGCGGGGATTGAGCTCCATTCTGGGGAGCGGGAAGGGCTCGCGGCTGAGCTGGAGGCGCGCCTGCTCCAGGTGATTGAGGTAGAGGTGGGCGTCGCCCAGGGTATGGATGAGCTCTCCCGGCGCGAGGTCGCACACCTGCGCCACCATCATGGTAAGCAGGGCGTACTCGGCGATGTTGAATGGCAGGCCGATGAAGATGTCCGCGCTGCGCTGGTAGAGCTGGCACGAGAGCCGGCCGTCGGCGACGTAGAACTGGAAGAAGGCGTGGCACGGGGCCAGTGCCATCCTGGGGAGATCGGCCACGTTCCACGCGCTGACCAGCAGCCGGCGGGAATGGGGCATGCTCTTGATCTGCTCGACGACGTGGCTGATCTGGTCAATGCTGCTCCCATCGTACGCCGGCCAGCGCCGCCACTGGTACCCGTAGATCGGGCCAAGCTCGCCGTGCTCGTCGGCCCATTCGTCCCAGATGGTAATGCCATGCTCGCGCAGGTAGCGCGTATTCGTCTCTCCGGAGAGGAACCACAGCAGCTCGTGGATGATCGCCTTGACGTAAAGGCGCTTGGTGGTGACGAGGGGGAACCCCTCGGCCAGGTCGAAGCGCATCTGGTAGCCGAAGATGCTGAGCGTGCCGGTTCCGGTGCGATCCGGCCGCTGCACGCCATGCTCCAGGACGTGCCGCATCAGGTCGAGGTACTGTCTCATACTCTGCCGCGCGCCAAACGTTGCAAGCTCACAGGTAACTAACGCGCGGCCGCTGGCGGCGGCTGTCGCGCGGGCGCGCCTGGCTCTGCCAAGCCGGGCTGTCACCCGCAGACCCACTCTGCTCTAACTGTGAACCGTGAACCTTGATCTTTGAACTCACTTTCGGCCAGCATGGGAGGGAAGCGCGATGGCGTACTGGCTATTGAAGACAGAGCCGGACTCCTACAGCTTTGACGACCTGGAGCGCGATGGGGAGACGCGCTGGGACGGGGTCCGTAACCCCACCGCGCTGCGGCACCTGCGCAGCATGCGGCCGGGGGATGGCTGCGTCATCTACCATACAGGCGAGGAGCGCCAGGCCGTGGGGCTGGCCACCGTCACCACGCCGCCGTACGCGGACCCCGAGGCGGGCGATGAGCGACTGGTAGTGGTCGACGTGCGCGCCCAGCGCCGGCTGCCGCGGCCGGTGCCGCTCACGGCGCTCAAGGCAGACCCGCGCTTTGCGGACAGTCCCTTGCTGCGGATGGGGCGCCTCTCGGTCGTGCCGCTCACGGAAGAGCAGTTCCGCGCCATCGCCGGCTAGCCTGGCTTATTCATGGCCAGCGACGGGTCGTCTCTCCCCATAGGAGAGGGTGATGGCTCTGCTCTTATCTCTCTTATCACACAGGCTTTTCGCCGCCGGGGCGCTGCCCGTGCCAGTCCATCCCGCCCGTCTCGGGGAAGTGGCGCTCGACGTAGGGCGAAGGGTAGACGTAGAGGATGGCCATGGGGGCGTCGCTCTCGTTCATGAAGTGGTGAGGCACGCCGGCCGGCACGTAGGTGGTGTCGTAAGGGTGGAGCACGTGGCGCTCACCGTCGATGATGGCCACCGCCTCGCCTTCGATAATGGTGACCTGCTCCTCCACGTTGTGGTAGTGGAGCGGGATCCTGGCGCCGGGCTCGAAGCGTGTGACGCCGCTGGTCAGGCGCTGCGCCCCGAGCTCATAGGTGACCAGGCGCTGGCCGCGGGTGAGCGGTGAGCGCCCCGGGGAGTCCCAGCCGTTGAAGCGAATGATTGGCATAGTTCCATCATTCTCGCATGGCTAGCCTGTTCTCGCACCGGCCGAGGCACACGCACGACATCCGGATCAGCTATCGTGGCGGACCTCACCCCCTTCGGCCGGGGCCCAGCCGCCCCCGCCCTCCGCTCGATGCCACCGTGTGGCTGGGCCCCGCCGCCCCCTCTCCGCGTCGGAGAGGGGGAACGCCGGCCACGGCCTGGCGCCATCCAGAGTTCTTGTGCACGTCCCACCCGCCGGGCCTGTTCACCCTGGCCATATTGGCCAGCATGGCCGTGCTGGCCATG
>DAOTTI010000281.1:0-31500 GCA_034437795.1 Chloroflexota bacterium | reverse complement strand
CGCGCGTCACCCATCGCCAGGCGCCTGGCGCGCGAGTACGGGCTGGACCTCCGCGCCATCCGCGGCACCGGCCCCGAAGGGCGCGTGATCGAACGAGACGTCATCGCCGCCCGTGCGGGCGCAATGCGCCCCGCGCCGGCCGTCGTCCCCACTGAGCTGCGCCGCCGTGAGACGATCAAGCTGGACGGCATGCGCCGCGTCATCGCCCAGCGCATGCACCAGAGCCTCCAGCAGAGCGCTCAGCTCACCATCACCACCGAGGCCGACGCCACGGCCCTTGTCGAGCTACGCGGCCATCTGGTGCCCGCCGCGCGCGTCTACGGCCATCGTCCGCCCACCTATACGGACCTGCTCGTGGCCATCGTCGCCCGCGTGCTCAAAGACCATCCGCTGCTCAACAGCAGCCTGGCCGGCGAGGGAGAGCAGCAGGAGATCGTCTGCTGGGAAGACGTCAACATCGGGGTCGCGGTCGCGCTGGAACGCGGCCTGGTCGTCCCCGTCCTGCGCCACGCCGACCAGAAGCCCCTACAGGTCATCTCTGAGGAGCTGGGCGATCTCGTCGAGCGCGCGCGGGCCGGCAAGCTGACCCTGGATGATCTCCACGGCGGGACGTTCACTATCACCAACCTGGGTCAGCTGGAGGTCGACGCCTTCACCCCGATCCTCAACCCGCCCCAGTGCGCCATCCTGGGGGTGGGACGGATTGCCCCCAGGCCGGCGGTGCACGAAGGGCAGTTGGCGGTGCGCCAGCTGGTCACGCTCTCCCTGACCTTCGACCACCGCATCGTGGACGGCGTCCCCGCAGGCGCCTTCCTGCGCGACGTCAAGCGCGCCATCGAGGCGGCTGCTGTGGGATAGGGCGCCAGCGGCCGTGCGGACCGGCTGGCGCCGCGGCGGCCTTGCCCCCTTCGGCCCCCCGCACCGACGCGGGGACACGGAGACACGGGGACACTGGGACGGACGGTACTCCCTTGGGCCAGGGCCGCACCGCGAGGGACGGCAGCCCTCAGCCCCTTCGGTTGGAGCCGCGCCGCACCCCTGCCCCACGCTGCCCGACCGTGCGGCTTGGCCCCGCCGCCCCCGCTCCGCGTCGGAGGAGGGGACGAGGGCCATGGCGTGGCGCCAGCCGGACCTGGCGCGCGCACCCGAGCATCGAAGGACTGGCCACACGAATTCCCCAGCGCCTGTTTCGTTCTCGCGGACGCGGCGCCCTCGTGTTCCCTCCCACAATGGGCTTCCGTCCCCTCTCCCTGCGCGCTTCAGTCCCCTCTCCCTCTGGGAGAGGGCGAGGTTGGGGGCTCAATCCTCCCTACTCGCCACTCGCTACTCGCTACTCGCTACTTCCCCAACTGAGAGCACTGCTGGCGCCCTGGCCCGCCGCGCCCTGTACTACGGCCGGCCGGGATTGGTACGATGGGCTCAGCAAATCCCTCGCGCAAGGAGTCACACTATGGCAGCCGTTCGTCGCGCTGAGGTGACGTGGCAGGGGGACCTGATGTCCGGTTCCGGCACCGTTACCGCCATTAGTAGCCGGCAGTTCACCGATCTCCCCGTGAGCTGGGCGGCCCGCACCGAGCAGCCGGGAGGCAAGACCAGCCCTGAGGAGCTCCTGGCCGCCGCCCACGCCAGCTGTTTCGCCATGGCGCTCTCCGCCGGCCTGGCCCGCGGCGGCACGCCGCCGGAGCGCTTGGAGGTGGCCGCGGAGGTGACCTTCGACCGCGTGGAGGCCGGCTGGCGCGTCACCTCGAGCGCCCTGACCGTCCGAGGCCGTGTCCCCGGGCTGGACGCCGAAGGCTTCCGGAAGGCAGCCGAGGCCGCCAAGGATGGTTGTCCCATCTCCCAGGCGCTCAAGGGCAACGTCCAGCTCAGCGTCGAGGCCACGCTGGCGAACTGACGGCAGCCGGACGCGCCCGCGCCCCGCGCGTCCGGGCGCGTCCGGTGAGGCGCGGGTTCCCGCGACGCATGACCTGGTGAGGTAGGCACGTTGCAGCAAGCGGAACAGCCAATCCTGTATTACAAGCGGGGCTGTAGCACATGCGACAAGGCGAGAGCGTGGCTCTCCCAGCACGGGATCCGGTACAAAGAGCGCGAGATCTTCCGCAATCCGCTCAGCGCGGCCGAGGTGGAGGACCTGCTCGGCTCGCGCCCGATCACCGACGTCTTGTCCACCCGTAGCCCGGCCTATAAGGAGCGCGGGCTCCACCGCGGCACCTATAGCGACGCGGCGCTCCTGCGCCATATGGAGCTCGAGCCACGCCTCCTGCGCCGCCCCATCCTCCAATTGGGCGACCAGGTCCTCATCGGCTTCGACCCCGCACGCTGGGCGGCGGCGCTCGGCGTCTCCGACAAGTGAGGCCGGCGCCGCCTGAGCAGCTCTCCCCGCTGCGCCCGCGCGCTCCCCGTTCCCGGCGCCACCGCCCCGTGCGCCGTGCCCTGCGCCCCGTCGAAGCCCATAGCGCAAGCCAGAGGGAGACGCCGCGCGGCGCTGCTGCCCTGTGCCCCACGCATACGAACCAGGACCACGTCTATGCTCTGGAGCCAAAGTCCCTCGTAGTCGCGCTGGAATCTGCATCGACGAAGGACTTCCTTGCAGGGGCATAGCGTGGGTTCCAGTGAAGATGGCCCGCCTTTCCATTCGCCGCTGGCGCGCCGCAGGGCATGATCGCTTATTCCCGGCTGGCGAGGAGCCTCCTCTCCCTTGGGAGAGGGTGAAGGCTCCGCTCGCGACGCACCCGGGCGAGCAGATAGGCCCGTCCTGCCTGTTCCAGGTGTGAGCCGTCCAGCCGGCGCCGCGGCCCACTCTACGGCGCTGATCTCACCGTCCAGCAGCCCCTCCTCTAACCTGCCAGTCGGGCTTTGCCGGTTGCATTTCGCGGCCGGTGGTGCGAGAATTGGAGCGAGATGGCTATCCAGCTTGATCTGCGGGCCGATGGCGCGCTCCCTGATCCGGCGCTGTGCCTGAAGTTCACCAATACGGTGGACTGGCACGGTCGGACCGACTATGGCGAACGCCTGACCAGCTATGCCGCCCTGGTGGACTGGGCGGTGCGCCAGGGGGTCCTCTCCGAGAGCGACGCTGCCAGGCTGCACCAGGCCGCGGCGCAACAGCCGCAGGCGGCAGCCGCGGTCCTGGCTCGCGCTATCGCCCTGCGCGAGGCCCTGTACCGGATCTTCTCGGCCACGGCACACGGGCGCGCCCCGGACGAGGCCGACGTGGCCACCGTCAACGACGCAATCCCGCTGGCGGTCCAGCACCTTCAGCTGGCCCGCCGCAACACACGGTTCGATTGGACCTGGGCCGGCCCGCCGGAGGCGCTGGACCGCATGCTGTGGCCGGTGGTGCGCTCCGCTGCTCAGCTGCTCACGTCAGACGCGCTCGCTCGCGTGCGCGAGTGCGCCAACGACCCCTGCGGCTGGCTCTTCCTGGACACGAGCAAGAACCGCAGCCGCCGTTGGTGCTCCATGGCCGACTGCGGCAACCGCGTCAAGGCCCGCCGCCACTACGAGCGCGTCAGGGCCGCCCGCGCCACCGCCTCAGGATCAGCCTCAGGCTCCCGCTGACCACTGCGCAAGCCACGACGTGCCCTTTCGGGACGTCGCGTGTTCGCCGGTGTCGCCGGCGATGCCGTGATCACGCATGCCCGTCCGGTTCGACGGGGCCGTGCGCCGGCCCCGTCGATTTCCGGACCATCAGGCGCACCGGCAGCAGGCCGTCCGGCGTCTCAGGCGCCGACGCGGGGCCCTCGATGCGCCGCAGCAGGCGTTCCACGGCCAGGGCGCCCATCTGGTCCACCGGCTGCGCCACGGTGGTGAGCGGGGGCACGGTGTACGCCGCCTGCGGGATGTCGTCGTACCCGACCACGGAGACGTCGTCCGGCACCCGCAGGCCGGCCTGATGGATCGCCGCCAGGGCGCCGATGGCCATGGCGTCGTTGCCGCAGACGATCGCCGTGGGGCGCTCTGGGGCCGGCAAGGCGCACCAGCGCGCCGCGTGCGCCGCCCCCGAGGCGAAGTCGAAGTTGCCGTACGCGATCAGCCGGTCCGGCACCTTCACGCCGGCGCCGGCCAGGGCGCGCCGGAAACCGCGCAGCCGCTGCTGCGCGTGGTAGTGGTTTGCCGGTCCCGCCAGATAGGCGACCCGCCGGTGGCCCAGCGCCAGGACGTGCTCGCCAGCCAGGCGCCCGCCCCCCGCGTTGTCTGCTCCCACAAACTCGTGCGGCGGCGAGCCATCGGGAGCGGGAAGGGCGCGGTCCACCAGCACCGTGGGAATGGCGGGAAGGGCCGTCCCGTCCCCTCGGCGCTCAGCGCCACGCACGTCCGCCGGGATCCAGAGCAGCCCGTCCACCTGCAGGCGCAGCAGCGCCTCGATCTGGGCCGCCTCACGGGCGGTGTCCTCGGCGGCGTTGGAGACGACCACCTGGTAGCCGTGCCGCGCGGCCGCCTCTTCAATGGCGTGCGACAGGGCGGCGAAGTAGGGGTTGGCGCTGGTGGGCAGCACCAGCCCCAGGATATGCGTGCGCCGCACGCGCAGGCTGCGCGCGATCTCATTCGGCCGGTAGCCCAGCTCCGCCACGGCGGCCAGGACCCGGCGGCGCTTTTCTTCGGAGACCGGGCGCGGCCCGCGGTTGAGCACGTAGGAGACGGTGGCGACGGAGACCCCCGCGCGCCGCGCCACGTCGTCGCGCGTTACGGGCACACCTCCAGTGTACGGCAACCAGGCGCGGTGCTGCTCCCAGGGAAAGGCGCGCCGGGCGCCGTTCTTCCCCCTGCCGTCGGCGCAGCCGGTTTTCCCTGACGCGCGCTGCCGCGTTCCCTCTCCCTTCGGGTGGGGGCGCCGCCAGCCGGGAGCACTGGATGCGCCTCAATCTTGTGAACCTTGAACTCTGAGCCCTGAACCTTGAACGTTGAACTTTGAGCCCTGAACCTTGAACGTTGAACCTGGCGCGAGGGCCCCAGCGGCGGGGTTGCCCGCTGCTATTCTACTCGTGTAGACTCAGCGGTGGCTCTACACGAGTAGACTCATAACACGGAACACGGAGGCAACAGTGGCCATCGAAGTCGCAGCAACCCCCGCCACGCGCACCGCACCGGCCGGTGGCGCGCACTCCCTCGGCCAGGAGCCCGCCGGCAGGCGCCGCCGGCGCCCCGTGCGCGTCGGCATCATTGGTGTGGGCAACTGCGCCTCCTCGCTAGTGCAGGGCGTCTCCTTCTACCAGGATGCCCCGGTCGACGCCTTCATCCCCGGCCTGATGCACCCGGTGCTGGGCGGCTACCACGTCGGCGACATCGAGTTCTCGGCCGCCTTTGACGTGGATGCCGGCAAGGTCGGCCTGGATCTGGCCGACGCCATCTGGGCCGCGCCGAATAACACCATCCGGTTTGCCGACGTGCCCCGCCTGGGCGTCCCCGTCTACCGCGGCCCTACCTTCGACGGCCTGGGCCGCTACGGCCAGGCGCGGATCACGGAATCGCCTGCCCCGGTCGCCGACGTCGCGCGGATCCTGCGCGATACCGGCACCGACGTGGTCGTGAATTACCTGCCGGTAGGGAGCGAGGCGGCCACCCGCTGGTACGTCGAGCAGGCGCTGGAGGCCGGCTGCGCCTTCGTGAACTGCATCCCCGTCTTCATTGCCCGCGAGGCGGGCTGGCGCCGGCGCTTCGAGCAGGCGGGCCTGCCCATCGTCGGCGATGACATCAAGAGCCAGGTCGGCGCCACCATCGTCCACCGCGTGCTGGCCCGCCTCTTCCGCGAGCGCGGGGTCAAGCTGGAGCGCACCATGCAGCTCAACGTCGGCGGCAACATGGACTTCTACAACATGCTGGAGCGCTCGCGCCTGGAGAGCAAGAAGATCTCCAAGACCAACGCCGTCACCAGCCAGGTGGACTACGACCTCGGCACGGAGAACGTGCACATCGGGCCCTCAGATTACGTCGAGTGGCTCAGCGACCGCAAGTGGGCCTACATCCGGCTGGAGGGGACCACCTTCGGTAACGTGCCCCTCAACCTTGAGCTGAAGCTGGAGGTCTGGGATTCCCCCAACTCGGCCGGCGTGGTGATCGACGCCGTGCGTTGCGCCAAGCTCGCGCTCGACCGAGGCATCGCCGGGGCCCTGGAAGGCCCCTGCGCCTACTTCATGAAGTCGCCGCCGGTCCAGTATTCGGACGAGCAGGCGCGCCAGCTGGTGGAGGCCTTCATCACCGCGCCGACCCCCGCCGCCGTCTAGACGAAGTTCACAGTTCACAGTTCAAGGTGCAAGGTTCAAAGTCCAGGGGTCGACCCAGAGAATGTTCTGGGCGAACCTGCTCCGGCCTGGCTGCGATAGGGACGGCCGGCGCTCCCGTATCCTGCTATCTGGCGGCCTGGCGCAGGGCCGCTGCCAGGCGGCGGATCCCTTCAGCGATGGCGTCCTCGGACATGGCCGCAAACCCCATTAGCAGGCCCGACCGGCGCGCCCCTTCTCCATTCGGCCTCGTCCCGCTCCGGCCACCGCTGGCCGGCGTGCCGGCGGCTGCCCCATAGCAGGGGCCCAGGGGGTAAACGCCGACGCCCCGCGCCGCCGCGGCCGTCACCACCGCCCGCTCATCGGTACGCGCCGGCAGAAAGAGAGGCGTCTGCAGCCCGGCCGCCTCGCCGGCCAGCCGGCACCCGGGCGCCAGGTGGCGCGCGACCGCGCTGGCCAGAGCCTCGCGCCGCCTGGCGTAAAGGCGGCGCGAGCGGCGCAGGTGGCGGGCGAGGTCACCGGCCTGGATGAAGTCGGCCAGCACCTGCTGGTCGAGAGTCGACGTCTGGCGGTCGGCCAGCCACTTGGCCGCTACCAGGGCCTCCACCAGGGCCGGCGGCGCCACGATCCAGCCGACGCGCAACGGGGGAAAGAGCACGCTGGAGCAGCTCCCCACGTAGGCCACGCAGCCCCGCTCGTCCGGGCCCTGCAGCGCGGGGAGCGGGGGCCCGGAGTAGCGTAGCTCGCTGTCGTAGTCATCCTCAATGATCAGCGCGCCCAGGCGCGCCGCCCACTCCAGCAGCTCCAGGCGCCGCGATAGCGAGAGCGTCACGCCCAGCGGGTACTGGTGAGAGGGCGTCACGTACACCAGCCTGGGCCGCTCCGCCGCCGGTCGTCCTTCCGAGCGCACGCGTTCCTCGTCGCCCGCTGGGGGCGCGCCGCGGGGGCCCAGCGCCTCCACGACCAGCCCCTGCTCGTCCACCGGCACCGGCTGCACCCGCGCCCCCGCGGCCGCCAGGATGGCGCGCGCCGGCGGATAGCCGGGCTCCTCCACCGCCGCCACGTCGCCCGGATTGAGGCAGACCCGCGCCAGCAGATCGAGCGCCTGCTGGGAGCCACTGGTGATGACCACCTGGTCGGCCGTGCAGCGCAGACCCCGCGACTGGGCCAGGTAGCTGGCCAGCGCCTCCCGCAGGGGCCGGTACCCCGCCGGATCGCCATACTGCCCCAGCGCCGGCTCCGTCTCTGCCCCGCGCAGCCGGCGCGCCAGCAGCCGGCGCCAGCGGGTGCGGGGAAAGGACGTCCAGTCCGGCACGCCCGGCCGGAAGTCGAACGCCGGCCCGCTGGCGGCCGGCGGCCAGGCGTCGCGGGGGACGGCCAGCGCGCGGTCGGCCCACGCCGACCGCGGCGGGCCGAACGCGGGTCCCGCCGCCGGTGAGGCTGGCGGCGCCGGCTGCAGCGACGAGACGTAGGTCCCTGAGCCGACGCGCGCCACCGCGTACCCTTCGGCCAGCAGGCGCTCGTAGACCAGGACCACGGTCTGCCGCGCCAGGCCATACTCCTCCGCCAGCGCCCGCGTCGGCGGCAGGCGCGACCCTGGCGGCAGCCGGCCGCTCAGGATCGCGCTCCGCAAGGCCTCGTACAGGCGGCGCTGGAGCCCCCGCTGTCCACCCTGCCGGATGTCGCCCAGGATCATTGGTCTACCAATCCGGTTACAAATTGGCTCTTGCGTCATACCATAGCAGACCGTACGCTTGCTCGTGAAGACGACGTGTTTTGAAGGAGAGCAGTCGATGGCGCAGACGCGCAGGAACAGTCCGGCTGCGGCCGGCGGCGAGCACACCGTGGCGCGAAGGAACGGGCGGGCGAAGACGCCGGCGCGCCAGGAGAGCACCTGGCTGGTGAAGAAGGGCCTGGCCCAGATGCTCAAGGGCGGCGTGATCATGGACGTCGTCACGCCGGAGCAGGCCCGCATCGCGGAGGACGCTGGCGCCGTGGCGGTCATGGCCCTGGAGCGAGTACCGGCCGACATCCGCGCCGCCGGCGGCGTGGCCCGCATGAGCGACCCCGAGCTGATCCTCAAGATCATGGACGCCGTCACTATTCCGGTGATGGCCAAGGTGCGCATCGGGCACTTCGTCGAGGCGCAGATCCTGGAAGCGCTCGGCGTGGACTACATCGACGAATCTGAGGTGCTTACGCCGGCCGATGAAGAGCACCACATCAACAAGCACGAGTTCAAGGTGCCGTTCGTCTGCGGCTGCCGTGACCTGGGGGAAGCGCTGCGCCGCATCGGCGAAGGGGCGGCCATGATCCGCACCAAGGGCGAGGCCGGTACCGGCAACGTGGTGGAGGCCGTGCGCCACGCCCGCGCCGTCCTGGGCGAGATCCGCAAGATCCACGCGATGCCGGCAGACGAGCTAATGGCGGAGGCCAAGCGCCTGGGCGCGCCGTACGAGCTCGTCAAGGAGATCCACGAGACCGGCCGGCTGCCGGTGGTCAACTTCGCCGCCGGCGGGATCGCCACGCCGGCCGACGCGGCCCTGCTGATGCAACTGGGCGTGGATGGCGTCTTCGTGGGCTCCGGCATCTTCAAGAGCGAAAACCCCGCCAAGCGGGCGCGGGCCATCGTCCAGGCCACCACTCATTTCCGCGACCCGCAGATCCTCGCTGAGGTGAGCAAGGGCCTGGGCGAGCCGATGCGGGGCCTGGAAGTCGCCTCCATGCCGGAGGCGGAGCGCCTGGCGGTGCGAGGATGGTAGCCCCGTTGGCCAGACGAGCGACGGCAGCGCCGCGCCGCGAGGACGTGGCCCCGCCACAGGCGCCGTTCCGCCACCGCGCCGCCTCCGTCCCTGGTCCAGAACCAGGCGATGGGAGGAGGCGCGGCCGCAGCCGCGACACCTCCCCGTCGTCGCCGCTGCGGATCGGGGTCCTTGCCGTGCAGGGGGATTTCGCCGAGCACGCCGAGGCCCTGCGCCGCGCCGGGGCCACGCCGGTGGAGGTCCGCCTGCCGGCGCAGCTACAGGGCCTGCACGGGCTGATCATCCCGGGAGGGGAGAGCACCACCATCGGCAAGCTGCTGGCCGATTGGGGCCTGCTCGAGGCCCTCCATGAGCGGATCGGAGCCGGCTTTCCCGTGTGGGGCACCTGCGCCGGCGCCATCCTCCTGGCTAGGGAGGTGCGCGACGCCCTGCCCGGCCAGCCGTTACTGCGGGTGATGGACATCGCCGTGCGGCGCAACGCCTTCGGGCGGCAGCTACAGAGCTTCGAGACGGACCTGGATGTGCCGGCGCTGGGCCGGCGCCCCTTCCACGCCGTCTTCATCCGTGCCCCCAAGATCGAGGCGGTGGGGCCCCAGGCGAAGGCGCTGGCCCGCCTGCCAGACGGCACCATCGTCGCCGCCCGCCAGGGCGCCCTCCTGGCCACCTCCTTTCACCCCGAGCTGACGCCGGACGCGCGTTTTCACCGCCTGTTCCTGACCATTGCCCGCCAGGCCCTGGCCTCGCCGCCGGGCCAGCCGGTGCGGTAAAACGGCCACGATGCACGCGGTGGTGGTGGCCCATGGAGACCTGGGCACGGACGACGCCTGGGTGACCGAGCAGCTCGACCGCGCCTCCCTGGTGATTGCCGCCGATGGGGGCGCTCGCGCCGTCTGGGCGCTGGGACGCTGTCCCATGGCCGTCGTCGGCGACCTGGACTCGTTCGACCCGGCCCTGCGCAGCGCGATGGAGGCCCGCGGCTGCGTCTTCGAGACGCACGTGCGGGAGAAGGATCAGACCGACACCGAGCTGGCCCTCCTGCTCGCCTGCCGGAGCGGCGCCACGTCCATTGACGTGCTTGGCGCCCTGGGCGGCGCCCGCCTCGATCATACGCTGGCCAACGTCCTGCTGCTGGCGCACCCCGACCTGGCCGGCGTGCGCGTCACCCTGCGCGACGCCCAGCACGAGGTCTGCCTGCTGCGCGGCCCGTCGTCCCTGGCCATCGACGGCCGGCCAGGCGACCTCGTCACGCTGCTCCCCTTGAGCGAGGAGGCCTCCGGCATCGAGACCCACGGCCTGCTCTACCCGCTTCACGACGGCGCGCTGCAGCGCGGGCGCGGGCGCGGCGTGAGCAACGAGCTCACCGGCCGCCGCGCCGCCGTCGGCGTCCGCCAGGGGCTGCTGCTGGTGGTCGTCCACCATCCGGCGCCTTAGTCTGCATTTCCTGTGGAAATGGCTGGCGCTTGCAGTTCCCGCTGGTGCCCCCGCGGGGCATGACTGTTTATTCCCAGCCAGCGAGGCGTTCCCTCTGCCTGTGGTTATTCCCAGCCAGCGAGGCGTTCCCTCTGCCTGTGGCAGAGCGGGGCCCGCGCAGCGGGTGACGGTGAGGGCGCCGCCCGTGAACCGTCCTGGTCAGGCGGCAAACCGCCCGTCCCACAGCTGGAGCCAGCCGGCGGCGGCGCTCAGCCAGAGCAGGCCGGCGGCCGCAGCAAGCGCGGCGGCGGCAAAGGCCGCGTCACGCCAGTCGAGCGGGACGTGGCGGTAATAGGTGCGGGTCCGCGCGTTGGCGGCGGCAAAACCCCGCGAGTCCATGGCCACGGCCACGCGCGTCGCGCGCCGCACCGCGCTGGCCAGTAGGGGCAGGACGGAGCGCAGGTGGGCCTGGAGCGCGGGCAGCGGCCCGCCGTGCTCGACCAGTCCCCGCACGCGCTGGGCCAGCCGCACCTGCTCGTACTCCTCGGCAAAGAAGGGCAGGAAGCGATAGCCGGCCAGGAGCGCGTAGCCGACCCGAAACGGCAGACGCCCGTGCCGGATCAGGCTCACCACCAGATCGGTGGGGTCGGTGGTCAGGATGAAGGTGACGGAGATGGCCCCGATGGCCAGCCCCCGCAGGGCGATGGCCACGCCAAACCGCAGGCCGGGCGCCGTCACCCGCAGCGGCCCCCACTGCCAGAGCACCCCGGCCGGATCGGGTGAGACGGCGAAGATGGCGTTGCTCCAGACGAAGCCCAGCCCCACCAGGACCAGCGGCGCCAGTGCCCGCGCGTACGTCCGCGGCGAGACCCCGCCGAGCGCCACGCCGGCCAGAAGCGTGCCGGCGAGGAAAAGCGTGGGCGTCACCGGATCGATCACCAGCACCAGCAGCAGCGAGAGAACCAGCGCCACGGCCGCCTTCACCGTCGGATTGCGGTGGCGCAACAGCGTGCCCCACGCCAGCCACCCCGTAGCCCGCGCCACCAGCAGCCTGCCCCGGCGCGCGGCCGCGCCCATCACCGCGCACCCTCGCCTGCGGGCCGCGACCTGGCCCGCAACAGCGCCCGCACCTCGCCCAGGCTGATCGCCTCGGGAATGTCAGGCCGGCGCCGCCTGGCCAGGGCGACGGCCTCCGCCACCGGCGGGAGAGAGAGCCCACACTGCGCCAGCACCTCCGGCCGCGCGAACAGCGCGTGGGGCGGGCCATCGAAGACGACGCGCCCCGCGGCCAGGGCCACAGCCCGTTCGGCGTACTCGGCCACCAGCGCCAGGTCGTGCGTGATCACCACGATGGTCCGCCCCCGCCGGTGCAAGTCCCGCAGGACGGCCATCAGCTCATCGGTGTGGCGCCGGTCCTGGCCGAACGTCGGCTCATCCAGGATGATCAGCTCGGGATCGGTGACTAGGGCCGCCGCTACCGAGAGGCGCCGCTTCTGGCCGTGGCTGAGCGAATAGGGGCTGGCCTCGGCCAGCGCACTGAGGCCGAACTGCTCCAGGATGGCGTCGGCCCGGCGCGCCGCGTCCGCGCTGGCCACGCCCCGCACGTGCAATCCGAACAGCACGTCGTCCCGCACCGTGCGGGCGACGAACTGGTGCTCCGGATACTGGAAGACGTAGCTCAGGCGCCGACGCAGCTCGCGTTCGGAGATGGTCCGCCGGTCGCGCCCGTCGAGGCTCAGCGTGCCGGTGGTGGGGGCCAGCACCCCGGCCAGGAGCAGCCCCAGCGTGCTCTTGCCCGCGGCGTTCGGCCCCACCAGGGCCACGAACTCCCCGGCCGAGATCGCCAGCGAGACGTCCTCCAGCGCGGCCACCGTCCCCCTGGGATATCGAAAGGAGACGTTGCGCAGCGCAAGTAGCGGGGTCGCCGACGCGGGCCGCCCAACGGACGGACGGGCGCCCGCGGATGACCCGGCCATTCGCTCCCCATGCCCTCCTGCCGGCGTTTCCCCCTGCGCCCCGCTCGGCCAGAGCCGAACCAGCAGGTCGGCCGCGTCCGCCGCTGACCGCGGCACGGGCGCGGCCCGCGGATCGAGCAGGCGCGCCAGCGCCGCCAGCTGGGGCGTCCACACCCCCAGGGCGGCCAGCTGGCTCTCGTACGCGCCGAACACGGCGTCAGGACGGCCCTCCAGGGCAAGCCGGCCGCCGTGGTCCAGCACCGCCACGCGATCAATCAGCGGGAGCGCCTCGTCGATGCGGTGCTCGACCAGCAGCAGCGACCGCTCGCCCCGCGCGCACAGCTGGCCCACCACCGCCAGCACGTGCCGCGCGCCCTCGGGGTCCAGGTTCGCCGTCGGCTCGTCGAGCACCAGGGCCGCCGGGCCCACGGCCAGGAGGGAGGCCAGGACGACGCGCTGCTTGGCCCCGCCCGACAGCTGGTCCAGCCGGCTCGGCGTGCGCGCCGGATCGAGGCGCACTAGCTCCCGCGCCGCCTGCACCCGCAGTCGCATCGCCTCGCGCGGCACGCCCTGGTTCTCTAGCCCAAAGGCGATCTCGTCGTCCACCTCAAGCATCACTAACTGCGCCTCAGGGTCCTGGAAGAGCACGCCCACGCGCCGCGTCAGCTCGCCCAGCCCCGCCTGGCGCGTGTCACGCCCCCAGACCAGCACGCGCCCCGCCTCCCAGTGCGCTTCCAGGCTGTGCGGGATGATCCCATTCAAGCACAGGGCCAGCGTGCTCTTGCCGCTGCCGCTTGGCCCCAGCAGGAGCAGGCGCTCCCCTTCGGCCCAGTGCAAGGAAAGGCCGCGCAGGGCCGGCAGGCGCCGCCCCACGTGCCGGACGGTCAAGCCCTCAACGACGGCTCCCCGTCTCTCCTGGGTAAAGACGGAGTGCGGCGTAGGGGGAATCTACACCTCCCTCATCCGCTCGCGCCCGATCGCGAAGTAGTTGAGCGCGCCGGTCGCTGCCAGCAGGTCGCCAAGCAGCTTGGCCAGGACGCCGGCCAGCGCCCCGCTGATGACCCGCGCCACCAGCAGGCCGAGCAGCAAGGCCGGCGGGAGGGCAAAGTAGCCCAGGCGGAACCAGTTCCACGGCAGCGCCACCACGCCGGCCGCCACGCCGGCCACGACCATGGTGCCCCAGCCCCAGCGCTCGTAGCGGGTGGCGGCGAAGACGAGCTCAGGCCCCAGGGCCTGCATCAGACCGGTGACCACCAGAATGGGGCCGGCGGGGGCGCCCAGCAGCACCTCGGCCAGGGCCGCCAGGGTCTCAGCCAGGAAGGCCGCCCCGGGACGCCGGATGATGTACCCGCCCAACAGCCCGCTCACGAACCACATGCCGAAGAGCAGCTCCTGCCCGAACTGAGCGGCCAGCGGGGCGATCCACAGATACGGCTGCAGCCACCACCAGTAGATGGCGCCAAAGACGATGGCCAGCATGGCCAGCAGGACGTAGTCCTGCGTGCGCCAGGCGCTCGCCGCCGGCGCCGCAGGGGTGACGCGGATGGCAAGCAGGTTCCCCACGGCGGCCGCGGCGAAGCCGATGATGGCCAGGTACACGCCCGGCCCCAGGCCGGTCAGGGCCCCCGCGTTGAGCGTCTGCGCCGCCGTGGCCTTGACCGCCGCGTCGGTCCTGACCAGGCCGGGCGCGAACTGGGTGCCCGGCGTGCCCGGCAGGAGCGCGCTGGCGACGAAGAGCACGGCGATCGCCAGGCCGGCGATGGCGGCCGCCGCCGCCCAGGCGCTCTCCCGCGCCTCCCCTTCGCGCCCGCGGTGCAGCCAGCTCAGGGCTAGAAAGGCCACGCTGGCGGTGGCCAGCACCGGCACCGCGTGCAGCGCGATGTGGAAGCCCTTCAGCCCGCCGGCCCTGACCCCTGCCAGGGCCGGAGCGATCGCCCGCGCCATGTCGAAGCCGCTAAACGTCGCCTGCTCGTAGTGCACCCACGGCAGGAAAAAGGCGACCAGCGCCAGCACTCCCCCCGCGGCCGCCACCAGGCGCACCACCGGGATCGCCGCGGTGCGCTGCGCCGCCCCGACTGCCCGTCCAGCAACGTCCGTCGTACTCATCGCGCTCCCCTCCTGTCGCTCCTGTCACTGTTGGCACTGGTGGCGCTGGTGGCCCTGGTGGTCGGGCTATTGGCTGAAAGCGTCACGTGGGCGACCACGTGCGCCGCGCTCCGGCTGGCTTCGTCGAAGGACCGCCGGATCGCCCCCAGCACGGCGTTGAGGTCGCCGTCCAGGCGCGAGACGAAGTGCTGTCCGCGGGTGAAGACCCCCGCCGCTTTGGTGCGTTCGATCTCGCGGTAGATGACGTCCATGTAGTTCGGGATGCCCAGCGGATAGAGCGACCACTGGCAGGCCACCGCCACTCCGCTCACCCCGCCCCGACGCGGCGACGCGGCGACGCGGGCCTGCGCCCCCGTCACGTCATCTCCCTCTCTCCGCGCCTCCGAATCACCATGTACCCGTACGTCTACGTCTGCGCGCCCCCGTATCTCCGCCTCTCCCCGCCCCTGGGATGCCGTGTCGCCCGAGCCCGCCGCCGGCGGGCAGGCCTCACCCGGTCAGCCCCGCGACAGGAGCACGGTCATCACCACGTGCTCGCCGGTGGCGGCCGCCCGCGCGAACGACCGCTCCAGGGCGTCGAAGACGGTGTCCTCGTCGCCTCCGACGAAGGTGCTGACGTCGTCCGTCTCCACATCCAGACCGCTTTCGGCCAGCCCCTCGATGGCCTGCAGGATGACCGGCACGAAGCGGTCGGTCATGGGATACAGGGAGAAGCGGGCCCCGAAGAAGGCGCCGCCCGCGGGGGCGCAGGAGGCCCCGCTTGCGGAGCCGACCGGCTGTGGTGGCGATGGCTCGGACGAGCCGGTAGTCTCAGTGCTGCTCATTGCTTCCCTCCGCCGGCATTACCCGGATCAGGTTCTAAGGGTCGGTGGCCCGGCCACCTCTCAGCCCGCCTCCGCGAGCACCCCTAGCAAGACGAGAATCCCTATTGAATAGCGATCAGTCTTCCCATAGCTGTTTTACCAGAGCGGGGCTATGGCGCCGCGCCGCCGGCCGGCCACAGCGATGGCAGGCGAGGAGCAGCGAGGGCAAACGCCAGATAGAGTGCCGCCCCGAGCACCGCCAGCGTATCCCGCGCCCGCCAGGCCAGCCGGTACCGCACCGTCCGGCGCGGCTGGGCGCCGAATGCCCGCGCCTCCATCGCCTCGCCCAGCTGCAGCCCGCGCCGGACGGTGCTCACCACCAGCGGCACCAATAGCAGGCGCCAGCCGGCCAACTGGCGCCAGGGCGGTCCGTCCACCACGACACCCCGCAGCCGCGCCGCATCCCGCACCTGCGCCACGTCGGCGGCCGCTGCGGGGATGAAGCGCGCGCCGGCCACCAGCACGAAGGTTATGGCGTATGGCACGCGCAGGGCCCGCAGCCCGGCGATGACGGCCTCATCATCTGTCCACCGCGAGAACGCCAGGCCGATTGTGCCCAGGACGAGCAGCCGCGCCGCGAGCTCCAGGCCGTGCGCGGGCGCGCCCGCCAGCGCATCCAGCAGGATCATCAGCGCCGCCAGGGGCGCCAGCGCGCCGACCACGCGCCACCAGGCGGCCAGCGCGCCGGCCCGCAGCAGGACGGCGCTGGCAAGGAGCCCGCCGCCGGCTAGCCCCGGCACGCCCCCGCCCAGCGCCCCCAGCACGGTGGCTGCCAGCCACGCCAGCTGGGCCCGCGGATCAAGGCGGATCAACGGCTCCCTCCCCCATGGCCGCCAGGAGCTCGGGCAGACGCCGGGCCCGCACGGGGCAGCCGCGGGCCGACAGGCACAGCGCCGTCGCCGGCACGTCGGCGAGCGGCAGCCCTGCCTCCCTCAGCCGTGCCGGGGCGTCACGGGCCAGGTGAAGGGGCAGGTCCGCCGCGATCCGTCCAGCGCGGAGCAGCAGCACCCGATCGCAGGCGTCGTTGACGAACTCCACGTCGTGGCTGATCACCAGCACTGCCATCCCTTCGGCGGCAAGCCGGCGGATCAGGTTTCCGAGCGCCAGGCGTGTCCGCTCGTCTTGCCCGAGCGTAGGCTCATCTAGGATCAGCACCTGCGGGCGGCGGGCGAGCACCGCCGCCAGGGCCAGCCGGCGGCGCTCCCCTTCGCTCAGCGACAGCGGGTGACGCGCCTGCAGCTCCCGCAGGCCAAAGGTCTCCAGCATGGTGGCCGCTCGCTCCGCTGCCTCTGCCGGTGGCAGGTGGCGTAGCCCCAGGCGCACCTCGTCGTCAACGCGGCTGGCCAGCAGCTGGTGCAGCGGGTTCTGCAGCACCAGGCCGCCGAGCCTGGCCAGCGTGCTGACCGGCGTGCGGTGCGTAACGTAGCCGCAGAGTTCGATGCGCCCGCTCTGCGGCCGGAGCAGGCCCAGCGCCAGGCGCGCCAGCGTCGTCTTGCCCGCGCCGCTCGGCCCCATCAGCGCCGCCACCTCTCCCGGCGCGAGGGTCAAGCTCACCTGGTCTAGGACCGGCGGTCCACCCGGGTAGGCAAAGGTCACTCCGTCGAAGACGAGCGCGGGCGCACCGCCGGGAGGGCGCCCGGCGCGCCCCTGCCTCTCCTGGGCCACGTAACCGGCCGAAGTCTGAAGGGACGACGGCGGCCCGCCGGCATCCCCACCGTGCAAGCAGCCTCGTCCCAGCCGATCGCGGATGATGGCCTCGGCCAGTTCCTCCGGCGTCAGGGGCAGGGGCCCGCGCAGCCCCAGTCGCACGGCCGCGATGGCCGCCCGCGGTACAGGCACGCCAAGGGCCGGCAACGTCTCATCGCCGAGTACAGCGCGCGGCGCGCCGGCACGGATCAGGCGCCCGCCGGCGAGCACCAAGATACGATCGGCCAGGGGCGCGGCCAGTCCCAGCCGGTGCTCGCTGAGCACGACCGTGACCCCCTGCTCCCGATGCAGGCGCGCGACCACGGCCAGCACCTCCCGCGCCGCGTCGTCGTCCAGGTGCGCCGTCGGCTCGTCGAGCAGCAACAGGCGCGGGCGCAGCGCCAGCGCCCCCGCGAGCGCCACCCGCTGCTGCTGGCCGGCGGAGAGGTCGCGCAGGCGGCGCCCCTCAAAGGCGGCCAGGCCGACTGCCGCCAGCCCCTCTCGTACCCGCTCCTCCACCTCGGCCACCGGTAGGGCCAGGTTCTCCGGACCGAACGCCACCTCGTCGCCGACGCGCTCGGCAATGAAGCTCTCGGCGGGGTTCTGGAACACGAGCGTCGCCCCCGCCGCGGCGATCCGGCGCGGCGGCGTGACGGCCGGGTCGTGCCCGAGCACCGAGACCCGGCCGCTCAGGCGGCCGCCGGAAAACTGCGGGACCAGCCCCAGGCACAGCCGCAGCAACGTTGACTTGCCGCCCCCGCTCGGCCCGCACAGCAGCACAAATTCCCCCGCCCGCAGCCGGAGATCGATGCCGGCCAGCGCCGGAGCGGCAGCCGGCTCGCCCGGATAGCGAAAGCACATGCGACAAAAGGTAGCCAGGTCCAATCCCGTCTCCCACCGGCGCACTCGCCGGGTCCATCCCTCGCCCGCATTACTCATGGCCGACCACGTCCACCGGAACCCACGCTAGCCCGCATACCGGTGCAGGATGCCGGCGCGGCGCAGGGCGCGCAGGACGAGATAGCCCAGTACGGCCCCGGGGATGCTGCTGACAGCGAAGGAGGCCATCAGCGCCAGGGGTCCGGTAAACAGGCCCAGGTACGGCACGGGCGACGGCGGATTGGCGCGGATGAACCCCAGCAGCAATGCCGGCGCCGCCAGGGGCGCGATCAGCGCGTACCCGACCAGGGCGCCCACCAGGGCCGTCCCTACCGGCTCCAGGGCGGCCATGGCATCCGTCCGCCGGACGTAGTGATAGCCAAGGCCCACCAGCAGGGCACCGAACAAGGAGCCGGGGAAGGCCAGGAAGGTCCCCGTGCCCAGGGCGTTGCGGATGACGCTGATGGCGAAGGCCACCAGCATCGCATGCCACGGTCCAAGCAGCACCCCCGTGATCACATTGATCATGTGCTGGAAGGGAAAGACCCGCGCTGGCCCGACGGGTATGGCGAACGCCGACAGCACGACCCCGAGCGCCACGAAGGTCGCCGCCAGGGCCAGCCGCTGCGTCACCGGTAGCTCGTGTACGCCACGCTCCTGCCCACGAGCGCCTAACCCTGCCCCTACCATACGCTTCACCGTCCTTTCTCAGTAGATCGCTGTGAACGGGCGCCCAGGGAGGCCGCTTCTGGCTGCGACGCCCGGCGCCAGGTGGTGCACCGTCCGTCTGGCTTCGGTTCGCGGCGTCCCGCGCCCGCTCAGCGCATGATCATCATGCCGGCTGCTGCGCCACGCGAGTTACGAACGCCCGCGCCGCGGCCTCTGCGTCGGGCGCCAGCAGGATGGCCGCCCCAACGCACACCCCATCCGCGCCGGCAGCGAGACATCGCGGGGCCCGGTCGGCCGTGATCCCGCCGATCGCCACCAGGGGCAGGTCAGTGGCGGCGCGCACTGCCCGCAGCAACGCCTCTCCCGCTGCGGGGCCGGCGTTCGCCTTGGTGCCGGTGGCATAGATCGGCCCGGCAGACACGTAGCTCGCGCCCCGCGCCTGGGCCTCGCGCGCCTCCGCCCCGCTGGCCACCGACACGCCCACAATGGCGCTCCCGCCCATCAGCCGGCGCGCGTCCTGCGGCTCGATGTCCTCCACGCCGATGTGCCCGACGTGGACCCCGTCGGCGCCGGCGGCCAGGGCCACGTCGACGCGATCGTTCACGATGAGCGGCACCCCCGCCCCGCGGCACAGGGTCAGGAGCTTTCGCGCCAGGCGGATCTGCTCCAGGGTGGTCGCGGACTTGGCGCGCAGCTGCACCATGGTGGCCCCGCCGCGGATGGCGGCGGCGATGACCTCGCCAAGGCGATCGCCGGGCACCAGGCCGGTATCGGCCAGCACGTAGAGCCGCACGGCGCGGCGTACGGCATTCATGTTCATCGGTGCGCTCCGTCGTCGCAGGGCTGGTCGCTGAGGTCGGCCCCGCGCAGGCCGCTCAGCGCGTCGAGCAGGCGGGGCCAGAAGCTCCCCGGACCGGCCGCGCCCTCCACGGCCAGGTGCGCCGCGCGGCCGAAGATGGCCAGGCCGCTCCAGCTCGCCGCCACGTCATCGGCGATCACGGCGCGGCCGGCCGCGATGAGCGCGGTCACGACGTCTCCAGCGCCGACCACCCGCTCCAGCAAGGGAAGGTCCGCCGGCCGGCACCATGCCTGGTCACTTCTGGCCACCACGTCGGTGCGCCCGGTGAGCACGACCGTGCACCCCAGCGCGCGGCTGGCCTGCATCGCGAGCTGTCGGCGCCGCTCCAAGCCATCCCCCTGCGGGCCGGCCCCTGCCGCGGCCGGGTCTGCCGTGTGCGGCACCGCCGTAACACCGCGCAGCTTGTATCCGGCCGCTACCGGCGGCAGGCCGGCCAGAGCGGCCACCTCGGGCCCATTACCTCGGACAATGGTGGCGCGGACCTCGTCGAAGAGCCTGCGTGCCTGGCTGGTACGCCAGGCGGTGGCCCCGCATCCGACCGGGTCGAGAACCACCGGCACGCCGATCGACCGCGCCCGTGCGCCCGCCGCCCGTGCCGCCGCCCACCTGGCCGCGCTCGGTGTGCCAAGGTTCAGGACCAGGGCCTGGGCCTGCTCGACCATCTCCGCCGCCTCCTCGGGTGCGCTGGCCATCACCGGCAACGCGCCTACCGCGCCCAGCGCGTCGGCGACGCGGCCGATAGTGACCTCATTGGTCAGGCAATGCACCAGGGGCCGTTGCGCGCGGATGGCCGCCAGGACCGCACCGGCATCGGTGGGCGACGAACCGCTCATCTCCCGCTGGCCTCCGCGTAGCGATTACTCGCCGTCATCCCTGCCGGCCGCCGGTTCGCCATCGTTAGCCCTCTCCACTCCCGCTGCCTCGGCCGGCAGGGGCCGGCGGACCACCAGCCAGTCGTGCTCCACCGGGCCGTGCCCCGCGCCGAGTGGCCTGGCCTGCCGGATGGCCTCGGTCAGATACGCCTTCGCTGCTCTCACCGCCTCCACGATGCCGGCGCCGAGCGCGAGCTGGGCGGCGATCGCGGCGGAGAACGTGCACCCCGTGCCATGGATCGCTCTGGTCGGCACGCGGGGCGCCGCAAAGCTATGAAACTCCCTGCCGTCGAACAGAAGATCGGCCGCCATGTCTCCGCCCCGATGGCCGCCCTTCAGCACCACGGCGCGCGGGCCGAGGGCGGCGATGTCGCGCGCCGCCTGGCGGACCTCATCGTCGGTGCGGATCGGCCGGCCGACGAGGACCTCCGCCTCCGGCAGGTTCGGGGTGACCACCGCCGCCAGCGGCAGTAGCTCGCTCGCCAGCGCTGCGACGGCATCCTCGCGCAGCAGGCGGTCGCCGCTCTTGGCCACCATCACCGGATCCACCACCAGCACGCGCTGCAGGTCCCAGCGCCGGATCCGGTCCGCCACCGCGCCAATGATCGCCGCGCTGGCCAGCATGCCCGTCTTGACGCCATCCACGCCGATGTCCTCGACCACGGCGTCGCTCAGCGCCCCGACCACGTCCGCGGGGATCTCATGCACGGCGCGGACGCCCAGGGTATTCTGGGCGGTGATGGCCGTGATGGCGCTCGTCCCGTAGACGCCCAGCGCCTGAAACGTCTTCAGATCGGCTTGGATCCCGGCCCCGCCGCCGGAGTCCGAGCCGGCAATGGTCAGCGCCACTGGCCGGCCCCACCGCTGTCGCGCGCTGTGGCGCGGTGACGGTTGTGCTCGTGGTCTTCCGTCTGTTCTCATCCTGTCCACCCTGTCTGGCCTGGGGAGCCCTCAGCGCCAGCCGCTTCGCAGGCCCCCGGCTCAACGAGAAAGAAGAGATAGCGCTGCGCTGAGCCCGCAAAGGGCAAGGGGCAGCGCGTGCGGCGTCGATCATCCGGACTAATCTCGTCCGAAGGCGCGCCGCGCGACGCCATCGTTGGGCATGGCGCTCGAGCAAATCCCTGGGATGCATCGTCCTACGACCTCGCCATCTGGGCCAGGGGCTGGCGGGCGGCCACGCGGCTCAGCGCGACGTAGAGCACGAACGCGACGATGAAGCCGGGGAGCGACGCGCCGAGCCAGGGGGCCAATCCCTGGATACCCAGCGACGGCAGGCCGGAGATGGCCAGGTAGGTGGCCACGCCACTCGCCCAGGCGGCGATCCCCCGCCAGTTGATCCCCCGCGAGTACCAGTACACCCCTCCAGGCTCAAACAGCTCCGCCACGTCGTAGCGCCGCCCGCGCAGCACGAAATAGTCCGCGGCCAGCACGCCCAGCAACGGCACGAAGGCCGAGCCGATCAGGAGCAGGAAGCTCTCGTACTGCGTCAGCGGCACGATCCAGGCGATGGCCAGCACGACCGCGCTGATCAGCAGGACCAGCAGGCGCTGGCTCACCTGGGGCAGCAGGTTCTGGATCGACACGGCCGTCGAGTAGACGTTGGCGAACGCCTCGTCCGTCTCGTCGACCAGTAGGACGAAGAGCGCCAGCCAGCCGGCGGTGAGCCCGGCGATCGCACCCAGCAGGGGCGCGACCGGCGCGTTGGGATCGCCCTGCACGCCCATGGCCAGCACCAGCAAGGCGCCCAGGGCATAGAACCAGACGTGTGGGACAAAGTAACCAAGCCCTGTACCCCAGAAGGCCGCCCGCCGCGAGCGAGAAAACCGGCTGTAATCGGCCACCAGCGGGAACCAGGAGATGGGCATCGCCACCACTAGGTCCACGGCCAGCCAGAAGGACATGCTCCCGTCGCCTGGTCTGCGCCACAGCTCGCCGAGGTCGCGGGACGTGAGCAGGGAGATGGTGATCCAGCTGGTGGTAATCAGGACAGCCCAGACGGCGAACTTCTCCAGCCACTGCTTGGTGACCACGATCGGTCCGCCGATCGCCATCAGCGCGGTCAGCGCGGTGAAGGCGAGCACCCACCCGTGATAGCGCGATGGCCAGCCGAAGAAGCGCATCGCCAGCGCGTCGGCGGCCTGCGCCATCACGATCACCTCGAACGCCGCCCAGCCGATGAGCTGCAGGACGTTAAGCACCGTCGGCACGTACGAGCCTCGCAGGCCGAGACATCCCCGCAGCAAGACCATGGTCGGCACCCCTGTGTCACTGCCGGCGGTCGCGGCCAGACCGAGCAGCAGGTTGCCGATCACCGCGCCAGCGAGAATGGCGAGCAGCGCCGGTCCCAGGCCAAGGCCCGGAACCAGGAACATACCCACCACCATCACCAGAAAGCTGATCCCGAGATCGGCCCACAGCACGAAGTTGTCCCAGGTTCCCATGACGCGGTGCTGCGGTGGAACCGGTCTCACTCCGAACTCGCGCGCATATTGAAGGACGGTGGCCATGCGGCGCTCCTTGCGCGGTCGACGGGAGGCAGCCCAGCGGCGGATCGTCGGCGTCCCACACGCCGGCTGCTCCTTCGACGCTCCGTGTTTCGAGCGCACTTCGGGCGGGCGCTGGTTCGCCGCAGGGGCCTGAGACGAAGAAACCGCCACCCGTTTGGGAGCGGGGGCGGTCCTGGCTGGCCGGTCGCGCGCTGGCGCAGGCACATTCCCTTCGCTGGCATTACCCAGATCAGGTCGTGAGGGTTGGCCACAGGCCGGCGGCCCAACGGCGGGCCGGTCTGGCCTCGCGGCCTCTCAGCAGAATCGGCACCCCTAGTGCGCTCTCTATCTCGTTGTCAGCATCCGCTGGCTGCTACCCAGCGGTGATCCAACGTCATTGTACCTCTTGCACTTGTACATCGCGCTCAGCCGCATGGGCGCGGTTCACCGCGGGGCGCGCGGCACCGCCGCGCTGGGCAGCAGCCGCCAGCGTGAAGGGCAGCAGGTGATGCCCGTACAATCTGTGCAGTCCTCGCAGGCTTACAGGAGGTTCCCGCCGTGTCCGCGCCACACCCTGCTTCACCGATGGACGACCTGCGCCGTATCAGCCGCGTACAGCTTGAGGGCCGTGATCGCGCCCCCGCGCGCGCCATGCTCAAGGCCATCGGCTTTACCGACGACGACCTCCGGCGCCCCATCGTCGGCGTCTTCCATTCCTGGGTCGAGACCATGCCCTGCAACTTCCACCTCCGACGGCTAGCGGAGAAGGTCAAGGAGGGGGTCCGCCGCGCCGGCGGGACCCCGATGGAGGTGAACACCATCGCCATCAGCGATGGCGTAACCATGGGCACTGAAGGTATGAAGGCGTCGCTGGTCAGCCGCGAAGTGATCGCCGATTCCATCGAGCTGGTGGCACGCGGGCACATGTTCGATGCCCTGGTGGTCATCGTGGGTTGCGACAAGACCATCCCCGCCGGCGCCATGGCCCTGCTGCGCCTCAACCGCCCCGGCGTGGTGCTCTACGGCGGCTCCATCATGCCCGGCAAGTGGAAGGGGCGTGATCTCACCATTGTCGAGGTCTTCGAGGCGGTCGGCGCCCGCGCCGCCGGCAAGATCTCCGACGATGAGCTCAAGGCCATCGAGGACCACGCCTGCCCCGGCGCGGGGGCCTGTGGGGGCCAGTACACCGCCAATACCATGGCCATGGCCATGGAGTTCATCGGGCTCTCGCCCCTCGGGTTCAATAGCGTGCCGGCGGTCGATCTGCGCAAGGATACGGTCGCCGTGCGCACGGGTGAGCTGGTGATGGACGTGCTCCGGCGTGACCTGCGCCCGCGGGACATCGCCACCCGCGCTGCGTTCGCAAACGCCATCGCCGGCGTGGTCGCCTCCGGCGGCTCGACCAACGCCGTGCTCCATCTCCTGGCCATGGCCAGCGAGGCTGGCGTCGACCTCTCCATCGACGACTTCGACCGCATCAGCCGCCGGACGCCCCTGATCTGCGACCTCAAGCCCGGCGGGCGCTACGTGGCCGTGGACCTGGACCGTGCCGGCGGCATCCCCCTCGTCGCCAGGCGCCTGCTCGACGGCGGCCTGCTGGACGGCACCTGTCTGACGGTCACCGGCCAGACCCTGGCCCAGGAGGCGGCCGCGGCGCAGGAGGCGCCCGGGCAGGACGTGGTCCGGCCCCTGTCCCATCCCATCAAGCCCCACGGCGGCCTAGTGATCCTCAAGGGCAACATCGCCCCCGAAGGCTGCGTCATCAAGGTGGCCGGCTACGACAAGACCTACCACCGCGGCCCCGCCCGCATCTTTGAGCGGGAGGAAGACGCCATGGCGGCCGTGACGCACGGCCAGATCCAGCGCGGCGACGTGATCGTCATCCGCTACGAAGGGCCGCGCGGTGGCCCGGGCATGCGGGAGATGCTCGGCGTGACGGCGGCGGTGCAGGGCGCCGGGCTGGGTGAGAGCGTCTCTCTCGTGACCGACGGGCGCTTTAGCGGCGGGACGCACGGGTTCATGGTGGGACACGTCTCCCCGGAGGCCGCGCTCGGTGGCCCGATCGCCGCGCTCCGTGACGGCGACATGATCGCGATCGACATCGAGCAGCGCCGCATCGATGCCGAGCTCTCGGACGACGAGATCCGCCGCCGCCTGGCGGCGTGGCAGGAGCCGCCGCCGCGCTACACCTCCGGCGTCTTTGCCAAGTACATGGCCCTGGTGAGCTCCGCCTCCAGGGGCGCCGTCACCCAGCCAAACGCTCGAATACTGGGCCAGGAATCGCCATGAAGATAACCAGATGAAGGACGAAAGTACGGAAGGGGACATTCGTCCTCCATGTCGTCACCCTTCGCCCTTCATCTTCCGCCCTTCGTCTTTCGAAGCGCGCAGCGGGTACTCGCATCCGCGTCAACTGGTCCGTGCGCCCCGCTAGCCCGGCCTCTCCATCGCCGGCGATCCTTCCGTCTCCCTCTGGGGAGGGCTAGGGTGAGGGCACCGCCTTCACGGCCCGCGAGGAGTTCCCTCTCCGTCTGGGAGAGGGCTAGGGTGAGGGCGCCGCTAGTGAATACTCCGGGGGGCCGGCCTCTGCCGGCGCGCTGGCGGCGCGGTGATGCGGCCGGGACGCCCAAGGGAGGTCTCTGGCCGGCGCGCTGACGGCGCGGTGATGCGGCCGGGACGCCCGAGGCGAGCGGTAGCCCGCAGCAGGCCCGTAGATAATGCAGCGGGTCTTGGGGTACGAAACTTGCAGACGGGTATAGCGGGCAGGGTAACGTCACTCATAAGGCAACGTCGCCAACAGGACAACGTGGTAAGAGGAGCAAGTCAATGCAACCGATGCAGGAGCTAATCGCCGGCGTATTCAAGGACCGCGATGCCGCGGACCGCACCGTCGCCGTGTTTCGGGCCGCCGGCGTACCCCACGAGGCCGTGAGCGTGCACGTCGTGCCGGTGCCGGTGTGGGGGACCTTCCGCGACATCGGCATACCGGAGGAGCAGGTGCGGGCGATCGAGCCGCAGCTAGCCGCCGGCGACGTGGTCGTCGTCGTGCGGGGCGGCCTGCTGCCGGATGAGGCCCGCGCCATCATCTCCCAGCACGGCGGCCGGCCGCTGGAGAGCGGGGTCACCCTCAGGCGGCCCACCGGCTAACCCACACTCTTCCCAGGCGGAGCCCTCACCGTCGTCCTCTCCCGCAGGGAGAGGAAACCGATTGGAGCCCTGAACGCGGGGTCCTCATCCTGCCCCTCTCTCACAGGGAGGGAACTACAGCCGCGTGTCCAGGACCAGCGGACAGAACTCCTGCCCCTCTCTCACAGGGAGGGAACTCATCGCCGTCTGTGAACAGTCCGCGCGGGCCTGCCTTATGCACCTGGCAGCGCCCGCACCCTTGCCCTCTTGTGGTCCCCCTCCGGCAGGAACCCTGGTCACCAGAGACGACCCTCACTACTCGCCACTCGTCCCTCGCTACTCCCTCAAGCAGCCGGCGTGCGTTGGCGCTCGTCAAGCAGCACGTAGTGATAGAGCAGCGCGGCGATCAGCGCGCCGATGATCGGCCCGACCCAGTAGACCCACCAGTTGTCCAGGAAGCCCTGGACGATGGCGGTACCGAACCAGCGCGATGGGTTCATCGCCGCCCCGGTCAGCGGTCCCCCGGCCAGGATATCCATGCTGATGGTCAGGCCGATGGCCAGCGGGGCCACCCCCCGCGGCCCGCGCGTGTCCACCGCCGTCCCAAAGATGGTGAACATCAGGAAGAAGGTGAGAATGACCTCGATGATGGTGCCGGCGACCGGATCCACCCCGCGCCCGAGGGCCGGCGTGCCGAGCTGCACCGTGTTCACGGCATCCGCGGGGAAGAAGGCCTTCAGCAAGGCGGCGGCCACCAGGGCGCCAAGTAGCTGGGCGACAATGTAGCCGGCCGCCACCGCCGGCTTGATCCGGCGCGTGGCCAGCAGACCGATGGTCACGGCCGGGTTGTAATGGCCGCCGGAGATGTGCCCGGCGGCTGCTACCATCAAGCCGATGGCCAGGCCGTGGGCCAGCGCTATCGATACCAGGTCGGTGGCGTCCCGATGCAAGACCTGGTCGAGGATGATGGCCCCCGCGCCGATGAACGTCAGCGCAAAGGGACCAATAAACTCCACGACGTACACGGCAATTGCGCGCATGGTTCCCCGCACCTCCCGGGAGCAAGCTCTGCGGCCGCGCCTTGCAGGGCGGCTAGCCGGCGCATTGTAGCTCACGATGAGGCCCGGTATGAACGACCGCGCGTCAAGCTGGACGGAGGAGCTGGCCGCGCTCCGCCGGCGAGCGGAGCGCCTGCGGGCCCGCGGACCGATGCCGGACCCGCTGCGCCGGATCGAGGGCCAGGCCGGCTACGCCCGGCTGCGGGAGACGGCCCGCGCCCTGTTCGAGGCCACCGTCGCGGCCTATCAGGGGCTCTGTCCGGAGGGCTACCCGCGGATCGACGATAACGGCATCCTGGGCACCGGCGGCGCCATCGGCATCCGCTTTAGCGACCATCACTCGTTCTGGTTCAGCTTCGAGCGGGTCCGGCCACGCCGGCCGCAGCCCGCGCGAGCGGGGCCGGTCGCGACCGCAGCGCCGGAGCCTGTGTCCCGCCGGCGCTTGCCCGGCGAGCCGCTCCCCCCGCCGGACCCGGATGAGCCGGTCCGGCTGGCGATGCTGGCGTTACGCTGGGACGAGCGCAACGGCTGGTCGGAGCTCCATCGTCCGCTCGACCCGCGGTGGGACGAGCGCCTGCTGCGCGAGCACCTGGCCGCGTTCCTGACCGGCGTCGCCTACGACCTGACCGTCATTCCCGGCACCGGCCGCTGCCTCGCCCCTGAGCCGTAGCCGCCCAAGTGTGGAAACGGCCAGCGCCAGCAGCAGTCGGAAGGCACTGTCCGCCCACTGACCGGCCGGCCCACTGCGTCAGCGACCGGCGCTCTCTCCTTTCGCCGCCCCGTGGGCGGTGCGTCCGCCGGCTCTCAACCAACCTACCGTTGCCCCACGCCTGGAGGCGACACCGGCTTGATAGACCTGGCCCATCTGGACCTGGTCCATGAGAGCGGCCCGCTCTCCGGGCTCACGTGGCGCCTGCGCCCTGATCTGGCGCGGCAGTGTTACACCGCGGTCGTGACGGCGGCCAGCCATGCCGACGTAGATGAAGCCGAGAGCGGTGCGGGCGCCACTACCACTCAGGGATCACGTCCAGCGCATCCAGGGTGCTTACCACCGCCGCCAGGCTCAGCACGGCCACGAGCAGCAGGGCCGCGAGCAGCACCAGGACACGTCGCGCCGCGTTCCATCGGCGCCGCCACAGGTAGATCAGCAACTCCCCGAGCACAAACGGGAGCGCGACCAGCACCACAACCAGGCTCACGCCGGCGGTGATCAACAGGCTCCGCTCCGTCCAGACAACGACCGGATTGTTGCCCTGTAAGCTGAGCCATTGGAAGAGGTCACGCACGAGAGAAGGCACGCCCTACGCCCCACCGTGACTGACGGCAGGCGGGCGCACGCCGCCTCCATTGTACGCCTGTAGGCCCTGGTGCAGGCCCCTCGCGTTGTGTGCGTGCGCCAGGGCTGCGGGCAGAGCGCGCATGCCGTCCCTATGGCATGTCCCCGTGGATGCCTGGCCACACGTTGCCGTTGATTGGCCCGGCGGGGCCGCCGCAGACCGGCTGTCCAGCCGCCCCCCAGGGCGCCGGGACAGGGGAGATCGACGGCGGCGGGCCGGCGTCACTGGGGCGTGGAGTGGCGTCCTCAGGTCAGCCGCGCTGCCGCGGGCCGGGTGCAACGCTCAGGCCGGTGGCGCCGGTGGCGTCCTGGCGGGCGGGTCGTCTTCCATCTGGGCCTTCTTAAACTCACGGATGCCCCGTCCGAGATCGGCCATCACCTCGGGGAGCTTACCTGCCCCAAAGATGATGAGCACGATCAGCAGGACCACCAGCCAGTGCATCGGCATCAAGGCGCCTTCGAACATCTGACCAGCCTCCTTGAGCGGTTCGCTCTCCCGCTCTTCGTGTACTTGACTTCGTGTAATCGCGCGACAGGGATCTGGCCATCAGCGTTGCTGTTCCCAGTCGGCCCAGGATCCCGATGTCCGGTGATCGACACCGTTTGCGCCGCTTCCAGGCATAAATCGCCTCCTGAAGGTGGGACGCCGGACGACCCTGCCAGCGCACCGCGGCCATCGGTCGCCCCCGCACCCACTGCCGGCCGGACTGGCCCCATCTACGTGCGACATGGGGAGATCATCGGCCAACCCGACCTCGCCCGCTCCTTCAGCGACGGGGACCGGCTCGCCCAGACCAGCCAGGCGAGCAGCCAGGAGCAGCAGGCCCCCGCGCAGCACCCGCGAACGCGTTGGGCCGGCCGCCTCGCCCGTTGCCCGCCGCGTGCTGCCCTGCCCGCCTTGGGTCCAGCGACCCTCCCGCGCGTGCGGTGGCCCGGCTGGCCGCGTCCCCGCCGCGGCCGGCGCCGGCTGCTCGGCCCCGCTGTCGAGCCAACTCGCCAGCACCCGCACCACCTCGCGCAGGGCGCTCGTATTCAGGCGGTAGACGATGGTGGTACCCTTCCGCTCCCCTTCGATCAGGCCGGCCTGCTTCAGTACCTTGAAGTGCGCGGACAGGGTGGACTTCGCCAGCGGAAACTCCTGCGCGATCTCGCCCGCAGACCGGCGGCCGGCGCGGAGCAAACGCACGATCTGGCGGCGCGTCGGATCGCTCAGGGCGTGAAAGACCTCGTTCAAGCCCGCCATCTTTTTTGCTTCTTCGCGAATTATAGAACAATGCCATCCCGCGCGGCGGTGCCTCACCCTGGCCCAGAGGCCCCGCCAGAGGCCGGACGACCGGAGGGACAGGGAAGTCCACGGCGCAGCATCCCGCATGGCGACGACTGGTTATGCCACGTCGGTCCGGGGCGGTGCGGCCGCCGTACGTGAGATCCTCTCCCCATGGCCTGCATCCCCGCTCCGTATCGGAGCGGGGGCGGCGGGGCCAAGCCCCACGACCATGGCCGTCGTTCCCCCTCTCCGTGTCGGAGAGGGGGCCAGGGGGTGAGGGCTGCCTCCCCGGCGCGGCCCCGGGCCAAGGGAGTGACGTCCCTCCCCGCGTCTCCGCGTCGGGGAGAGGGGAGCGGGGCCGATCAGATCGCCTGCGCCAGGGCGGCCAGCAGGTCGGCCCGGTCGGCCATACCGGCCAGCTTCCCCTCAAGGTCCACCACGGCTACCAGCTTGATCCGCTGGGCCAGCGAGCGGTCGATCACCTCTGCAATGCCGGCGTCTTCCGGCACGATCAGCATCTCGCTCGCGGGGCGCATCAGGTCCGCCGCCCGTTGGGCGGTGAGGCGCTGCCACTGCTCCCGCTGCTCCGGCGAGGATGGCAAGACCCGCCGCATCAGCGCCTGGATCAGTCCCGGGTGGGCCGCGGGCGTCACCCGCTGCAGCAGGTCGGCGTCCACGATCAGGCCGATCGGCCGGCCGTCGTCGTCGACGACCACCGCCTGGTTGAGACGGGTGGAGACCACAGCATCCAGTACGTCCGGCAGGGGCGCGTCGGGGCGCACGGCCGGCACCGTCCGGTTCATCACTTCCTTGATCTGGGTGGGAGCGGGCCGAGCGCCTCCGCCGGCCGGGCCGGCGGACGCCGCCCCTTCAGGCGCCTGCGGGCCGGCCCCGCGGGCGTAGCCGTCCGACACCGTCGCCAGCACGTCCAGCCGGCTGAGCATGCCCGCCAGGCGGCGCTCGGCGTCGACCACCGGCAGGCGCTTCAGGCGCCGTTCCAGCATCAGCCTGGCCGCGTCCGCCAGGGGCGTGTCCGGCGTGACGGTGACCAACTCGCGGGTCATGATGGACGCGGCGGTGCGTCCATCGCCGCGCAGCCCGGCCAGATGGGCGGCCACCTCCGGCCGCGCCGGCTCCCCCAGGGCCCCCAGTAGCTCCAGCCGAAGCGGGAGGCCCGCCCGCTCCACCAAATCCCCGTTGGTGATGATGCCGGTGACGCGCCGCTCCGCGTCCACGACCGGCACGGCCCGCCGGCGCTCGCGCAGCAGCATTAGCACCAGGTCGTGCAGGCTCGTATCGGGAGAGGCGCAGGTCACGGCCGACGCCGGGGTCATCACGTGCCGCACCAGCACCTGGCGCGGCAGGTCGCGCAATGGGCGGTGCGAGGCCCTGGCCACCCGCACGTCTTCCACCGTGACCAGCCCTTCGCCCACCATCTCGCAGATGGCCGGCAGGAGCCGCTGCACCCGTTCGGGCGTATCCACCCACTCCACCACCAGGGGCAGAGGCTCGGCCAGGTCGACCAGGGTGGCGGTGTGAATGCGCCCGTGCGTGCCGAAGCCGGCAACCCCCTTGAAGACCGAGGCGCCGGCTGCCCCCTCGCGGCGCAGGAGCTCCAGAATGGCCAGGTGCGTGGCCTGGTGGCGCCACGTATCCCCCTCAGAGAGGTACACGCGTACGCGCTTCGCCTCGCCCGCCGTTTCCACTGATCCTGCCTCTGCCACAACTCTACCTCCAAACTGCGTACCGGTCTCTCGCCCGTATTCTTCACGAGCGGAGCCCTCCCCACCGCCCGCTCAGCGGGCTCCCGCTCTCCCAAAGGGAGAGCGGAACGCCTCACCGGCCAGGAATAATCCAGGCTAAGTCAGCGCTGGTATGTTCGTGCGGGACAGGACGGCCGGGCATCGATGGACAGGGCGACGCGAACATACCAGCGGATACTTAG